>NZ_JBHYZP010000001.1:0-133633 GCF_042752355.1 Streptomyces sp. NPDC059255
CCCTGTGTCTGCTGCGGGGGCCCCGTTCGCTCTCGGCGCACCGTCTTCTGCCGATTCGGCTCTCCCCCCCGCGCGGAGCCCTGGTACCCGCCACGGGGGCAGTCGCACATCGGCCCCGCGTGAACGGCTGTGTCAGCCGGTGTTGCGGAGTCCCGCCGCGACCCCGTTGACCGTGAGCAGCAGGGCCCGGCCCAGCAGCGGGTCCGGGGGTGCGCCCTGCTCGGCGGCGGCGCGCTGGCGGGCCAGCAGCGAGACCTGGAGGTAGGAGATCGGGTCGAGGTAGGCGTCGCGGATGGCGAACGTCTGCTGGAGCACCGGGTTGGAGTCGAGGAGCTTCTCGCCGCCGGTGATACGGAGGACTTCCTGGACGGTGAGGGCGTGTTCGGCCTCGATCGCCTCGTAGACGTGCTTGAGGTGGTCGGGAACGAGGGTGTCGACGTAGTGGCGGGCGATCCGGAGGTCGGTCTTGGCGAGCGTCATCTCGACGTTCGAGAGGAAGTTCCGGAAGAAGTGCCAGTGCTCGTGCATCTCGTCGAGGACGGTGTCGGGGCCGGCCGCGCGCAGCGCCTTGAGGCCGGAGCCGACGCCGAACCAGCCGGGCACGATCTGCCGTGACTGGGTCCAGCCGAAGACCCACGGGATGGCGCGGAGGCCGTCGAGGCCGGCGCCGGAGTCGGGCCGCCGGGAGGGGCGGGAGCCGAGGTGGAGGTCGGCGAGCTGGTCGACGGGGGTGGAGGCGAAGAAGTACGCGGGGAGGTCGGGGTCCTCGACGAGGGTGCGGTACGCGCCGTGCGCGGCGTCCGAGACGATGTCCATGGCGGAGTCCCAGCGGGCCAGGGCTTCGTCGGACTGGCGGGGCGAGGTGTGCAGGGCGGACGCCTGGAGGGTGGCGGCGACGGTCAGTTCCAGGTTCTCCCTGGCGAGGGAGGGGATGAGGTACTTGTCGGAGATGACCTCGCCCTGTTCGGTGACCTTGATCTCGCCTTCGAGGGTGCCCCAGGGCTGGGCGAGGATCGCGTCGTGGGAGGGGCCTCCGCCGCGGCCGACGGTGCCGCCGCGGCCGTGGAAGAGGCGCAGCCGTACACCGTGCCGGTGGGCGACGTCGCGGAGGCGGCGCTGGGCGCGGTGGATCTCCCACTGGGAGGTGGTGATGCCGCCGAACTTGGAGGAGTCGGAGTAGCCGAGCATGACCTCCTGGACGTCGCCGCGCAGGGAGACGAGGCGCCGGTAGGAGGGGTCGGCGAGCATCTCGTCGAGGATGATGTCGGCGGCGCGCAGCTCGTCGGTGGTTTCGAGGAGCGGCACGATGCCGATCTTGGCCCAGCCGCCGTGGAGGTCGAGGAGTCCGGCTTCGCGGGCGAGGACGGCGGCGGCGAAGACGTCGTCGGCGCCCTGGCACATGGAGATGATGTAGGACTCGATGACTTCGGGTCCGAAGCGTTCGAATGCCTGGCGGACGGTGTGGAAGACGCCGAGGGTCTTCTCGCCGGCGGCGTCGAGCGGCGCCGGGGTGGGGGCGAGGGGGCGGCGGGAGCGGAGTTCCTTGGCGAGGAGCTTCTGCCGGTATTCGCGGGGCATGTCGACGTACCGCCAGGATTCCTCGCCGAGGCGGTCGAAGAGCTGGCCGAGCGCGTGGTGGTGGGCGTCGGCGTGTTCCCGTACGTCCATGGTGGCGAGCTGGAGGCCGAACGCGGCGAGGGTGCGGATGGTGCGGTCCATGCGGCCGTCGGCGAAGAGGCCGCCGCGGTGTTCGCGCAGGGAGGTCTGGATGAGGGTGAGGTCGTCGAGGAGCTCGGCGGTGCCGAGGTAGTCGCGGCCGTTCTCGTGGGGGATGTTCCTGGCGAGGCGCTCACGGGTGTTGACGAGCTTCTGCCGGATGCAGGTGGCCTTGAGGCGGTAGGGCTCTTCGGCGTTGAGGCGCTTGTAGCGGGGGCTGATCTCGGGGAGCCGGACGAGGTCGTTCTGGAGGGAGTCGAGGAGCTCGTCGGTGGCGCCGGTGTAGCGGATGGAGTTGGAGAGCTGGCCGCGGAGCTGGTCGACGAGTTCGAGGGCGTCGGTGATGCCGTGCTCGTGCTGGAGGATCAGGACTTCGCGGGTGACCTCGGGGGTGACGTTGGGGTTGCCGTCGCGGTCGCCGCCGATCCAGGTGCCGAAGGTGAGGGGGCGGGTGCCGGGGGGCAGCTCGACGCCGACGCGTTCGAGTTCGGCGACGAGGTCTTCGAGTACGTCGCCGACGGCGCCGACGTGCAGTTCGTCCAGGTAGTAAATGGCGTTGCGGGCTTCGTCGGCGGGTTCGGGCCGTACCACGCGCAGCTCGTCGGTCTGCCAGATCAGGTCGATGGACTCGGCGAGCCGCAGGTCGTGGCGGCGCCGGTCGGAGGCGAGGGCGGGGGCGTCGAGGAGCTCGGCGATGCGGCGGAGCTTGTTGAGTACGGAGCGGCGGGCGGCTTCGGTGGGGTGCGCGGTGAAGACGGGCCGTACGTTGAGGTTCTTGACGGTCTCGCGCAGGTGCTCGGGGTCGGCGTCCTTGAGCCGGTCGGCGGTGCGGGCGAGGAGGCCGCCCTCGGCGGCGCGGCGCTCGCGCATCTCGCGGCCGCGGTGGACCTGCTCGGTGACGTTGGCGAGGTGGAAGTAGGTGGAGAAGGCGCGGACCAGCTTGCCCGCGGTTTCCAGATCGGTGTCCCCGAGAAGCTCGGCGGCGGCTTCACCGTTCTCGCGCGTGAGGGCGCGGACCCGTTCGACGAGCTCGAGGAGCTCCGGGCCTTCCTGCCGTACGAGGGTTTCGCCCAGGAGGTCACCAAGACGGCGGATGTCTGAGCGGAGCTCCGCGTTGGCGGATGGGGTCTGGTCGGCACTGCTCACAGGTGCGGCTCCTTGCAGTGTTTGAGCACGTCTGGAGGGGTTCTGGAGACTTTGCGGACCGCGCTGTCCGACGATCCAAGGATAGGTGGCCTTCGCCTGACGTTATCCACAGCCCTCTTGCCTCGTGGTTCGGCACTGCCATACTTACGTTGCCGTAGGTTACGCACCTGTATCCGGGCTTCTGTCCGATTTCCCCCACCGCCGACCCCCCAGGCGCCACCGCCGCCCCCACACCCCACCTCCCCCCTCACGCCCCACCTCCCCCCGCGCCCCCACTTCCCCCCACGCTCCCGCCTCCCCGCACCCCCACGCCCCCATCTCCCCACCTCACCCCAGGGATCCCCATGTCCACGCCTCCCGACGTGATGAACGATTCCCCCCAGCCGTCACCCTCCGGATCCACCCCACTACCTTCCGCCACGATCGGCGGGGAGAGCAAGGGCTCTCTTGAGCAGTTCGCGCTGCTGCTCTTCATCGTGGTGCCGTTCCTGGCCCTGCTGGCGGCGGTGCCGCTGGCCTGGTCGTGGGGGGGTGTGAGCTGGCTGGATCTGGGCCTGATGGTGGCGATGTACTACATCGGCTGCCATGGCGTGACGATCGGCTACCACCGTTACTTCACCCACGGCGCGTTCAAGGCGAAGCGCCCGCTGCGGATCGTGCTCGCGGTGGCGGGGTCGCTGGCCGTGGAGGGGCCGTTGGTCCGCTGGGTGGCGGATCACCGTAAGCATCACAAGTTCTCCGACGCGGAGGGCGACCCGCACTCGCCGTGGCGGTTCGGCGAGACGCTGCCCGCGCTGCTGAAGGGGCTGTGGTGGGCGCACATCGGCTGGCTGTTCGACGAGGAGCAGACGTCGCAGCAGAAGTACGCCCCCGACCTGATCAAGGATCCGGTGATCCGCGCGGTGTCGCGTCAGTTCGCGCTGTGGACGGTTGTCTCGCTGCTGGTGCCGCCGCTGGTGGGCGGTCTGGTGACGATGTCCTGGTGGGGCGCGTTCACGGCGTTCTTCTGGGGGTCGCTGGTGCGGGTGGCACTGCTGCACCACGTCACCTGGTCGATCAACTCGATCTGCCACGCGGTCGGCAAGCGGCCTTTCAAGTCGCGGGACCGTTCGGGCAACGTGTGGTGGCTGGCGGTGCTGTCCTGCGGTGAGTCGTGGCACAACCTGCACCACGCGGACCCGACGAGCGCCCGGCACGGCGTGGAGCGGGGGCAGCTCGATTCGAGCGCGCGGCTGATCCGCTGGTTCGAGGTGCTGGGCTGGGCGAGCGACGCCCGCTGGCCG
This sequence comes from Streptomyces sp. NPDC059255, assembly GCF_042752355.1. Lineage (NCBI taxonomy): Bacteria > Bacillati > Actinomycetota > Actinomycetes > Kitasatosporales > Streptomycetaceae > Streptomyces > Streptomyces sp. NPDC059255. The sequence goes on from NZ_JBHYZP010000001.1 coordinate 4,146, forward strand.
AGCGCCTCGCGTCTGGACTCCCGGCGCAAGAGCGCACCCGCCAAGGCATGATGGGCACCGTGGCGATCGACGGCGGTACGAGCAAGCAGTCCAGCACGGAGAAGTCCCGTCCCGCGACGGGCCGGCGGACCCGCCGGGTCCGGATGACCGGCGCGGAACGGCGTGAGCAGCTTCTCGACATCGGCCGGACGGTCTTCGCGGAGAAGGGCTTCGAGGCGACGTCGGTGGAGGAGATCGCGGCGAAGGCCGGGGTCTCCAAGCCCGTCGTCTACGAGCACTTCGGCGGCAAGGAGGGCCTGTACGCGGTGGTCGTGGACCGTGAGATGCGCCAGCTCCTGGACATGGTCACGAGCGCCCTGACCGCCGGCCATCCGCGGGAGCTGCTGGAGCAGGCGGCGTTCGCGCTGCTCGACTACATCGAGACGTACACGGACGGCTTCCGCATCCTGGTCCGCGACTCGCCGGTCGCCCAGTCGACGGGCACGTTCGCCTCGCTGATCAGCGACATCGCCACGCAGGTCGAGGACATCCTCGGCACGGAGTTCAAGAACCGCCACTTCGACCCGAAGCTGGCCCCGCTGTACGCGCAGGCCCTGGTCGGCATGGTGGCCCTGACGGGCCAGTGGTGGGTGGACGCGCGCCGCCCGAAGAAGTCGGAGGTGGCGGCGCACCTGGTGAACCTGGCGTGGCACGGCCTGGAGAACCTGGAGCCGAAGCCGAAGCTGATAGGCAGGCGAAAGATCTGAGCGGGGGCGGGGCGGGGCCGAGGGGCCGCTGATCACTCGTTCCGGTGACGTCGTGGTTCTTACGGCCCTGCCGGAGGGCCCAGGGTCGAACATTCCGTCCATGGAAGAAACAGTGGACGCCCCGGAGGCCGCGCCCCGGCCCGTACCTCCGCCGGACGGTTACACCGTGGACGATCTGTTCACCGTGCCGGACCTTCCGCCGCACACCGAGTCGATCGACGGACGTCTGGTGTTCCGGAGCCCGCAGCAGGATTTCCACAGCGTCATGGTCGATCTGCTGGTGAGCGGTCTGCGCGATACCCGGCCGCCGGACCTGTCGGTCGAGCGGCAGATGACGGTGATCCTGGACGGGCGTAACGCCCCCGAACCCGATGTATCGGTCGTCCGCGCCGAAGCGGTCACCGGCCTGGAGCAGGACAGTTTCCCGGTCGGGTGTCTCCAGTTGGCCGTAGAAGTCGTCTCACCGGAGTCCGAGAACCGCGACAAGACCACCAAACCGCGGAAGTACGCGGCGGCCGGTATCCCGCACTACTGGCTGGTGGAGATGGCCGGCGCGGACGAGCACCCGGTCGTACGGGTCTACGAGCTGGACCCGGTGACGAAGGCGTACGCGCTGACAGGGATCCATCACGACCGCCTCAGGACCGGCGTCCCGTTCACCGTCGACATCGACATCACGGGAGAGGCTCTGGACGCCCTCTGACCCGTACTCCGGCCCCGCGCCCCGGGGAGCCTCGACCGCCTTAGCCGCGTTTCGGCTCCTCGCCCCACCGCGGCGACGGCCTCCGCGTCATCGGCGCCCGGAGCGCAGGCAGTTCATCTGACAAAATGGGCGCTCGCCGACAGAGGAGAGGCACGTGTCCGCCCGCCCCAGCCTTCTCTACGTGACCGATCTCGGCTACCGGGCCGCGGGGCGGCCCCGCTACGGCGACGAGGATGTCTTCCTGGCCTCGCGGCTCCGCGCGGACTTCGACATCGCCGTGTGCCATCCGCTTGACGCGGCGGCTCTGCTGGACCGCTTCGACGCGGCGGTCGTCCGCAACACCGGGCCGGTGCTGCACTACCGCGGCGAGTACGACGCCTTCCGGGCACGGGCCGTGGCACAGGGCGCCCGGGTCTACAACCCGCTGAACGGCAGGGCCGACATGGCCGGCAAGCAGTATCTGCTGGACCTGAGCGCGGCCGGTCACCCGGTCATCCCCACCGTCGACCGGCCCGCCGACCTGGGCCTGCTGCCCACCGCCGAGCAGTACGCGGTCAAGCCGAAGGCCGGAGCCGACTCCATCGGGCTCCGTTTCGTGTCCCGGGACGAACTCGACGGTCTCGCCTACGGCGACATTCTGGTCCAGCCACGCGTCGACTTCCGGTACGAGGTGTCCTTCTACTACATCGACGACGCCTTCCAGTACGCGCTGCACGCCCCCGACCCCGAACGGCGCTGGCTCCTTGAGCCCTACACGCCCACGGAGGCCGATCTGGTCTTCGCCCGGAGCTTCATCGACTGGAACACGCTCGACCACGGCATCCAACGGGTGGACGCCTGCCGCACCCCGGACGGCGGTCTTCTCCTGGTCGAGCTGGAGGACCTGAACCCGTACCTCTCCCTCGACCTCGTCGGCGACCAGGCCCGCGACGCCTTCGTCACCGGTATGGCGGGCTCCCTCCGGCGCTTCCTGGAGGCCGGGCCGCGCTCGTAGTCATCTCGGAGCGGTACGGGCGGTACGAGCGGCGAGCAGGACGGCCAGGGTGCACGGCGCGAGCAGGAGTCCGAAGGCGGCGCCGTAGGCGGCGGGGGCGGGCAAGCCCGCGGCCAGGCCTGCGTTGAACACGGCGGAGGCGACACCCAGCACCGTGATCTGGCCCAGGTTCTGCGTGGTCTGCATCGCGCTGCTGGCTTGGCCCTGCTGGCCGGGTGGGCTGTGGGTGAGGGACAGCACGGTGAGGCTGGGGGCGTACACGCCCATGCCGACGGCCGCGAGGACCATGGCCGACGCGGCGGTGTACTCGGGCGTCGCGGGAAGTGTCCCAGCGATCGCCAGCGTGACCGCCACGGCCTGTACCAGAGCACCGGCCACGACCAGATGGTGGCGGGGACGGTGGGCCGGCAGGCGGCCCTGCAACCAGGAGGAGCCGGCCCAGGCAAGGGCGGCCCCCGTGAAGGCCAGGCCGATCACCAGGGGCGGCGCGCCCCGGTCGGTGACGAGCAGCAGGGGCACGTAGGCCTCCAGGGTGAAGAAGACCCCCGAGCCCAGACCGCACAGCAGCACGGTGGCGGGCAGGCCACGCGCCGCACGCCAGGTGCCCGGCGGCAGCAGCCGGGACGCGAACACCCCCAGCAGGGCGAACCCGCCCGCCGCGAACAGCAGGTGGCGGATGTCCCAGCCCGAGACGCCGTACTGTCCCAGCGCTGCCCCCAGGCTCACCGCTGTCGCGATCATCAGGGCGGGCCGCGGCGACCGGTCTTCTGTCGGCGCCTTCCTGGCCGCCCAGGCAGGCCCCCGCAGTACGGCCACGACCACCAGCGCGGGCAGTGCGGTGAGAGCGGCCAGGCCGAAGAAGACCACGCGCCAGGTCCACCACTCGGCGACCAGCCCCGCCAGCGGGGGGCCGACCAGCGACGGGACGATCCAGCAGGTGCTCATCAACGCCAGTACGCGCGGCCGCAGATGGTCCGGGTAGGTCTGGCCGATGGCGGTGTTGACCGAGACTGCGACCATGCCACCCGCCAGACCGTCCAGAAAGCGTCCCGCCGCCAGCTGCCAGATCGACGTACTGGCTCCGGAGACCAGCAGCGTGGCCACGGCCAGCACCATGCCCGCCGCCAGCGGACGCTGTGCCCCGGCACGGTCCGCCCAATGCCCGCCCAGTACCCCGCCGAGCAGACTCGCGGCCACAAAACATCCCGCCACCAGCGGGTAGAGCGACACTCCGTCCAGGTCCCGTGCGGCCGTCGGCAGCGTGGGGATGACGGCCAGCGCGGCAAGCCCGGTCAGGAACATCACCGCGGCGAAGCAGGAGGTGGCGGCGCGGTACGTCCCGGAGAACAGCCCCTCGGCGGCCCCAGGTTGCTCCGGACGGAGGTCTACGGGAACCACCACGGCCGGATCCGGGGACGCGGTGGACGCAGGTGAGCTGTGGGGCGAGCATTCCGGGTCGGCAGTCACGAGCGCCCAACTTATGGGGCGCCCGTTCCTGTGTGCCACGCGTTTTCGGGCTGCCCAGTGCTCTCGGGGCGGGCCCTCGGGCCGTTACGCCCGGGTGATCTCCTCGCCGATGGCGAAGCCCTTGGCGGGGCCGTCCGGGATGATCGCGTCCGTGCCGTAGGGGACGCGGTGCTCGTCGGCGTAGGTGGCCTTCCCGGGGTTGGGGGCCGTCAGGACGACCACCGTTCCGTCGCCGTCGTGGTCGTCGACGAGCACGTAGAGCGGAATGCCCGCGCGGGCGTACTCGCGGCGCTTGCGGTCCCGGTCGCGGGCGGTGTTCTGGTGCCCGGGGGAGACCACCTCGAAGATCACCGCGACTCCGGAGGCATCGACACCGAGACCCTGTTCATCAGGGTTTTCCTCAGGGTCGGCCGGAGCGACGAAAAGATCCGGGATCCAGCATTTCCGGCGGTGGATGACGTTGCCGTCGTGCCACACGGCATACTCATCACCCTCCAGATGGGCGTCCAGCGCCCTCCGGAGACGGTTGATGAGCACCATATGACGACGGCGACCGGTCGGCGACACTTCGATGGACCCCTCGATGATCTCGGCGCGGTAGCCCTCGGGGAGTTCCATGGTCTTCCACGTCTGCCACAGGAACTCGTCCAGGTCGGAGACCGGCACCGAAGTCTGTGTGTCGTCCGTCACCGGAATCACCTCGTACGCGAGAGCGGTCATCGTGAAGCACCTCCTCCTAAGTGTGGGCGCAGGCACCACCACGGCACAAGCGACACCCGGACGCTACGAGCCCCGGCCTTCCCACCGCACCGGAAGCCGTGTCGATCACCGGAAAGGGTGACGTCAGGAGGGTGGTGTCGGCATCCCGTTCACACCGCCTTGCGGGCGACCGCGAAGATACGGCGGAAGGGGAAGACCGTGCCGTGGGGGCCCCGGGGGTAGGCGGTGCGGAGGAGGTCCCGGTAGGCCGTGGTGAACTCCTCGGTCGCGGCCGGGTCGTCGGCGAGTGCGGTGAGGACCGGGCGCAGGGTGGTGCCCTTGACCCAGTCGAGGACCGGGTCCTCGCCGGGGAGGAGCTGGAGGTAGGTCGTCTCCCAGACGTCCGTCTCGCAGCCGAGGTCCATGAGGCGGGTGAGGTACTCCTCGGGGGTGCGGACACCGGGAGCGGAAAGGTCCGGAAGGTTCCGCCAGCGGGGGGTGGCGCGCAGGTCGGCGAGGAGGGTGTGGCTGGGGGCCGTGAAGTTGCCGGGGACCTGGAAGGCGAAGGTGCCGCCGGGGGCGAGGGAGTCGATCCAGGGGGCGAAGGAGTCGGGGTGGTTCGGGACCCACTGGAGGGCGGCGTTGGAGACGATCAGGCCGTACGGTTCGCCGGGCGTCCAGTGCGCCGCGTCGCCGGGCCGGAAGTCCAGGGTGCCGCCGCCGGGGGTGGGGCCCGCGTACTCCTGGGTCGCGCGGGCCAGCATCTCGGGCGAGTTGTCGTAACCGGTGATGCGGGCCGTGGGCCAGCGGTCGGCGAGGAGCGCGGTGACGTTGCCCGCGCCGCAGCCGAGGTCGGCGATCCGGGGTGCGCCGCCGGGACCGCCGGGGAGGTCGGGGATGCGGGCCAGCAGGTCCAGGAAGGGACGGGTGCGGTGGCCCGCGTGCCTGAGGTACTGGGCCGGGTCCCAGGCCGGGGCGGGAGGCGCGGGGTGCGCGGGAGATGAGGACGGCGACGGCATGGCGGTGTTCCCTCGCTGGTGCGGAGCGGGCGGCGGCGGACAGGACCTGTGGGTGCTTCGGACGCTGTGGGGCTGTGGGCGCCGAGGCCCTGTGGGTCTTTTCCAGCCTGCACCCTTAGATCTCTTGACGTCAAGAGACTTCATGTCGAGGGACCCTCTACACTGATCGGTATGGAGGATGAGGTCGACCGATTGGTGGCGGCATGGCGCCGAGAGCGCCCCGACCTCGACGTGGAGCCGCTGGAGGTGCTCAGCCGCGTGAGCAGGCTGGCCCGGCATCTGGACCGCGCGCGGCGGATCGCGTTCTCCGAGCACGGCCTGGAGCCCTGGGAGTTCGACGTGCTGACCTCGCTGCGCCGCGCCGGCGACCCGTACCAGCTCTCCCCCGGTCAGCTGCTGACCCAGACGCTGGTCACCTCGGGCACCATGACCAACCGGATCGACCGGCTGACGAAGAAGGGCCTGGTCGAGCGGTTGCCCGACCCCAGCGACCGGCGCGGGGTGCTGGTCCGGCTCACCGCCGAGGGGCGCGACCGCGCGGATCAGGCGCTCGCCGGACTGCTCGCCCAGGAGCGCGCGATCCTCGCCGAGCTGTCCGGCGCGCAGCGGGGCGAACTGGCGCGACTGCTCCGCCAGTTGACCGCCCCGTTCGACAACATCCCTGGTTAGCCCGGGAGTACGCGTCCCGGCGCCCCGGTCCGCCTCGCCCCGTCAGCCCGCCGAGGTGATCTGGCGCGGCACCAGGTCGACCGGGCCGACCCCCGCCCTGCGGGCCAGCGCCACCGCTGCCAGGGTGGAGTGCACGCCCAGCTTCCCCAGCACGTTCTGCATGTGCGTACGTACCGTGTGCGGGGACAGGAAGAGGCGCTCCGCTACGGCCTTGCGCCCCAGGCCCGCGACCATGCAGCGCAGCACCTCGCGTTCACGCGGGGTCAGCGACTCGACCAGGCGCTCGCTCTCCGTACGGTGCTTGCGCGCGGCCGTCAGCTCCCGCAGGACGCCCGTGAGCAGCGCGGGCGGCAGATGCGTCTCGTCGCGCAGGACCCCCCGTACGACCGTGAGCAGGCGCTGCAGCGAGCAGTCCTTCGCGACCCAGCCGGAGGCACCCGCCTGGAGCGCCAGTGCGGCGCGGCGCGGGTCGTCCTTCTCGGCGAGTACGACCGTACGGACGGACGGCTGGCCCGAACGGACCCCGGCGACCAGGGAGATGCCGTCGACGGGCGCGCCCTCTCCGTGGTCCGGTACGGCGCGCGCGACCGGCGCCGGCAGTGCGGGCAGAGCGGTCGCCGCAGGCAACTGGACGGGCCCGCCGGGCGCGTGACCGTTCAGGTGGCCGCCCGCCACGCCGTTCGCGAGGCCGGCTGACCGCGCGCCGCCTCCGGCCGGGACGATCCCGCCCGTCGCGGCGCCGAGATCGGCGTCGACCAGCATCACGTCGAATGTACGCCCCTCCGCCGCCGCGCGGTCGAGACAGCGCATCGCCGCCGGACCGCTGCCGGCCGCCGCGACGTCGACGTCCGGCTCGGCCGCGAGTGCGGCTGCCAGCGACTCCGCGAAAATGCGATGGTCGTCCACCACCAGAACCCGGATACGTACCATGGACACCCCCTCAAGGTGGGGAGCGGACGGCGCGAGCACGGCGCCCGGCGTACGAGGATGCGTCAATGACGCGGCCGCCGCCACGTGTTGACTGATACCCCACCCCGGGCGTCGTACCCGCTTGTCTCCACCCCTGATCAGCACCGGCCCCCACCGGTGCTATGTGCATCAGCGTACGGGCGTCGGCCAGGAGGGGAAGGAATTTCGCAGAACTCGTTGGCCTCGTTGTTTACGGTGAGACTGAAGTTTCGTATCGAGACAGAAGTCGACAAATATCGACGCCTGTTGTTCGACGGACGATCGATCCTGCGGCGGGTGACCAAGTGGTCGCTCCGGCCGACCGCTCCGGCCCGGTCACCTGCGGTGCGCACCCCGCGACGGGATCGCCGGGAAGATGCGCGGCGCCGCGTACCCCGCCGCCGCGAACGCCTCGGTGACCGACTTCGCCACCGCGTCGGCCTCGTCCTCCTCCACCAGGACGATCGCCGAACCGCCGAAGCCGCCGCCCGTCATCCGGGCGCCGAGCGCGCCGGCCGCCGTCGCCGAGGTGACCACCAGGTCCAGCTCCACGCAGGAGACCCGCAGGTCGTCGCGGAGCGAGGCGTGCCCTTCCGTGAGCACCGGGCCGACCGCGCGGACGTCGCCCGCGTCGAGCAGGGCGATGACCCGCTCCACCCGGTGGTTCTCGGTCACGACATGACGGGTGTACGCGCGTACGGTCCCGCTCTCGCCCAGCGCCGCCAACCGGTCGAGGGCCGCGGGCAGTTCCGCGTACGCGATGTCCCGCAGCGCGGGCACCCCGAGCGCCCGCGCGCCCGCCTCGCACCCGGCGCGCCGCTCGGCGTACGCGCCGTCGCCCAGTTCGTGCTGGACCCGGGTGTCCACGACGAGCAGCCGCAGCCCCTTCGCGGCGAGATCGAACGGCACCTGGCGCTGGGTCAGGTCACGGGTGTCCAGGTGGAGGGCGTGCCCCTCGACGCAGCAGGCCGAGGCCATCTGGTCCATGACACCGCACGGCACGCCGACGAAGTCGTTCTCGGCGCGCTGCGCGAGGACGGCCAGTTCGGTCGCGGTCAGACCCAGTTCGTACAGGTCGTTCAGGGCGAGCGCGGTGACGACCTCCAGCGCGGCGGAGGAGGAGAGCCCGGCGCCGGTCGGGACGGTCGAGGCGAGGTGGATGTCGGCGCCCGCGACGGGGTGACCCGCCTCGCGGAGCGCCCAGACGACGCCCGCGGGGTAGGCGGCCCAGCCGGTGTCGGAGAGCGGGACGAGAGCGGCGGCGTCGAGCTGGACGATGCCGCCGGGGATGTCGGCGGAGTGCACGCGCAGGACGTGGTCGGTCCGGCGGGACACGGCGGCGACGGCCCGGTGCGGCAGGGCCAGCGGCATGACGAAGCCGTCGTTGTAGTCCGTGTGCTCGCCGATCAGGTTGACCCGTCCCGGGGCGGCCCAGACGCCGTCGGGGGCGGCGCCGTAGAGCTGCCGGAACTGCTCGGCCCCCCTCGCGCCGGCCTCGTCCGTGGTCACGGTCATGTCCGTGCTCGCGTCCGTGGCCGTGGTCGCGATCGTGTCCGTGCTCGCGTCCGTGCCTGCGCTCGTGGCCTCGGCCGCTTCGCCGACGTTGGTGCCGCTCTCGCTCACCCTGGTTCTCCTTCGCTCGTGCGGGCTCGTGGAAGCCCTGGTGCTCGTCAGTGCTCGGGGCGCGCGAACGCCCACGCGTCCGCGACGATGCCCGCCAGGTCGGCGCGGCTCGGGGCCCAGCCCAGGCGGCGGTGCGCGGTCTCGGCGGAGGCGACGAGGACGGCCGGGTCGCCGTCCCGGCGCGCGGCCATGACCTCGGGGATCGGGTGGCCGGTGACCTTGCGTACGGTCTCGATGACCTCGCGGACCGAGAAGCCGTTGCCGTTGCCGAGGTTGCAGATCAGGTGCTCGCCCTTGGTGGCGGCGTCGAGTGCGCGCAGGTGGGCCTCGGCGAGGTCCGCGACGTGGATGTAGTCGCGTACGCAGGTGCCGTCCGGCGTCGGGTAGTCGTCGCCGTAGACGGAGATCGACGGGCGGGTGCCGAGGGCGACCTGGAGGACGAGCGGGATGAGGTGCGACTCGGGGTCGTGGCGCTCGCCCGCCGTCACGCCGGAGCGCGCGGCGTACGCGCCGGCGACGTTGAAGTAGCGCAGGGAGACCGCCGCGAGGCCGTACGCGGTGCACTCGGCGCCGATCATGTGGTCGACGGCGAGCTTCGTGGCGCCGTACGGGCTGGTGGGGGCGGTCGGGTCGGTCTCCGTGATGGGCGTGGAGACGGGCTCGCCGTAGGTCGCGGCGGTGGAGGAGAAGACCAGCTTGCGCACGCCGGCGGAGCGCATCGCGGAGAGCAGCGCCATGGAGCCGCCGACGTTGTTCTCCCAGTACTTCTCTGGCTTGGCGACGGACTCGCCGACCTGCGAGGACGCGGCGAAGTGGAGCACGGCCTCGTACGAGGGGTCGAGGTGCTCGGCGGCGTCCTGGATACGGCCCTCGATGAACTCGGCGCCCTCCGGGACCCCGGCGCGGAAGCCGGTGGAGAGGTCGTCGAGCACCGTCACCGCGTGCCCCGCCTCCAGCAGATGTGCGGCGACCACGCTGCCGACATATCCCGCACCGCCCGTGACCAGGTACTTCTTCGCGCTCACTCGCTTGCTACCTCTCGCAGTCGCTCGGCCGCGGCCTCCGGCGGCACATCGTTGATGAACACACTCATGCCGGATTCGGAACCCGCGAGGAATTTCAGCTTGCCGGAAGTGCGGCGGATGGTGAAAAGCTCAAGGTGAAGCGCGAAATCGTCCCGCCCGGCGGCCCGGAAGGGGGCCTGGTGCCAGGCGGCGATGTACGGCGTGGGCGGTTCACCTTCGCCGAAGATCCGGTCGAAGCGCCTCAAGAGTTCCAGATAGATCTGTGGGAATTCTGTGCGCGCCGCGTCGTCGAGCCCCCGCAGGTCGGGGACGCGCCGCTTGGGGTGGAGGTGGATCTCGTACGGCCAGTGCGCGGCGTACGGCACGAACGCGACCCAGTGCTCGCCGTCGAGCACGATCCTGGCCCCGTCCGCGACCTCCTTCGCCACGAGGTCGTCGAAGAGGTTGCGGCCCGTCGCCTCGCGGTGCGCGGCCACGGAGCGGAGCATCAGCGCGGAGCGCGGGGTGACGAAGGGGTACGCGTAGATCTGCCCGTGCGGATGGGCGAGCGTCACGCCGATCTCGGCACCGCGGTTCTCGAACGCGAAGACCTGCTCGACCTGCGGGAGTTCGGCCAGCTCGGCGGTGCGGTCGGTCCAGGCCTCCAAAACGAGGGCGGCCTGTTCGTCGCCGAGGTCGGCGAAGGACGCGTCGTGGTCGGAGGTGAAACAGACGACCTCGCACCGCCCGGAGTCCCCGGCGAGGGACGGGAAGCGGTTCTCGAAGACGGCGACGTCGTACTCCGGCTCGGGGATCTCGCTGAGCCGCCCGTCCCGGGACGGGCAGAGGGGGCACTCGTCGGCGGGCGGGTGGTACGTACGGCCCTGCCGGTGCGAGGCGATGGCGACGGAGTCGCCGAGGAGGGGGTCGTGGCGTATCTCGGAGGTGGTGGCGACGGGGCCGAGCGGACGGCGGTCGGGGGTGTCGCGGACGGCGTCGTCCCGGGAGTCGTAATAGACGATCTCGCGCCCGTCGGCGAGTCGGGTCGACGTCTTCTTCACTACGGGACTCCCTCGCGCTCCAATCAAACAAAAGCGAACACAATAAATCACAAATCGACAGTCGAGGTCAAGAGGGAAGAGCCTTGAGATCAAGAGGAAAGAGTTCGGATCAGAAGCGAAGAAGGAGCATTACGGGGCGTATACGCGACGTATCCTGGCCGCGTGAAAGACGCAAAAGACGTGATGATCCGTGTCCCCGACACCGTCCGCGACCGCCTCGCCGTACTGGCGGAGTCCCGCTCCATCTCCATCAGGGCCCTGCTCCAGGAGTTCGCGGAGTCCACGCTGACACCCGAGGAACGGGAGGAGAGGGCCGCGGAGGCGAGGCAGTACATCTCGGAACACTTCGGGGTACTGGTCAGCGACGCCGACGAGACCGCGCTGCAGCGGAAGATCGACGCGACCTTCCACCGCGCGTACGCCGGCGGAACGGCGGAAACCACCGAGCCCGCCGGAGCGGCAGGGACCAACGGCGGGGCAGCGACCAACGGCGGGGCACGGACCAACGGAGCAGCCGGGGCGGCCGGAGCCAACGGCGCGGCCGGAACCGCCGAAACGAACGAGATCCAGGACGCCGCGTGAGCCTTCAGCACCTCATCCTCGACGATCCGACCCTGCTGGCCCTGGGCGGTGGGAACAGGCCCGCCTCGACCCTCGTCATGCGCGGTTACCGCAACCCCGATGTACGCCTCCTCGTGCCCACGCTCTGCCTCCTCGAAGCCGACCGCAAACGGGAGGGAGTCGGGGTCCACGCCGGCTCTCTGGACGCGTTACACACCGTCGACCTGGATTTCGCCGGAAGTCTCCACGTCGCCGAACTGGCCCGGACGGGCGTGCCGATCGGCATCGCGCACGCTGCGGTCACGGCCACGCCGACAGCCGACCGGCCGGCCGGCGCGATCGTCGCGACGGTCGCGCCCGAGAACTACGAGGGCCTGCGCGTCACCGTCCTGGACCTCAACAAGTAGCCCGCCGTGCATACTTCCGGGCCCGGCCCTCACCCGGTCGGGCCCTGTTCCGCGTCCGTCGGCGTCCGGGGGCGCGTCGTCAGTACGGCGGCGCGGTCCAGGAGGCCCGTGCGGGCCGCCAGGGCCGCGGCCTCCAGCCGGGAGCCGACGCCCAGTTTCATCAGGACCCGCTGCACATGGGTCCTGGCCGTGCTCGGCGCTATGCCCATGCCCGCCGCGATCAGCCGGGTGTCCTCGCCCTCCGCGACCCGGACGAGGACCTCGATCTCGCGCGGGGTGAGCATCCGCAGCAGCCGCTGGCCCTCGTCGTCCGGCTGGGCCGCCGGGTTGAGCAGTTCCGTGAACGCGCCCTGGAGGAGCTGCGGCGCGACCGCCGCCTCCCCCGCCCGCGCCTTGACCATGGCCCGCTCGACGCCCTCGATGCGCTCGTCGTGCCGTACGTAGCCGGACGCGCCGGCCGCGAACGCCGCCGCGATGCCGCGCGGGCTGGGCACCGGGCCCAGCACCACGACCGCGACCTGCGGGCGCTCCCGCTTGATCCGTACGATCGGGTCGAACGCGCCCGGCTCCGCCGGTGCCGCCGTACCCATCAGGCACACCTCCGGCGCCCTGCTCACCACCAGCTCCGCCACGCCCGCGGTCGGCGCCGCCGCCGCGAGCACCCGGTGCCCGCGCAGCTTCAGTGCGGAGGCGAGCGCCTCGGCAAGCAATCTGTGATCGTCGACCACCATGAGCCGCACGCCCATCGAGCAACCCCCATCCCCGCTGGTCCCTGGCCCCCCGGCCTCTGACCCGGCAAGCTACACGCTTGTTCGACATCGCGCGCCCCTTACCGGTCAGAAGCCCCCCGGATCAGCGAAATTCGTCCTGTTCAGGGCAAGTTGACCGCACATTCAGCCGTTCCGGGGACGCGAAAGGATCACTCTCTGATCATGCGTGAGCGGCCCCGCCGTCATCCGGCGGGGCCGCTCATCATGTCGTACGACGCGGGTCGTGCACGCCCGATCGACGCATCCCGTCAGCGCGCGGTCAGGGCAACCTCAGTCACCGTCGGTGCGTCCGTCAGCGCATCCGTCAATGCGTCCGTCAGCGCGTCCGTCAGTGCACAGAGAACATCACCGCGAGGTATTCCTTCCGGCTGCTCGCGCTCGACGGCTCGCTCAGCATGACGTCCGAGATGAACAGCCGGCCGTCGCCGTAGAGGACCTCCGAGTAGTCCTCGCTGAAGCCGGTCTCCGCGTCACGGACCGACTCGTCGGACGGGTTCCGCATCAGCACCGTCTGCTTGAAGCTGCCGCCGTCGATGGAGACGATCTCGCCGCCCTTGTCGTAGGGGGGCCGCTTGTAGGCGATGATGTTGTTGCCGTCCATGCGGAGCGGGGAGATCGTGTACGTGCCGCCCGCGTCGGCCCGGTCCGAGGTGGTCTTCCCGGTGGCCAGGTCGTACGAGATGATCTCGTTCGTGTCGCCGTAGTCCTCGCCCGGCGCGTCGTGCTCCTCGGTCGGCAGGTAGAGCCGGTCGTTGCCGACCGCGATGTGCTGGCACTTCTCGACCTCGGTGGCGCCGCACTCCGCCGCCATGTTGCCCGCCGGGAACTTGGCGCGCAGCTTGCCGGTCTTCTCGTCGATCGAGAAGAAGTCCGAAATGCTGCTGCCGCCGGTCGCGGTGTCACCGACGTCGGCCGCGACGACGAGCGGCTTGGTGGAGATGATGCCCGCGTAGCTGACCCCGGCGGGCATCTTGAACGTCGAGATCACGGCGCCCGTGAGCGGGTTCACGTTCTGGATCGAGACCTGCGGGTCGTCGTACGAACCGCACTTGCGGGCCGCGACCAGCCCCTCGCCACCGCCGTACCCCATGTCGTAGCAGCCCTCGGCGCTCACCTCGGGCTTCCAGCGGACCTTGCCGTCGGCGACGGCGAACGCCGCGCCACCGTCGGTGCCGCCCGCCGCGACCGTATCTCCGCTGAGGGTGATCTCGCTGAAACGCACCTTGTCGTCACCCGAGTTGGACCCCTGGACGGACTTGCTCCAGACCAGCTTGCCGGCCGCCAGGTCGATCACGCCGACCTCGGTGCACTGCTGGTAGTCCTTGCTGCTGGTGCGCTTGGCGGGCTCGAACGCGATCGCGGTCAGCTTCTCGTCCGTGACGTGCTTGGTCGCCGCGCAGACCTGGCCGGCCAGCGGGATCGTCCAGAGCTGGGTGCCCTTGTCGCGGTCGTACCCGACGATCTGGTTGAGGCCCGTCTTCACATAGGCCGTGTCGGTGAGCCAGGAGCCGGTGACATCGGTGATGTCGGTGACCTTGGGCAGCGGGACCTGGTAGCCGACCGTGGACTTGGTGTTGGACGACGCCTTCTCCGAGCCGCCGCCCTCGACCCCCTTGCCGCCGCCGGTGCCGCCCTCGGTGGAGCCGGACGAGCCGCCCTTGGCGTCGTTGTCGGATTCGCCGCCGGAGGACGCGAACCAGATGCCGCCGCCGATGATCAGCACGACGGCGACGGCCGCGGCGACGATGATCTGCAGCTGCCGGTTCGGCTTCTTGCCGCCCCCGGGCGCGGCGGGGCCGCCCGGCCCGCCGGGCATTCCGGGCATGCCGGGGGCTCCGTACGGACCCTGCTGGGCGTACGGACCCTGCTGGGCGTAGGGGCCTTGTTGCCCGTACGGAGCCTGCTGGGCGTACGGGACTTGCGGCTGCCCCGGCTGCCCGGGCTGCCCCGGGTAGCCGTACCCCTGCGGGGGCGGGGGCGTCTGGGGCGGCGTCTGCGGATACCCGTACGACGGGTCCTGCGGCGGCGGCGTCGGCGCGCCGAAGCCACCGGGCGGCGGGTCCTGCGGGGCCCCGAACCCGCCCGCGGGCGGTTCCTGCGGGGCGCCGAATCCGCCCTGCGGCGGCCGGCCCGGCGGTGTCGGAGGCTGGTTGGGCGGCTGGTTGGGCGGCGGCGGTGGAGGTGGCTGCGTCATGGGCGTACGTACCTCGGGAAAGTCAGAAGGGAGAGGAAGTGAGGAGAGGCGAGGCAAGGAGAGAAGACGAGGGAGGAGGGAGAGGAAGGAGACGGAGCGGGGACGCGACGCGTGACGTCACTCGCCGAAGGCCATCATCGTCTTCGTCTGCAGTTCCTCTTCGTCGTTGCTCGCGCTGACGCGGCCGCTGGTCAGATAGAACCGGCCGTCCGCATAGAGGTACTTCGCCGAGTAGAAGGAGGTCTCGATCCGGGACGTCGAGGCCGGGTGCTGCTGGATCGTCTTCGGGTCGCCGCCGGTCGGCTCGATCGTCGCGACCGTGCCGCCCTTGTCGTACGAGGCGTCCATGTAGAGGAGGACCTTGCCGCCCTCCATACGCAGCGGCGTCATCGTCCGGCCCTCGGGCGCCTTGGAGCGCCACTTGGGCTTCCCGGTGTCCAGGTTGAAGGCGATGACCTCGTTGGTACGCGAGGTGGAGCCCGAGTCGGGCGCGGTCGCGATGTAGAAGTTGCTCGCGTCCGCGGCGACCCCGACGCAGCCCTCCAGGTTCTGGCCGAAGACGATGAAGCTGCCGCCGCAGTTCGGCCGGAACTTGTCCTTGCCGCCGTCGAGCTGCGAGCGCAGGGTGCCGTTCGCGGTGAGCCCGAGGATGCTCCAGGTCTTCTCGTCGCTGTTCTCGACCGAGATGACGAGCGGGTCGAGGGAGTAGACCTTCTGAAGGTCCCACCCCTTCGTGAGCCGGTACGACCACTTGGCCTTGCCCGTGGTCGGGTCCAGCTCCGAGACCCGCTTGTCCTCCAGGCCGCAGTCCATGCCGGCGATCAGTTTGGCGCCGCCCGCGAACGACTCGGGCTGGCAGTCGCCGTCCTGCTTGCCGAAGAGTTCCTTGCCGTCGCTGACGCGGTATCCGTCGGAGTTGCTGGAGCGGCCGACGGCGACGGTGTCCCCGCTGATGGCCAGCGTCAGTTCACTGACGAAGTCCCAGGTCCCGTGCTGGGCGACCGTCTTCTTCCAGCCGGCCTTGCCGGTGGTGAGGTCGATCATCTGGAGCTGTGTGCACTTCGACTTCTCGGTGTTGGAGTCCTCGAAGGCGATGACGATCTTGCCGTCGTCCGTCGCCGAGTGGGGCGCGGCGCACACGGGGGCGCTGGTCGGGATCGTCCACTTCTTCTTGCCGTCGCTCGCGGAGTAGCCGACGACCGACTTGTACATGGCCTTGACGATGGTGTCGCCGACGAGCCACGGGCCGTACACGTCGGAGCCGTTGCGCGGCAGGTCCACGTCGTTGGTCTGGAGCCAGGCGATCTTGGACTCACCGTCCTTGCGCCCGGCGTTGAGGTCGTCGTTCGCCTCCCGGCCGCTGCCGCTGCCGTCGCCCGTGTCGACGTCGTCGTCGGAGCCGGAGGAGTCGTCGGGCTTCGCGTCCTCGCTCTTGTTCGCGACCGGGTTCTTCCCCTGGCCGCCGTCGTCGCCGCTGAGGGCGAACCACGTACCGCCGCCGACCACCAGCAGTCCGGCGACGGCCGCCGCGACGATGACTCCGGGCTTCCCCTTGAGGAAGTTCTTGCCGCCAGGGCCGCCCGGGTTGCCGCCGTAGGGCGCGGTGGGCGCGCCGGGCTGGGAGGGATAGCCGTATCCGGGCTGGGGGTTGTACGGGCCGGGCTGCTGACCGTACGGCCCCGGCTGCTGCTGGTACGGCCCCGGCGCCTGGTTGTACGGTCCCGGCTGCTGACCGTACGGTCCCGGCTGCTGCTGGTACGGTCCCGGCGCCTGGCCGGGTGCCTGCGGGTAGCCGTATCCGGGCTGACCGCCGGGCGGCGTCTGCGGGTATCCGTATCCGGGCCCCGCGCCGGGCGCGGGCGGCGCCTGCGGCGGCTGGGCCGGTATCTGCGGCGGCTGCGCGGGCGGCGTCGGCGGCTGGGCCGGCGGCTGCGCTCCCCCGTACGGCGAACCCTGAGGCGCCCCCTGCGGCGGACCCTGTGGTGAATCCTGCGGAGCTCCGAAGCCCCCCTGCGGCGGTTGCTGGCTGGGTGGCTGGGTCATCAGCGCTTTCCCCCTGTTTTGCTGCGGATCACGACCCGGTCGTACTCCCCCGCGATCCCGGCGGCCGGACAGAACGGTCGGCCGGAATGGAGCGATTCGGGCATGGGTTCCGCATCGTCACATCAGTCGAGCGGGGCTTCTTTCTATCACTCGGACGGACGTACGGGACGGGCCGGTCCGCCCCTGTTCCCAAGGGAGGACCGGCCCGTGACGCGCTCGTTATGCGCTCTGCACACCGTCTCTACGCATGCGGCTAGGCGTCCTCCGCCAGCTCCAGCCAGCGCATTTCCAACTCGTCGCGCTCGGCCTTGAGTTCACGGAGCTGCGCGTCCAGTTTCGCCACCTTCTCGAAGTCTGTGGCGTTATCGGCGATCTGCTGGTGGAGAGTCTTCTCCTGGCCGTCCATCTTGGCGACCTGCCGCTCGATCTTCTGGAGCTCCTTCTTCGCGGCACGGTTGTCCTTGGCCGAAACCGGCCCACCGTCGGCCGCCCCGGCCATCGCGGCGGACGGGGACGTGGACGACGACACGGACGCCGGGACAGCGGACTCGACGAGCCTGCGGCGGCGCTCCAGGTACTCGTCGATCCCACGCGGCAGCATGCGCAGGGAGCGGTCCCCGAGGAGCGCCATCACCTTGTCGGTGGTCCGCTCGATGAAGAACCGGTCGTGGGAGATGACGACCATGGAGCCGGGCCAGCCGTCGAGCAGGTCCTCCAGCTGGTTGAGCGTCTCGATGTCGAGGTCGTTGGTGGGCTCGTCGAGGAAGAGGACGTTCGGCTCGTCCATCAGCAGCCGCAGCAGCTGGAGCCGGCGCCGCTCACCACCGGAGAGGTCGCCGACCGGCGTCCACTGCTTCTCCTTCGTGAAGCCGAACTGCTCGCAGAGCTGGCCCGCGGTCATCTCCCGGCCCTTGCCGAGGTCGACCCGGTCCCGTACCTGCTGGACCGCTTCGAGCACCCGCAGGGTCGGCTTCAGCTCGGTGACCTCCTGCGAGAGGTACGCCAGCTTCACCGTCCGGCCGACGACGATCTTCCCGGCCGCGGGCTGTTCGTCGCCCTGGCTGCGCGCGGCCTCGGCGAGGGCGCGCAGCAGCGAGGTCTTGCCCGCGCCGTTGACGCCGACCAGGCCGATCCGGTCGCCGGGGCCGAGGTGCCAGGTGAGGTGGGCGAGCAGCACCTTGGGGCCGGCCTGGACGGTGACGTCCTCCAGGTCGAAGACGGTCCTGCCGAGCCGGGCGTTGGCGAACTTCATCAGCTCGGAGGTGTCGCGCGGCGGCGGCACGTCGGCGATCAGCTCGTTGGCCGCCTCGACGCGGAAGCGCGGCTTCGACGTACGGGCCGGGGCGCCGCGGCGCAGCCAGGCCAGCTCCTTGCGGACCAGGTTCTGCCGCTTGGCCTCCTCCGTCGCCGCGATGCGCTCGCGCTCGGCGCGGGCGAAGACGTAATCGGAGTAGCCGCCCTCGTACTCGTGGACAGCACCGCGCTGGACGTCCCACATCCGGGTGCAGACCTGGTCGAGGAACCACCGGTCGTGCGTGACGCAGACGAGCGCGGAGCGGCGGGCGCGCAGGTGCTCGGCGAGCCAGGCGATGCCCTCGACGTCGAGGTGGTTGGTGGGCTCGTCGAGAATGATCAGCTCCGGCTCGCCGATCAGCAGCTTGGCGAGCGCGATCCGCCGCCGCTCACCGCCGGAGAGCGGCGCGATGACGGTGTCGAGCCCCTGCGGGAACCCGGGCAGGTCGAGCCCGCCGAAGAGCCCGGTGAGCACATCGCGGATCTTGGCGTTCCCGGCCCACTCGTGGTCGGCGAGATCACCGATGACCTCGTGCCGGACGGTGGCGGCCGGGTCGAGCGAGTCGTGCTGCGTCAGCACACCGAGCCGCAGCCCACCACTGTGGGTGACCCGCCCCGTATCGGTCTCCTCCAGCTTGGCGAGCATCCGGATGAGGGTGGTCTTGCCGTCCCCGTTCCGCCCGACGACACCGATCCGGTCCCCTTCGGAGACGCCGAGAGAGACACCGTCGAGCAGCGCACGGGTGCCGTACACCTTGGTGACTGCCTCGACATTGACCAGATTGACCGCCATCAACGCTCCTGTACCGGGGAAACTCGACCGAAGGTCGATCGACGTACCAGCGTAGTCGCCCCGACGGACACCACGGCCTGAGGTGGTTCACGGCTCCCGCATAAGATCGCGCGTAGCACAGAGCCATGGCGCGACATCGGAGGGTGAGGATCACGTGACCCACGACCTCGATATTTCCGCGGGCGAGTTGAGGGCTTCGGCCGGGGCGGCGGACACCCTGGTGACGGATCTCCGGCCGCTCCTGAAGAGGGCGGTGGACGACCTGGCCGCCGCCTCGGCTTCCTTACGCGACTGGACGGCCGGCCCACGGCTGGAGGAGACCGGCGAGGGCTGGGGCAGCGCACTCGGCGCGCTCCGCGACAACCTCACCGAGCACGCGCGGGGACTGCGGCTGCTGGCGAACGGCCACGACATCACGGAACGGGAAGTCCTCACTTCCTTCCGGGGCTGGTGAGGCGGCCGTCATGCCGGAGAACTTCAGGCGCCTGTTCACGCAGGACTTCTCGGATCTGGAAGCGGCGGTCTCCTCCTGGAAGAAGCTCGCCGAGGCGCTGGGCAGGACCCGGACGGACAGCGGCAGGCGGGTGACCGGCCCGCTCCACAAGGCGAACTGGACAGGCCTCAGCGCGACGTGCGGCTTCGGAGCGATGGAAGCCACCGAGAGCAAGCTGGGCACGGCGCAGCTCGACGCCCAACTGATCACCACGCTCCTGGACACCCTCCGGACGAAGATGGCGGCGGCCCGGCGCAGGCTGCGCACCGCGGTGGCCGACGCGGAGGCAGCGGGGCACACGGTCCGGGACGACGGCTGGGTGGAACCGAAACAGCCCTTCGCCCCCGAGCACCGCAACGACCCGGACCACGCGGCCCTCCAACAGAAGGCCAACGCCGGACTCGGCGAATTCCGGGCCCGTATCGACCAGGCCCTCGCGGACGCCGAAACCGCCAGCCATCAGGCGGCCGAACTCCTCCACCGGATCGACCCGTTCGACCTGGACAAGCGCTACGGCGGCGCGAACGCCCAGGAAGACGCCACACGGGTCGCCGAGTTCGCCGGGATCAGCCAGAAGGACATCCCGGACGGCAAGGACCCGAAGCAGGCGGCGGGGTGGTGGGCCGCCCTGGGCGAGGACGACCAGCGCTTCCACCTGGCCGCGTTCCCGGACCAACTCGGCGCGCTGGACGGCCTGCCGACGACTGCACGGGACCAGGCCAATCGGACGGTGCTGGACATGAAGCTGAACGATTACGCGCTGCGGGAGGGCAGCCTGGGTTATCAGGAGCGAAGCCATTTCCGCTCCTTGAGTTCCCTCAAGGACCGCCTGGAAAAGGCGGACACCGGCCCTGCCCACAAACAGCAGTATCTGCTCGGCTTGAGCACGAAGGGGCACGGGCGCGCGATCGTGGCGATCGGGAACCCGGACACAGCCAAACACACGGCGGTCCAGGTCCCGGGCACGGATACCCAGTTGGGGAATTTCGGGGGACAGATCGACCGGGTCAACAAGTTGCAGAACGCAGCGGGAGGCTGGAACGGCGGAGACCCCAAAGACATCTCCACCATCGCCTGGTTGGGCTACGACGCTCCGGAGATCAACAACAGCGTCATCACCGACGGACGAGCGCTGGACGGAGCCGAAGACCTTCGCAACTTCACGCACGGCCTGCGCACCGCCCACGAAGGCGAACGTTCGCACTTGACCGTCCTCGCCCACAGCTATGGCTCCACCACCGCGGGAGCCGCAGATGCCGGGGGCCGAGGGCTGGACGCGGACGACATGGTGGTCGTGGGGAGTCCTGGCCTGACGGTCGACCGCTCCGATCAGCTACACATCAACCCGAAACGCCTGTGGGTGGCTGCCGCCCCCGACGATTTCATTTCCAACCGGACCTCCGGCCTCACCTTGGGCGAGGACCCGAAAGAGCCCGAGTTCGGCGCTCAGAGGATGTACGTGGACACCAACGGGCACAGCGGCTACTGGGACGACAACAGCCAAAGCCTGGAGAACATGGGGGCCATCATCGCCGGGCAGCAGCCGGGCCTCGGAGTGAATTCCTGATGGTAAGGAGACACGGGTCCATGCGCGTCATGCGCCAGAGCATTGCTGTTCTGGCACTCACTTTGCTGCTAGGAGGCTGCATGTCCGAAGGCGAAAACAGCGCCAACGCTCCCCTGCCCCGGATGGGCAAGAAGAAGGCCGAGGAATGGGCCAGGCACTGGACCGAATCCATGGCCCGGACCGCCAAGGCCGAGATCGAGCCCGGGACCGACCCCGAGGTTCCCGCAGCGAACTTCACCAACTGCACCGGCAAGAACGGTGAGTCGGCCGATGATGGAAGGTTCACGTTGCGTTACTCCGTGCGCGCGAGGCTTCCGCAGTCCCAGCACGCCGAAGCTGTACGGACGATCAGGGACACCCTCAAGGAGCAAGGTCTGGAGATTCAGGACTTCCGCAGCGATCCCACAGCCAGCCCGCCCAATCTTCTCTACGCCAGGCACCCGGCGAACCACCAGTTCATCTCAGTCCGAGACAGCGATGAGGAGCGCCTCGTCCTGATCGTCAGCACCCCCTGCCTCCTCCCACCCGGCGCCGAGCAGCAGCAGTTCTGACACCTGATGGCCAGGCCCGGAGGGTTGTCAGACGGCGAAGGCGATATAGGTGCCGACCGTGAGGCCCGAGAAGGTGAGCAACTGGCGAGGTTTGAGGCAGGTGAAGGCCGCGTGCATTCCGATCCCGGCGACGATGGCGTACGGCATCGTCGCCGGGATGAGCAGCGCGAGGGGCAGCGCGATCTCCGCCGTGATGACGGTGGCGGCGACCAGTCGCCAGAGGCGGATGTCCCGGCCGGTGAGGTTGCCCAGGTGGCGGCGGACGAAGCCGGGAACGGCGTACTGGCGCCGGTAGGGGAGCTGGTCTTTGACCTGGGTGTAGACGTGGATCCATTGGGCGAGGTACAGGCCGCTGCGGAACTGGGGCGAGCGGATTTTCTGCCAGGCGCTGTTCCAGTAGATGTCCGTGGTGATCAGCACGAGAAGGCACTGGGCCCAGGTGTTGGCCGTGCTGGGGCCGTGCTCGATGCGGAGCCCGTGGCCGAGGTCACCGGCGACGAGGAGGCAGGCGCCGGTCAGCAGCGTGTAGCGGACCGCGTTCGGACTCCGGAGGTAGAGGAGTTCCATGGCCGCCCCGGCCAGAACCACCAGAAGCGAGAGTCGGGGTGCCAGGCCGGCGGCCAGGGCGAGGGCGGCAGCCGTACGGACGATCAGAACGGGCCGGTAGGCGCTGATCAGGAGGCGGGCCCGGGTGGGGCCGAAGCCCTGTTCCGCAAGGTGGGAGCTGAGTGATCCGGGGGTGAACCGGTCCCAGCCGCCCTGTCCCAGGGAGAGCGCGAACCGCAGCGTGCAGACGGTGCCGAAGATGATACGGAACCACTGGAGCCGCCCGGGGTCGGTGGGGTGCTGAAATCCTGAGGCGATCGCGTCAAAGAGCCACATGGCTGTCCTTCACCGTGATGGGCTGCTCGCCGGTCGCGGACAGGAGACGGCCGTGTCCGTCGATCCGGTCGTACCGTCCGTTGTCCGTGAGGTGGGAGACGATCGCCTGGAGCTGGGGCGGGCCGAGGATGAAGGAGCCCGGGGACAGATAGTCGTAGACGTTCACCGGCTCGGTGCGGCCGTCCTTGGTGCCGGTGAGCGAGATGATGGTGAAGGTGGCCCGGCAGAACATCTTCCAGCGGAGCCAACGGCCGGGCAGGTGGGTGAAGCCGGTGATCATCCACCCCACCAGGGCGGCGGTGACGACGAGTTGGGCAGCGGGCAGCACAGTCGAAGCGTGCATGACAGGGGCCTCCGGTACGGGAGGTGAGGGTGCGGGCAGCGCGCCCCGCGGCGGGGCGCCGGGGTCAGCGCTCGGGTTTCGCGGGCCGCTGCATCAGCGCGGCCGCGGCCTCGTCGAGGGTGACCTTCTCGTGCAGCAGTGCGGAGACGATGGTCGTGATCGGCATATCGATTCCGTGGGCGTGGGCAAGGCCGAGGATGGCCTCCGCGCTCTTGACGCCCTCGGTGGTCTGCCGGGTGGCGGCGGTGGCCTGGTCGACGCTCAGGCCGCGGCCGAGGTGTGCCCCGAAGGTGCGGTTGCGGGAGAGCGGGGAGAGGCAGGTGGCCGTGAGGTCGCCCATGCCCGCCAGTCCGGCGAGGGTGGCCGGGTCGGCGCCCAGGGCCGTGGCCAGCCGGGTGGCCTCCGCCAGTCCCCGGGTGATGAGCATGGCCCCCGCGTTGTGGCCCAGGCCCATGCCCGCGGCGATGCCGACCGCGAGGGCGATCACGTTCTTCACCGCGCCGCCGAGTTCGCAGCCGATCACGTCGGCGCTGGTGTACGGGCGGAAGTACGAGGTGTGGCACGCCGCCTGGAAGCGGTGGGCGGCGCCCTCGTCCGTGCAGGCGACGGTGGCGGCGGCGGGCTTGCCGTCCATGATCTCGCGGGCGAGGTTCGGCCCGGACAGCACCGCGATCCGCTCCGCCGGCACGCTGGTCACGTCGGCGATGACCTCGCTGGAGCGCAGTGCGGTGCCCTGCTCGATGCCCTTCATCAGCGACACGATCACGGTGTCCGGGCCGATGAGCGGCGCCCACACCGCGAGGCTGGCCCGCAGGGACTGCGCGGGGATCGAGAGGACCAGGTAGTCCGCGCCGTCCAGCGCGGTCGCCGGGTCGGTCGTGGCCACCAGGGACGAGGGCAGTTCGATGTCCGGGAAGTACCCGGGATTGCGGTGGCCGGTGTTGATCGCGTCGGCGATCTCGCTGCGGCGGGCGTGCACGATGACGTCGGTGCCGGCATCGGCCAGGATCTTGGCGACGGCGGTACCCCAGGCACCGGCCGAGAACACCGCCGCACGGGCGGGACGCTGGCTCACTGCGGGGTCCTTCCACCGGTCGCGGCGCCGTCGCCGGGGTGGCGGCCGGGCCCGCTCATCCTATCGGCCGCCCCGGGCGCGGCCGGTGCCTGCACCGAGCGGCGCAGGGTCAGCAGCACCGCACGCCGACCCGCCAGGACGGGCAGCATCCGCTCCGCCTCACGCAGCATGTTCTGCGCCTGGACGTCGCCGAGATCGCGCCGCAGTTCCCCGGCGTGGCTGACCCACAGCCGGTACAGGCGCTCCCACATCGCGGGCTCGGCGGGCCGCTCGTCCACGTGCTCCACGGTGAGCCCGGCGGCGCGTGCCTGCTCCTGCCAGACGGGTTCGGCGCCGCGCCGCAGCGCCCGGGTGAGGACGAGCCGGCCGCCGGGCGCCAGGATGCGGCCGAGTTCGCGTACCGCTTCTGTTCGGTCCGTGGCGAAGCTGAGGGCGTCCACGCACACGACACCATGGGCGCATCCGTCGGGCAGGCCGGTGGCTTCCAGCCGCGAGACGTGGAAGGCGGCGCGGTCGGCGGGGACGAGGAAACGGGTGCGGCGGGCGGTGGCCTGGTCGACGGCGACCGGGGACAGGTCGAGGCCGACCAGGCGGGCGGCGAGGGCGCGGGCCAGCCACAGTCCGATGCCGCCGGTGCCGCAGCCCGCGTCCACGAGGAGCCGACCGGGCTGTATCCGCAGCCGGGCGGCCATCAGCCCGAGCAGAGGCCAGTCGCATGAGCTGGAGGAGGCGATCTCCTGCGGGTGGTCCTCTCCCATCGCCGCGGCGTACAGGCGGGCGACCAGGTCCGTGCGCGCCCGCGCGGCATGGAACGCGTCGAACTGTGCTGCGAGCTGTTCGGCGGGCGCGGCGGCCGGGGTGGCAGTGGGGTGTGTCATCTGGGCATCGCCCTCCTGATGCGTGAGCGGGTACCGGGAGCGACAACCTGGACCGCGTGGACAAGGTCGGCCGCGTCGGACAGGTCCAGCGCAACCGGCTCGTGCCCGGTGACTTGTTCGACCCGCCGCGCCACTTCCCGGGCCTGGCTGGCGAAGCCGCCCCGGGCCGGGCTGAACCGGGCTGCTGTCTCCGGCCACGGAACAAGCCCGTCGTGCCGCGCCGGGTGGAAGGACGAGGTGTCGAGCGGGGCGGGTTCGCTCGGGAGGTCGTCGCGTGTCCCGGCGATGGCCGTCACGCGTGATTGCGCGGCCTCGGTCAGTGCCCGGGTCAGTGCGATGGCCGGGATGGTGTGGCACCCGCTGCCGGCGAACACCACCGGGAGATCCTCCGACCACAGGTAGGCCAGGCACACCGGCAGCCCGTACGGGCCGTCCACGAGCGCCAGCTCCAGCGACATCCCGGCCGCCGTCAGCCGGTCGATCACCTGCCGGCCGTAGGGGTCATCGACCGTGCTGGGGGCGACCAGTATCCGACGTCGTCCGCCGTCCGCCCCGTCCCGGTGGAGCACGTCCCGCTCGACGACCTCGAACAGGGCGTGCAGCAGTGCCTCGTCCCGGGTGCTGCCGCACGCCAGGCCGGTGCTGGTCGCGCGCAGCAGATCCGGGCCCCACTGCGGCCGCTGCGCCCGGCGGCGGACCAGGTCGAGTGGCAGCAGGGCTTTCTCCCCGCTGAGCAGGCCGGTGCCGGGGGTCCACTCCCACGCGATCCGGGCCAGCGTCCGCCGGTCGTACGGGACGGTCAGCGGCAGAGCATCGAGGGGACAGTCCGGGGCGACGTCTGCGGCCGGGCCGCGCGCCTCTACCGGTAGTGGCTGTTCGACGTGCCACAGCTCGATCGCCTCCATGACTGCCGAGAGCTTCGCCAGCAGGTCGGTGGCGCCTTTGCCCTGGGAGGCGCTCAGCGTGAGAGAGGCGGGCCGGACCGCCGTCCACACCGGCAGCCCGATGCAGTCCAGACCGGTCAACCGGGCTACCCGGGTGATGCCGAAGGACGGCAGGCGCCCGGCCACTCGCGCCCAAGCCTGCTCCGCGGTGCGGGCCCGCACCGTGCCCGGCAGCGCCACCAGTTCCTCACCGCACACCATGGCCCGCCCCCACCGGTTCGCTCCGCTCGTCCAGGAACCCGGGCACCAGCCGCTTGGCCGCCTCCACGGCGCGCGCCCCGTATACGAGCCCCCGGGCGGACGCTTCCGCGTCGAACCGCTCCGGCGGACACCGCCACACCTCCAGCAGGATCCGGCGGGTGAGATCATCGCGTACCGCACCGGTCCAGAACCCCGGCCGACCGCGGTACGCCAGCGCGAGAGCCTCGGCGTACCGGGCGACCGCCTGCCGGTCCTCGCGGGTCTCACCGGCCAGCAGCAGGCCCACGCTCGCCTCGTCCCGCAGATCCACCGCGGGACGGAACACCTGATGGGCAGCCAGGTCCCCGCCGCCGACCGCGGCCAGCCGCGCCGCGAGCGGCAGGCCCGGCCCGCCGCCGCCCGGCTGCCGGGAGCGGTGTTCGAGATAGGCGGCCCACCTCTGCCCGAAGGCCGGATCGAACACCTGCTGGTAGACGAGGCGGTCCTCGGTCGACAGGTCCAGCCCGTCCACGCGGCTCCGGGCGAAGAAGTTGGACCACCGGCGCAGGTGGACCGTCTCCCGGCCCCGTCCCGGGAATACGGCCGGTGGCTCCCAGCCCTCCCGGGCGGTGCGCACGGCCGCCAGGGCATCGGCGCGCTTGACGTCGCCAAAGTACTGGTCCCGTTCCCGCTGGTCGGCCAGCCACCGCTCGAACACTGTCTGCCCGTGGCAGCGGCAGACAGCCCGCAGCGCGGCCGTCGTGCGCTGCGGGTAGTACACCGTGCGCAGCGCCGCCAGCAGCCCGGCGGCCCCCTCTGCGTCCAGCACCCCGGCCCGGCGGGCCAGCTCCAGGATGTGCCGGAGGGTGACCACCGGCCAGGTCAGCGCGATCCGTTCCCCGTCCGGGGCCTGGCCGACCGCCACCTCGTCGTCGCCGTCGATCTCCCCCCGGGCGTAGGCGGCGTAGACGCTGCCGACGCCGAGCATCCCGAACGGCGCGAGTTCGACCGCCCGCAGCGCGCCGATGCTCGCCGCCCCGATCACCCGCACGCCCCGGCCCATCGCGGCCAGGATCTCCTTGTGGCGCAACGCCGGCGCCTGGTGGTATACGCCGTCGATGAGTACTGCGGTGTCGCCGTGGCGGATCGCCGCGGCGAACAGGTCTCCGTGCCGGGCCGGCGGCCACACCCGCACGCCCGGCGCGGTCAGTACCGGCTCGGACCGCGGCAGCGTCGGTCCGACGAACACATGAATCACTGCGACCTCCATGGTCGAGCGCAAGGGGTGCCCCACCCCGGGACCCAGCAGGAACCGCGAGGAGGGGCACCCGGTTCGGGACGCGGGAGAGGACTACTCCTCGTCCTCGACGTCGACGGCGACCACCACGGGGCCGGTGATCGCGTCGCTCTCCTCCGCCGCCTGGGCGCTGACGGCGGCGGTCTGGGACTTGGGCACCATGAAATTCCTCCTACGGAAAGGGGGGTCAGCGGGCCGGATCGGCGCGCCCCACCAGTGCACCGCCCCGCCCGGCCCACGGCCACCCTGTCCGGGCGACGACTCAGGCCCAACTGTCTTTGCCTGTTGCCGACTTGCGGCGAATCAGGGGTGAAGTCGGCACCTTCACCGGCTGGCCGAACCGCCTTCCGTGACCGGCCCGATCCGCTACCGTCGGAGCCGGGGCGAAAAGGGGGAAAACATGGGCGGGCGCAACGGAGCGCCGAATTACCAACTCGCCGACCATTTAGCGGCCTTGACGTGGTCTCCCGCCCGCCTGGCCCAAGCCGTCAACGCCCTCCTCGGGCCCGGCTACGTCGCACGCAGCACCGTCGCCGACTGGATCGCCAAGGGCCGTATCCCCCGTGACCCGCTGCCCACCGTCACCGCACACGTCCTCGCCGAAGCCCTCGGCCGCCCTGTGCCGCTCGCCTGCCTCTGGGGGCCCGGGACGCGTTCCTCCGGCGCCTGGGTACGGGCGGACGACGGCCTTCCCTCGCCCACCGCGCCCGGCGCTACCGTGGAGACAGCCACGCAATGGGTCATCCAGGACGGGGGCGACATGGACCGCAGGACCTTCCTCGCCATCAGCGGCGCGACCTTCACCGGCCCGGCCTTCACCGCCACCGCCGCCACGCGCGCCGGCCCCGCACCCGCCCCATCACCACACGACCTCGTCGTCACACCCGCCATCACCGACGCCATCGCCACCACCGTCGATGCCGTCCGCCGGCTCGACGACGCCGAGGGAGGCGACCGATCCACCCTCCGCCATGCCCACCGGCAGTTCACCGGCGTAGCCGACTACGTGCGAGCATCCCGCTTCGCCGAAGCCGCCACCCGCACACGAACCGTCAACCTATGGGCACAACTGGCCCAGACGGTCGGCTGGATGGCGATGGACGCCGGGCTCCACGGGCTCGCACAGCGCTACTACCTGACCGGGCTGACCGCCGCCCACGAGTCCGCCGACCCGGCCCTCGCCTCCCACCTCCACGGCTGCCTCACCTACCAGGCCATCGCCCGGGGCCAGCTCCGTGACGCGATCGACCTCGCCAACGCCGGCATCGCCGCCGCCCGCAGCGCACCACCCGCCGTCCGGGCCCTGGCCGCCGCCCGGCACGCCCACGCCCACGCCGCGCTGGGAGACATCCACGGCCTACGCCAGTCCACCGACGAAGCCCAGCGCCACCTCGACCACCCCGACGCCCTCGACAGCCGCCCGCCATGGCTGTACTGGCTCACGGACCTGAGTGTGGTCACCGGGCAAAGCCTCATCACCGCCGCCTTCGCAGACAACTCGGCAACCTCTCGCCGCTCCGCGAGCCTCCTCACCGAAGCCGATCCACCGATCACCGCATGGCTCGGGACCCACGCCGAACGCACCGAGGACCGCGACGCCCTCCTCCACGGCACCTGGCTCGCCCGCTCCTACCTGCGCCGCGACAACCTCGAACAGGCCCTCACCACCGCGACCTCACTGCTCCAATACGCCTCGACCGTCCGCTCCACCCAGGTCCGGAACATCCTGCGCGACCTCGAAGCCGACCTCGCCCACCGCCACGACCTGCGCACCCACCGCAACATTCTCCAGCTACGCGCCGACCTGAAGAACATCACTCGAACCTGATCAGCGGGCGGAGCGCCCTGGCGACGGCGCCGCCACACAGGTACAGCGTCACGGGAGGACGAAGCACGCCATCGGCCGACGGGTGGGACAGGCGCCTGGGGAGGGCAGCCGATCGGGGCGGTCAGGCCACGCGGGTTCTTCTCGTACGCCCGTAGGTCGCCCGGCGGAAACGGGCAGGGGATGACCACGGTCCCGCCCCGTCAGATGGAGCCCAGGAGATGGACAAGCCCTGGCCGTCCGAGGAGGAATGGACAGCCAGGGCTTGAAAGGAGGACCAGACCAGTCAGTTGCACACGACCGACCGGCCCGGTGGCGTGTCAGTCAGATCGCCCAGGAGTCAGAGGGGCAGCCCATCCCCAGCCGTCGGCCCTCAGCCGCGCGAAGAAGGCATTCCATTCGGTCACCTCTCAGTCATTCGGTGAACCGGTTCCAGAGGGCGCGGATCGGACAGGCCACCGTCGAGACGGCAGCAGCCCCACGGGCAGTACTCAGCGCAACGTGCACCACCAACATCCCTGGCACATCGAACGCGCCATGCCGCCAGGACCGCACCTATCTTCCGGCCCACGCCGAGGGCGCAGCGAAACACACCACGGCTACCTGCCACGACTCACTGAGCCGTTCCGCGATTCGGGCACCGCGCGCAGAAAGCCCGTCGTGATCGCGCGGAATCCCGTATGCCCCGTTCGCCCGGCGTGACCGACACACCATTTCTCGCGTCCGGCACCGTAGTTGGATGGCTGCCGCACCTCGTGGCACGTCGTGCACCCCACCTCGTGAACGAGCGGACCGGCGAACGGATCATCCACCACGGACCACTTCACCCGCTGTACGAGCAGGAGCGCCGTCGGCCGGAGAACTAATACCCGGGCCCAGCCGGGCACCCGCACCGGATTCCCCACCGTGAAACGGAGCACCACCGTAAGGCCACCCGTCACGAAAAGTTCCACCGACGCGGAGGCCACTTCCCGCCATCCACCCTCGACATCCACCCAGTCACCGTTCCGCACGCGCAGTGCGCACATCTCCTCACCCACCATGGCCGCCGCCGTTCGAGCCCGGCGCCGACGTGAACGATGCCCAGACGAGTTTCCCGACGCCGTCCCGGTCTCGGACACCCCACTGATCGGCCAGCGTCTCCACGATCAGGAGACCGCGCCCCCCGTCCGAATCCCGAGTCAGGTCCGTGTCCAGCTTTTGCGGTCGCGCCGACGACGCGTCGTGCACCTCAATGCGGAGACCGTCTCCGGTCGAAAGAAACCGCGTTTCGATCTCCCTTCCCGGCACACGCCCATGGGTCACGGAGTTGGTGAGGAGTTCCGAGAGCACCAAGAGCGCCGGGTCACTCAGCTCACCGAGCCCCCAATCAGCCAGCGCCTTACTCAACTCCATGCGCGCGAGCCCAACACAGGGGGGATTCCCCCGCCACCGCAACACCACGGCATCGCTGTTCTGATTCCGGAGGTTCTTCATCAGGAGACCTCCACGCCATAGATCACGCACGGCCCGGCATCGACACCATGAGTGGCGAGCCACAGGTCACGACGGCGACGGCGCCGCAGTCGGATCTCGGCACGCTCCCAACGCTCCAACTCGTTCCGATCGCAGGGCCGCAAGAAGGCCGCATGCGTCCCATACGCGGTAGTACCGCAGCCGTGCGCGAAGATCACCGTCGAACGGAACGCCGCCAGATGACGCCGAGCCGTGGGTACCGGACGGGTCCGGGCCCCTCTCAGGCAATGGCGGTCGGCGGTCGGAAATAAGACACCCAACAGCAGGCTGATGAGGCGAAAGCTAAACTTCACCATGTTGACGCTCCTTCACAAGCGTTAGCCATGCCCCGGGACGCCCTACGTCGCCGGGGTCTTTCGCTGCCTCTTCCGCAAGGCAACGGCTCACGCACCCGGCCTGGTTGGACGTACGGGACCGTGGGCGCGCCGGAGTGCTGCGCTCAGGGACAGGAACCTGGCCCTGAGCGCAAAGACAGCATGACCCCCATTAAGGCATTTCTGCAAGACTTCATTTATTGGTCCTCATTTCTAGTCATCGAACAAATTGACTCCATTGCGTATCGCGCGCAGGGGTGCTTCCATTTCGAGTACCGAAGTGCTTCATACTGACTACAGAAGGGGGTAGGGACGTGGTGGAGGGCTCAACCGGATCGACCGTGCCGCGCCGTCAACTCGGGCGCTACTTACGCGACCTCCGCAACAAGGCGCGCCTCACCGTTCGTGCGGCGGCACGAGAGCTCGAATGGTCCGAGGCGAAGATGTGGCGCATCGAGACAGGTCAGACATCACTGCGCAGCCTCGACGTCGAGGCCATGTGCAAGATCTACGGCGCACCGGACGAACTCACCTCGGCACTCATGGGCCTCGCCAAAGAGACCAAGGCCAAGGGGTGGTGGCACGCCTACGGTGACGTGATTCCCGAGGGGTTCGACCTGTTCATCGGGCTGGAGGAGGCGGCATCCGAAATCGACTGGTACGAAAGCGAGTTGATTCCCGGCCTGCTCCAGGCCAAGGATTACGCGGAGACCATCATGCGGACGCACAACCCCGAGGAGAACGAAGAGGAGATCAATCGACGCGTTCACCTGCGACTCGCTCGGCAGGCGCTCCTCACGAGATCCTTCGAGCCCGTCACACTGAACGTCGCCGTCAGCGAGGCCGTACTGAGGCGTCCGGTTGGTGGTGGCGCGGCGATGGCGGAGCAGCTCAGGCATGTGCTGGAGGTCGGCGAGCTGCCCAACGTGACGGCCAGGGTGGTGCCCTTCAGCGCGGGGCTTCATCTGGGCGTCATGTCAGGGCCGTTCGGCATCCTGCGTTTCCCGCGCAACCCGGACGGAACGGACTCCGAGCCTCCCACCGTCTACTCGGACGGCTACACAGGAGATCTCTACCTCGACAAGCCGAACGAGGTCGCGCACTACAACAGCGCGTTCGAGAGCATCTGGAGCACAGCACTCAGCGAACAGGCGTCACGACGCCTCATCTCCGAAATGGCAGGGAGTTATGAACAAGGTTGATCTGACAGGCGCCGTCTGGATCAAGTCGAGCCGCAGCAACGGACAGTCGGCGTGCGTGGAAACCGCGTTCGTGGGCCAAGACATCGTGCCGGTGCGGGACAGCAAGGTCGCGCGAGGACCTGTCCTGGTCTTCGGTGCGGACATGTGGTCGGCATTCGTTGCCGGTGTGAAGCGCGGAGCCCTCCACGCCGGCGACTGACAGCCGCGAGCCCCTCCCGGAGAAGCCCAGCTCCGACCGGGTGGGGCTCTCGACAGCCCCCCGGACCACCTGGCACCTCGCCCCCGCCACCGCGCAGCGGGGTCGTGGTGTGTTCACGGGCTTTCAGGAGATCTGGTGCCGGAAACACAACCTCCCGGCCCCGGCGAGATGGCCGGGCCTGCTACGTGTCGGACGTGGCCACCGCGCCGCCCGGGAGCTTCAACTCGTTCCGGGGGGGGGACTGCGGTGACCACCAGCGGCACTGAACGGAAGCTCAGACGCTGTCCAGTTGGTTACTGCCCGATCGGGTTGAGGTAGGTGGCCGGGCGGGTGGCGCCGTCCTGCTTGAGGATCTGGCCGCCGAACGGCCACTTCAGGGTGAAGTGCTTCGTCTCGTTCGGCGGGGTGACCAGGAACGTCGCCGGAACGAACTTCTCCTTCTGCGGTGTGGACTTGGCCACCGGGAGCAGGGTGATGCTGAAGTCCACCGTGTCCCCCTGCTCCAGGGTCATCTTCGTGGGCGCCTCGGAGGAGCGCGCCAGCGACCAGGTGCCATCGGTCGTCTGAGCCCCGACCATGTCCACACCGGCGAAGCCGGACAGGGTGCAGGTGCGCTTGCTCTTGTTGGTGAACCAGATGTACGCCTGAGTCTGGTTCTCGGTCTGCCCCATCTCCGGCTTCGCGCCATCCCCCATGGCGAAGCCGGCCTCCAGGTCGGCGATCAGGCAGCGGGTCGGCTCTGCCTTGGCGGTGGCGGCCGAGGCCGGGAGGGCGGTAGCGGCAGTGCCGGCGACGACGACGGCAGCGAGGGCCACGGCGGTCAGCTTGCTCTTCATGAAGTTTACGGTTCCCCTTGAATACGGATCGGTGCGCGAGGTGCGCGCCCACGCCGTTGAAGATGTGCGATACCCAGGGGAGGTTCCGGTGTATCGGAGAACTTTCACAGATAACTGGGCTGCTTCGCGCGGTAGTTGGCGAGGAACATCGCCGCGGGCGACAGATCAGGCCACCGGGACGGCAACCCCGCGGAGGTGTCCGCGGGAAGTCTCAGGCACCGGGTTCCAGCACCGTGGCGCCCGGCGCCGGAGAGGCCGCCACCCGGGCGGTGCGGCAGGTTCCCGAGGCCAGCAGCGCCTCGGCCAACTCGGCGGCCGATTCGGGTGACTTGGCGAGGAAGGCCGTCGTCGGGCCCGAGCCGGAGACCAGGGCGGCCAGCGCGCCGGCCGCCGTGCCCGCCGCCAGGGTGTCCGCCAGGGAGGGGCGCAGCGCGAGGGCCGCGGGCTGGAGGTCGTTGGCCAGGGTGCCCGCCAGCGCCGCGGCGTCGCCGGTACGGAGGGCGTCGAGCAGCGCCGGGTCCGCGGCCGGAGGCGGTACGGAGGTACCGGCGGTGAGGCGGTCGAACTCCCGGAAGACGGTGGGCGTGGACAGCCCGCCGTCCGCGACCGCGAACACCCAGTGGAAGACGCCCCCGACGTCGAGGGGCGTGAGCTGTTCCCCGCGCCCGGTGCCGAGCGCCGCGCCGCCGATCAGGCTGAACGGTACGTCGCTGCCCAGCTCGGCGCAGATCGAGAGGAGTTCGTCCCGCGAGGAGTTCAGCGACCAGAGCGCGTCGCAGGCCAGCAGGGCGCCCGCGCCGTCCGCGCTGCCGCCCGCCATGCCGCCCGCGACGGGGATGTCCTTGGCGATGTGGAGGTGGACGGCCGGGTCGATGCCATGGCGCCGCGCCAGCGCGAGCGCGGCGCGCGCCGCGAGGTTCGTCGCGTCCAGGGGGACCTGGTCGGCGTCCGGGCCCTCACAGGTGATCCGGAGCGTGTCGGCGGGCGTGACCGTGATCTCGTCGTACAGGCCGACGGCGAGGAAGACGTTCGCCAGGTCGTGGAAGCCGTCGGGGCGCGCGGCGCCTACGGCGAGCTGGACGTTGACCTTGGCCGGGACCCGTACCCGTATGCGATCGGAAGGCGTCACGCGCCCGCCCCCTTCGACTCCGCGATCCGCGCGAACTCCTCCACCGTCAGCGACTCGCCGCGCGCCTGCGGCGAGACGCCCGCCGCGACCAGCGCCGCCTCCGCCGCCGGGGCCGAGCCCGCCCAGCCCGCGAGTGCCGCCCGCAGGGTCTTGCGGCGCTGCGCGAAGGCCGCGTCGACGACCGCGAAGACCTCGGCCCTGGAGGCCGTCGTCTTCACCGGTTCCGTCCTGCGTACCAGCGAGACCAGCCCGGAGTCGACGTTGGGCGCGGGCCAGAAGACGGTGCGGCCGATGGCGCCCGCCCGCTTCACGTCCGCGTACCAGTTGGCCTTGACCGACGGCACCCCGTACACCTTGTTGCCGGGCGCCGCGGCCAGCCGGTCGGCGACCTCGGACTGGACCATGATCAGGGTGCGCTCGATGGTCGGGAAGTGCTCCAGCATGTGCAGCAGCACGGGGACGGCGACGTTGTACGGCAGGTTCGCGACCAGCGCGGTCGGCGCCGGGCCCGGCAGTTCCCGTACCAGCATCGCGTCCGAGTGGACCAGCGCGAACCGCTCGGCGCGGGCCGGCATCCGGGCGGCGATCGTCGCGGGCAGGGCGGCCGCCAGGGTGTCGTCGATCTCCACCGCCGTCACCCGGTCCGCCGCCTCCAGCAGCGCCAGCGTCAGCGAGCCGAGCCCGGGGCCGATCTCCACGACGACGTCGTCGGGGCGCACCTCGGCGGTGCGGACGATCCGGCGGACGGTGTTGGCGTCGATGACGAAGTTCTGCCCGCGCTGCTTGGTCGGGCGTACGCCGAGCGCCGCCGCCAGTTCGCGGATGTCCGCGGGCCCCAGCAGGGCGTCCGGCGCGGTGGCCGACGGGGCGGATGCGGCCGACGGGGCGGGTGGGGCAGATGCGGCGGACGGGGCGTCGGAGGGGACGCCGGGGCCGCCGGGGCCGCCGGGGCCGCCGGGGCCGCCGGAAGGGACGCCGGAGGAGGCGTCGGGGACGCCGGGCTCAGTGGTGCTCACCCGGTCAGCCTACGGCCGCAGTGCGGCCACGGGCTCGCCCCCCGCTGTACGTACAGCTTCTTCGCGCGGTACGTCTGCTCGGCGGCCGGGGCGTCCTGGGGCCGTCCGCTGCCGCCGAGGGCCTGCCACGTTCCGGTGTCGAACTGGTAGAGCCCGCCGTAGTTCCCCGACGGATCGACCGCGTCCGGCCGTCCGCCCGACTCGCAGGCGGCGAGCCCGGACCAGTTCAGCCCGTCCGCGCCCGCCACGGAGTCCGGCAGCGCCTTCGTCCCGACCCTGACCCGCTGGGTGACCGGCGCGCGCACCGTCTCCGTACGGATCCGGCGCGGCTTCTGCCGTACGCCGTTGACGGTGCGCAGGGCGTACGTGATCCGGCGGGCGCCCTGGTGCCCGAGCTGGTCGACGACCTCGGTGCCGCGCGGCAGCGCGGAATCGGCGGTTCGTACGGTGTCGTACGGGACGGGCTCCTCGCGGGTCTCCTCGCCCGCCGTGACGCGCAGGACCGTGACCGTCTGGCCGTCGCGCGGGAAGCTGTCGCCCGGTACGGAGGTGGTGTCCTGGCCGCGCAGCGCGATCCCGGCCTCGGCGAGCGCCTCGGCGACGGTCGCCGCGTTCGTACGGACCGGGTGCTCGCGGCCGTCGGCGAGGAAGGTCAGGGCGCGCTCGGTCCGTACGTCCAGCGCCAGACCGTGCCGGGCGATGGCGGCGGAACGCGACACGGAGAGGTACGCGCCCTCCGCCCGCACCCCGAGCTGGCGCAGCGCGCCCTCGACCGTGCGCGCCGTGGTCCAGACGCGGTGGCGCCGCCCGTCGAGGGTGAGCAGGAGGGGGCGGCCGTGGCGGACGACGACCTCGTCGCCGTTGGCGAGCGGGGCGCCGGGCGCGGGGGCGACGACGTCGTGCGTGCCGATGTCGACGCCCTCGTGCGCGAGCAGTTCCCCGACATCGCCGGCGAAGGTGTGCATGGTGCGCGGTTCGCCGTCGACGCTGAGCCGTACGGCCTTGTCGTGGACGAGGAAGGCGGAGGTGCCGCCCGCCAGGAAGGCGACGACGAGGGCCTGCGGGACGAGCCGGCGCAGGTTCTCCGGTGCGGCGGGGGCGGCCGGTGGCTTACGGCGCCGGGACTGACCGCGCCGGGCGGGCGCCGGCGCGCGGCCGGGCGCGGGCACGGGGCCGGACGGCGGCGCGGCCCCCGGCGCGGACTGCTGGCGGGGAACGGTCGGCTCCGCCGCCTCCGCGCGCCCGGCGGACGGCGGCGCGCCCTCCAGCGTCACGGTGCCGGAAGCGGTGCCGGAAGCGGTGACGGAGGCGGCGCCGGAAGCCGATCCGGACGCGGTGCCGGACGCGACTACGGAAGCCGATCCGGAAGCGGCCGCGGAACCGGCGCCGGAACCGCGGCGCCCGCCGCGTGTCGCACGGTGACTGCCCTGTGCACTGCTCACGACGCTCCACGGGGATCCGGTGCGGGATGCCCCCGGACACTAGCGGAGCTTCGGTCACTCTCCAAAGCGGCTCGGCTACGCACCGTACGCACCCACACAGAGGTGCGGTTCAGCAGGCTCAGCAGGCTCAGTAATCGAACGCCCGGGCCGTGTTCCGCGCGATCGCCTCCGCCATCGCGTCCTCGCCGATCCCCCGCACCTCGGCCATGGCCCGCAGGGTGACGGGAATGAGATACGGCGCATTCGGCCGCCCGCGAAAGGGCGCGGGAGTGAGGAATGGGGCGTCGGTCTCGACCAGCACCAGGTCGAGCGGCGCTACGGTGAGCGCATCACGCAACGATTGAGCGTTTTTGAAGGTGACATTTCCAGCGAAAGACAGGTAATAACCGGCAGCGGCACAGATCTTCGCCATTTCAGCGTCACCGGAATAGCAATGGAAAATCGTGCGCTCCGGAGCGCCTTCCTCGGCGAGGATTCGGAGCACATCGGCGTGCGCCTCACGGTCGTGGATCACGAGCGCTTTTCCGTGGCGCTTGGCGATCTCGATGTGGGCACGGAACGAGCGTTCCTGCGCCGCCCGGCCCTCGGGGCCCGTACGGAAGTGGTCGAGCCCGGTCTCGCCGACGGCCCGCACCCGCTCCAGCGCGGCCAGCGCGTCGATCTCGGCCAGCGCCTCGTCCAGTGCCGCGTCGCCGCCGCCGGCCCGGGCGCCCTGGCGTGACCAGCCGTCGGGGTCGCCGTGCACGATGCGCGGCGCCTCGTTGGGGTGGAGCGCGACCGCCGCGTGGACGGTGTCGTACGCCGCGGCCGTCTCGGCGGCCCAGCGCGATCCCTTGACGTCGCACCCCACCTGGACCACCGTCGTCACCCCGACCGAGGCGGCCTTCTCCAGGGCCTCCGCGACGGTGCCTTCCTGCATGTCCAGGTGGGTGTGCGCGTCCGCGACCGCCACCCTGAGGGGCTCGGGCAGCGGCGGCGGAGCTTGCTTCGAACTCATGGACGCGATCCTACGGGGAGCCCTCGGGAGGCGGATCCGCCGCGGACCGGGCCCGCGCGATCACGAGCGGTGATGGTGCTGGAACGGGTGGAGGAGGTCGGAGAGGTGCCAGTGGTGATGGCTCCCGGCGGACTCTTCGGCGGGCTCTTCTGCAGGCTTTTCCGTGGACCGCTCCGGCGTCCCCCCGGACTGCCCGGCGGATATCTCCTCCGGCGGCTGCCCTTGCGTGCCCGCGCCCCCCGCGCCCTCGGCCGCCTTGGCTGCCTCGTACGCCTTTGCCGCCTTGTCGGCCTTCTGGGCCTTCGCCGTCTTCGCCGTCTTCGCCGTCTTCGCCGGGTGGTGCTGCTCGGTCATCAGCGCCCGGACCGACGAGACCTGCCCGGACCTCATGATGCGGACGACATGGCCGCCGCAGTTCTGACAGGTCGGGCTGGAGAGCGGGGAGGGAACCCGCACCCCCTCCGTCTTGTACACGACGACATTCTGGCCCGAGCCGTCGACATGATGCTCTATGTCATAAGCCTGCTCCCAGCCGTGTCCACAGCGCATGCAACAAAAGGCATATGCCTCGTGGGCTACGGCCGTGCCCGTGATCTCACTCATGCCAGCTCCTCTCCACTGACCCAGTGGACGCCTTCGAAGGCGGGAGCGCATCAGCGCCTGTCGATTATTGGATGGGTCTTGGCCTTCTCATGTCCCAATGACCCGGCACGCGGTCTGCGCTTTACATTTCACGATAGTCCTTTACCTTCGGCGGGGGCCGTGCGCGCCGCGTTTTTTGACGCGACGACAGCATCGAACACCTCCCGCTTGGGAAGGCCCGCCTCGACGGCGACCGCGGCGATGGCCTCCTTGCGCCGCTCCCCCGCCTCCTCCCTCACCCGTACCCGCCGCACCAGCTCGGCCGGGTCGAGATCGCCGGGCACCGGCTCCGGGGCGCCCGCCACGACGACGGTGATCTCGCCCCGTACGCCCTCGGCCGCCCACGCCGCCAGCTCCCCCAGCGGGCCGCGCCTGACCTCCTCGTACGTCTTGGTCAGCTCGCGGCAGACGGCGGCCCCGCGGTCGGCGCCGAAGACCTCGGCCATCGCGGCGAGCGTGTCGTCCAGCCGGTGCGGGGCCTCGAAGTAGACGAGCGTGCGCCGCTCGCCGGCGACCTCGCGCAGTTTGCCCAGCCGTTCACCCGCCTTGCGCGGCAGGAACCCCTCGAAGCAGAAGCGGTCCACGGGCAGCCCGGAGAGCGCCAGCGCGGTCAGCACCGCGGAGGGCCCCGGCACCGCCGTCACCCGGATGCCGCGCTCGACCGCCGCCGCCACCAGCCGGTAACCGGGGTCGGAGACCGACGGCATGCCCGCGTCCGTGACCAGCAGCACCCGCGCCCCGCCCGCCAGCGCCTCGACCAGCTCGGGCGTCCGCGCGGACTCGTTGCCCTCGAAGTACGACACGACCCGCCCCCGGGTGTGCACCCCCAGCGCCTGGGTGAGCCGGCGCAGCCGCCGGGTGTCCTCCGCGGCGATCACATCGGCGGTCTCCAGCTCGGCGGCGAGCCGGGGCGGCGCGTCCGTGACATCGCCGATGGGCGTGCCCGCGAGGACCAGCGTCCCGGCGCCGTCCGGAGAGGCCCCGGAGGAGGATCCCGAAGGGGATCCCGAAGGGGATCCCGAAGGGGTCACAGCACCCGCGGGCGCGGGTGCCGACGGGGCGGTCGAGGAGTGTGCCGACGGGGTTGTTCCAGGCGTTGCAGTCACATCCGCCATCCTCGCAGGGCGGGCGGCACCCCTCGCACAGCGGCGTTCCCTACGATGGCGCGGTGACCAGTACTGCGCCAGAAGCCCTCCAGGGGCCCGACGCCGACGAGAAGCAGCCCTCATGGCCTCAGCGGCTGCGCCGATTCGGCCATGCCCCGCGCCCGGTGACGGGCCTGCGTGAGCGCCTGGTGCCGCCGTACACCCGGCCCTCGGACCGGCTGTGGGCCGTGCTCGGGGTCCCTGCCCCGCTGGCCGCGCGGCTGGTCCGCTGGTCCGGGTGGGGCGGCCCGGCCCTGGTGGCGCTGGTCGCCGGGGTGCTGCGGTTCTGGAACCTGGGCCGGCCCAAGGCGGTGATATTCGACGAGACGTACTACGCCAAGGACGCCTGGGCCCTGATCAACCAGGGGTACGAGGGGAGCTGGCCCAAGGACGTCGACGCGTCGATCCTCAAGGACCCGTCCTCGGTCCCGGTGCCCACCGACCCCGGCTATGTGGTGCATCCACCGGTCGGCAAGTGGGTCATCGGCCTCGGTGAACACTTCTTCGGCTTCACCCCGTTCGGCTGGCGCTTCATGGTGGCGGTGCTCGGCACGCTCTCCGTGCTGATGCTCTGCCGGATCGGCCGCCGGCTCTTCCGCTCCACCTTCCTGGGGTGCCTGGCGGGCGCGCTGCTCGCGGTGGACGGCCTGCACTTCGTGATGAGCCGCACGGCGCTCCTCGACCTCGTGCTGATGTTCTTCGTGCTGGCCGCGTTCGGCTGTCTGCTGATCGACCGCGACCGGGCCAGAAGCAGGCTGGCGGCGGCGCTCCCGGTGGACGAGGAGGAGGGCGTGCTGCGCCCGGACGCCTCGGTCGCGGAGGGGCTGCGGCTGGGGTGGCGGCCGTGGCGGCTGGCGGCCGGACTGATGCTGGGCCTGGCCTTCGCGACGAAGTGGAACGGGCTCTACATCCTGACCGCGTTCGGGATCATGACCGTCCTGTGGGACGTGAGCGCTCGGCGCACGGCGGGCGCGGTACGGCCGTACCGGGCGGTGCTGAGGCGGGACATCGTCCCCGCGTTCTTCTCGACGGTGCCGGTCGCGCTCGCCACGTACCTCGCCTCGTGGACCGGCTGGATCGTCACCGACAAGGGGTACTTCCGGAACTGGGCCACGACCGCGGGCAAGGGCGGCAACTGGACGTGGCTGCCCGACTGGGTGCGCAGTCTGTGGCACTACGAGTACGAGGTGTACCAGTTCCACGTCAACCTGACGTCCGGCCACACCTACCAGTCGAACCCCTGGAGCTGGATCGTCCTGGGCCGCCCGGTCTCGTACTTCTACGAGGACCCGGCCCCCGGGCAGGACGGCTGCCCCGCGTCGACGGCCGGGAAGTGCGCCCGCGAGGTCCTGGCGATCGGAACGCCGCTGCTGTGGTGGGCGGGCGCCTTCGCGCTCTGTTACGTCCTGTGGCGCTGGTTCTTCCGCCGCGACTGGCGCGCGGGCGCGATCGCCTGCGCGGTGGCGGCGGGGTGGGCCCCCTGGTTCCTCTACCAGGAGCGGACGATCTTCCTCTTCTACGCGGTGGTCTTCGTCCCGTACCTCTGTCTGGCGGTGGCGATGATGATCGGCGCGATCCTGGGCCCGCGGGGCTCGGACGAACGGCGCAGGACGATAGGGGCGGTCGGCGCGGGGGTGCTGGTCCTGCTGATCGTCTGGAACTTCATCTACTTCTGGCCGCTGTACACGGGCGAGGCGATCCCGCTGGAGTCGTGGCGCAACCGGATGTGGCTGGACACCTGGGTGTAGCGGCGGGCAGGCACCGGAGCAGCGGATGGCTGAACTCCGTTGGCCGGTACGCATCCTGGTACGCCTGACATCGGACCGGGCCCTCGTCCATGGGCGGGGTCCAGATCGTGTGGCGCTCCGTATGTGCGGGGCGTGAGACGGACAAGGGATGCTCAGCCCGCTTCCGTACCGGATGTGGCCGGACACGTGAGTGCGGAGCCCGTCCACAGAGCGGGCGGACAGCACTCGCCACCCGCCGGACTTGGTGCAATTCTGTCGGTATGGCCCGACGTCCAGGGGAGCCCCGGCCCTCAACCGGCCCCCGGTCCTGGTGGCGGGCCGGGCCTCGGGCGCGGGCGAAGTCCGGGGCGCACACGGAGCCCGGGGCGCGCCCGGAGCCCGGGGGGCACACGGAGTCCGGGGCGCACACGGAGCCCGGGGGGCGCCCGGAGTCCGGGGGGCGAGCCCGGTACCGGCCGCGCACTCCCTTCTGGCAGCGGCTCACCTGGCCGCGGGTCGGCGACAGCAGCGTCGCGGGGCAGGTCTTCGTCTTCCAGGCCGTGATCGTGCTGCTGCTGGTGGCCGCCGCCGCGACCGCCGTCGTCCTCCAGGCTCACCGGGACAGTGAGAAGGAGGCGACGAATCGATCCCTCGCCGTCGCCCAGACCTTCGCGAACTCCCCCGGGATCGTGGCGGCGCTGCGCTCCCCCGACCCGACCGCCATCCTCCAGCCCCGCGCGGAGGCCGCACGGAAGCTGTCCGGCGTCGACTTCGTCGTGGTCCTGAACACGCGGGGCATCCGGTACACCCACCCCAACCCGGCCCGGATCGGCGAGCACTTCATCGGCACCTACCGACCCGCGGTGGAGGGCCACACCGTCATCGGGAAGAGCCCGGGCACGCTGGGCCCCGCCGTGTACGCGGTGGTGCCGGTCTTCGCCCCCGGCGGGAAGGTCGTCGGCCTGGTCTCCGCCGGGATCACCGTCGCCAAGGTCAGCACCGCGGTGGAGGAACAGCTTCCGGTGCTCCTCGGCGCGGCGGCCGGCGGCCTGCTGCTGACCACCGCCGGGACGGTGTTCATGAACCGCCGGCTGCGCCGGCAGACCCACGGGCTCGGACCGGCCGAGATGACCCGGATGTACGAGCACCACGACGCGGTCCTGCACGCCGTACGGGAGGGGGTGCTGATCGTCGGCGGCGACGGCCGGCTGCTGCTCGCCAACGACGAGGCGGCCCTCCTGCTGGACCTCCCCCGGTACCCCGAGGGCCGGCATGTCACGGAGCTGGGGCTCGCCCCGGAGGCGGCGCGGCTGCTCGCCTCCGAGCAGGTCGCCGACGACGAGGTGGTGACCACCGGGGACCGGCAGCTCGTGGTCAACCGCCGCCCCACCGACCAGGCCGGCGGCCCCGCGGGCTGGGTGACCACGCTGCGCGACTCCACCGAACTGCGCGCGCTCTCCGGGCGCGCCGAGACGGCCCGCGGCCGGCTCACCCTGCTCTACGAGGCGAGCACGCAGATCGGCACCACCCTGGACGTCACACGGACGGCCGAGGAGCTGGCCCGGGTGGCCGTCCCCCGCTTCGCCGACTTCGTCACCGTCGATCTCGCCGAACCCGTCCTGCGCGGCAAGGAGCCGGGCCCCGCGACCGCCGACGGGCACGGTCTGCGCCGGATCGCCCTGAACGGCGTCGCGGACGACTCGCCGCTCTACCGGGTCGGCGTCGAGTTCAGCCTGATGGAGTCCACCCCGCAGAGCGAGAGCCTGGCCAGCGGGGAGCCCGTGCTCACCACCGACCTGCACTCCTCGGACACCTGGAGCCTGCACGACCCGGAGCGCGGCGAGCTGCTGCTGGCGTACGGATTCCACTCCTTCATCACCGTTCCGCTGCTGGCCAGGGGCGTGCTCATGGGGATGGTGAACTTCTGGCGCGGGCAGCGCCCCGAGCCCTTCGAGCCGGACGACCTCTCCCTGGCCGGCGAGCTGGCCGCCCGCGCGGCCGTGTGCATCGACAACGCGCGCCGCTACACGCACGAGCACACGATGGCGGTGGTGCTCCAGCACAGCCTGCTGCCCAACCGGCTGCCGGACCAGAGCGCCCTCGACCTCGCCTACCGCTATCTGCCGGCC
Source organism: Streptomyces sp. NPDC059255 (assembly GCF_042752355.1). NCBI lineage: Bacteria > Bacillati > Actinomycetota > Actinomycetes > Kitasatosporales > Streptomycetaceae > Streptomyces > Streptomyces sp. NPDC059255. The sequence goes on from NZ_JBHYZP010000001.1 coordinate 47,468, forward strand.
GAGTCCGGTGTGGGCGGCGACTGGTTCGACGTCCTCACCCTGCCGGGCGCGCGGGTGGCGCTGGTGGTGGGCGACGTGGTCGGGCACGGGCTGCACGCCGCCGCGACGATGGGGCGGCTGCGGACCGCGGTCGCCAACTTCTCGGCGCTCGACCTGCCGCCCGAGGAACTGCTCGGGCATCTGGACGAGCTGGTCAGCCGGATCGACGAGGAGGAGGGCGGATACGACCCCGAGGCCGCCGAGGCCGACATGGCCGCCGGGGCCACCGATACCAACGGGGCCGCCGAGGCCGCCGGGGCCGGGATCGGACCCGCCGGCTCCTCCCGGGCGTCCGGCGCCACCCGGGCCCCTGACGCCGCCCGGACCGGCGACGCCGCCCAGGCCCCCGACTCCTCCTGGGCCGTCGACTCCTCCGACTCCTCCCGGAGCACCGAGGACACCGCTCAGCTCTCCGGGGGCAGAACCCCGGTCACCGGGGCCACCTGCGTGTACGCGGTCTACGACCCGGCCTCGGGGCGCTGCACGGTGGCCCGCGCCGGGCACCCGCCGCCCGCCCTGGTCCACCCGGACGGCACCGCCGAGTTCCTGGACCTGCCGGCCGGGCTGCCGCTCGGGCTCGGCGGGCTGCCGTACGAGACGACGGAGTTCACGCTGCCGGAGGGCAGCCGGCTGGTGCTGTACACGGACGGGCTGGTCGAGGACCGCAGGTGGGACATCGACGTGGGTCTGGAGCGGCTGCGCACGACGCTCGCCGGGACGACCGGACCGGACCCGGAGGCCACCTGCGAGTCGGTGCTCACCGCGCTGGTCCCCGACCGGCCGGGGGACGACATCGCCGTACTCGTCGCCCGTGTCCGCCGGATCGAGGCGGACCGGATCGCCGAATGGAGCGTGCCGCCCGACCCGGCCGCGGTGGCCGGCGTACGCGCCGAGGTCAGCGACCGGCTCACCGCATGGGGGCTGGAGGAGGCGGCGTTCACCACCGAACTGGTGCTGAGCGAGCTGATCACCAACGCGATCCGGTACGCCACCGGGCCCATCGGGGTCCGGCTGCTGCGGGACCGTACGCTGATCTGCGAGGTCTCCGACACCAGCTCCACCTCCCCGCATCTGCGCACCGCCGCGGCCACCGACGAGGGCGGGCGGGGGCTCTTCCTGGTCGCCCAGTTCGCGGACCGCTGGGGGACCCGGTACACGGCGGGCGGCAAGGTCATCTGGACGGAGACGGCACTGCCCCGCGGCGGCGGCTGAGCACGGTCGCGACGAGTGACGGCGGCCCTCTTCCGGGTGACGGCGGCCCTCTGTCGCAGTCCTGTAACGCTCGCCCCGTGTGACTCAACCCTCCCGTAGAGTTCCCAGTCGATGACTTCCTTGAACACGCTCACACGCGAGTTGAACATGTTCAGATGTTCAAGGGGGCACCTGGGGAGGGGTGACCACCACTCATGCGCAGTGGAGCGAAGACCGCCGTCATAGGCGGAGTGTTTCTCGTGTTCGCCGGTGGAGTGGGTTACGGCGCGTACAACGTCTACAACGGGATGACCGGCGGGAGCACGGACGCGGCGACCAAGTCGGCGTCCACGACGGTCAAGACCGGCCCGCTGAGCGCCGCCGAGATCGACCAGGCGTCCAAGGACTTCCTGACCAAGTGGGCGGAGGGCGGTGACGCGGCGGCCGTCGCGCAGCTCACCAACGACCCGACCGCCGCGACGCCCGTCATCGGCGCGTACCGCACCGAGGCCCGGGTCACCGACGCGGTGATCACTCCGGGCCCGGCGGTCGGCGCGAAGGTTCCGTTCACCGTCAAGGCGACGGTCGAGCTGGACGGCGCGAGCAAGCCGTGGTCGTACGAGTCCGAACTGACCGTGGTACGCGGGAAGTCGACCGGCCGGCCGCTGGTCTCCTGGGCCCCGTCGGTGATCCACCCGAAGCTGACCGGGGACAACCGCCTCGAAACGGCGGAGGCGTCCGTACCGCCGATCAAGGCGGTCGACCGCAACGGCGTCGAGCTGACGAAGGAGAAGTACCCGTCGCTCGGGTCCGTCCTCGACCAGCTCCGCGAGCGGTACGGCAAGGAGGCGGGCGGCTCGGCCGGCATCGAGCTGATCCTGAAGAGCGACACCGGGGCGGACGGCACCACCGCCCCCGGGGCCACCGCCGACGAGACGCTCCTGACCCTCGCCGAGGGCAAGGAGGGCACGCTGAGGACGACGCTGGACGCGAAGGTCCAGGAGGCGGCCGAGCGTTCGGTGAAGAAGTACAGCGAGGCGTCGGTCGCGGCGGTCAAACCGAGCACGGGCGAGATCCTGGCCGTGGCCAACAACCGCAAGGACGGCTTCAACGCGGCGATGCTCGGCAAGCAGGCCCCCGGCTCCACGATGAAAATCGTGACGGCGGCGATGCTGCTGGAGAAGGACCTGATCGGCGCGGACCGCGTCGCCGAGTGCCCGAAGAACGCGACGTACATGGGCCGTGTCTTCAAGAACCTGGACGACTTCTCCATCGACGGCGCGCCGTTCTCGCAGAGCTTCGCCCGCTCCTGCAACACCGCCTTCATCAAGCTGATCGACGACACGAAGGACGACGGCGCGCTGCCCAAGGAGGCGGCGGAGGTCTTCGGCATCGGCCTCGACAACTGGAAGACCGGCGTCGCGTCCTTCGACGGCTCCATCCCGACGTCGACGGGCGCCGAGGCGGCCGCGCAGTACATCGGGCAGGGCACGGTCCAGATGAACGTCCTCAACATGGCGTCCATCACCGCGACCGCCAAGAACGGCACGTTCAAGCAGCCGGTCATCGTCTCCCCCTCGCTGGACGACCGGGAGATCGCGACGGCGGCGCGCTCGCTGCCGTCGGGCGTGGCGCAGCAGTTGCGCTCCATGATGCGGCTGACGGCGACGAGCGGTACGGGCGCGAACGCGATGTCCGGGCTCGGCGGGGACAAGGGCGCGAAGACCGGCTCCGCGGAGGTCGACGGCCAGGAAACGTCGAACAGCTGGTTCACCGGATACCACAACGACCTCGCCGCGGCGGCGGTCGTGGAGGCCGGCGGCCACGGCGGCGACGCGGCGGGCCCGGTGGTGGCGGCGGTGCTGGCGGCGGGGTGAACGGGAGGGGCGGCGCTCTCCGGTGCGTAACTCCGCGCCGCTCCTCCATACTCCGCGCGCCGCTCCTCCGTACTCCGCGCGGCGCTCCTCCATCCCTTTGCGGACCCCTCACCCAGGAAGCCGTGACTGCCTGACAACCCCGGTGGTCCCCCGGCCCGTCTGAAGGGCGAGCCGTGTGACGTACGGGGTGAGGCGCCGGGTTTCCGGGCCGCGGGACGGCTCCTGTCCGATGGCCGGAGTTGAGGGGTTCAGGTGGAGTTGCGCGCAGGACAAAGACGTGCGGCCGTGGTGGCGGGGGTGGCCTCCGCGGCCCTTCTGCTGGGCGGCGTTCCCGGAGGGGCGGCCCAGGCCGCACCGGCCGGTGAGATGGCGGACGGGCGTTCCGGGGCGGTGACACCGGGCACGGGCGGCGGCGCCGGGGCCAAGCCGACGAAGACGGCGAAGACGGCGAAGACGGCGAAGACGGTGCGAACGGTGACGCTGGTCACCGGCGACCGCGTCCTTCTGGACGGCGCCGGCCAAGTGGCCGGGGTGCAGCGAGCAAAGGGCCGCGAGCGGATACCGTTCTCGGTCCGCACCGTCGACGGGCACACCCGGGTGGTGCCCGGTGACGCCCAACTGCTCCTCGCACAGGGCAAGCTGGACGCCCGGCTGTTCGACGTGACCCAGCTGGTGGCGGACGGCTACGACGACGCCGGCCGTTCCGACCTGCCGCTGATCGTCACGTTCCGGGGCGAGAAGGCGCCCTCGATGAGCCCGTTCACCGGGGCCGGGGCGAGGATGGGCCGTGCGCTTCCCGTCGTCAACGGCAAGGCGATGCGCCCCGTGAAGAAGCGTGGCGCCGCCTTCTGGAACGCGGTGACCGACGCCAACACCAACACCCACACCGGGTTCACCGTCTCGACGGCGGTGGAGAAGGTGTGGCTGGACGGCAGGCGCCGGGCCGCCCTCGACAAGAGCGTGCCGCAGATCGGCGCGCCCACGGCCTGGGCAGCAGGCTACGACGGCACCGGCGTCAGAATCGCCGTACTGGACACGGGTATCGACACGACCCACCCCGACCTGGCGGACCGGGTGATCGCGGAGAAGGACTTCTCCGGTTCCTCCGGTACCGGCGACAAGCAGGGCCACGGCACCCATGTGGCGTCCACCGCGGCCGGTACGGGCGCCAGGTCCGGGGGCGCCTACAAGGGCGTCGCCCCGGGTGCCCGGCTCCTGAACGGCAAGGTCCTCGACGACAGCGGCTTCGGCTCCGACTCCGGCGTCATCGCGGGCATGGAGTGGGCGGTCGCCGAGCAGGCCGACATCGTCAACCTCAGCCTCGGCGGAACGGACTCCCCCGGTATCGACCCGATGGAGGAGACCGTCAACCGGCTCTCCACCGAGACGGACACCCTCTTCGTCGTCGCGGCGGGCAACGAGGGCGAGTTGGGCGAGGGGACCGTCGGCTCGCCCGGCAGCGCCGACGCCGCGCTCACCGTCGGCGCGGTCGACGCGGCCGACCGGCTCGCGGACTCCTCCAGCCGGGGCCCGCGCTACGGTGACGGCGGCGTCAAGCCCGACCTGACCGCGCCCGGCGTCGGGATCACGGCCGCCGCGGCCGCCGGCAGCGTCCTGGAGGAGCTGTTCCCCTCCGACGTACCCGGCTACCTCACCATCGACGGCACCTCCATGGCGACCCCGCATGTCGCGGGCGCCGCCGCGATCCTCGCCCAGCGACACCCCGACTGGAGCGGCGAGCGCATCAAGGCCGCCCTCACCGGTTCGGCGAAGCCGGGCCCGTACAGCTCCTTCCAGCAGGGCACGGGCCGCACCGACGTCGCCCGGGCGCTGGAGCAGAGCGTCGTCACCGAGCAGGGGCCGATCGGCTTCGGCCGGCAGCAGTGGCCGCACGGCGACGACGAACCGGTGACCGAGCCGCTCACCTACCGCAACCTCGGTACCGAGCCGGTCACCCTGGAGCTGTCCGTCGACGCCTTCGCGGTGGACGGCAAGCCCGCCGCCGAGGGCATGTTCACGGTGTCACCGCGGCGGCTCACCGTCCCGGCGGGCGGCGAGGCGAACGCCTCCGTCACGGCGGACACCCGCGCCGGCAGCGCCGACGGCACCTTCGGCGGCTCGGTGGCCGCCGCCTCGGCCGACGGCAGGATCCAGGCGCGCACCGCCGTCGGCGTGGAGCGCGAGGCCGAGTCGTACGAGCTGACGCTGAAGCACATCGACGAGAACGGCGCGCCGACCGGCGACGCCCTCACCTCCGTCGCGGGCTTCGACACCGACTTCTACGCCGACCACGCCCCCGGGCAGGACGGCGCACTCACGGTGCGGCTGCCCAAGGGCGACTACACCCTCAACAGCGCGATCCACCCCCTGCTCACCTCGCCCACCCACGCCATGCTGGCGCAGCCGAGGCTGCGGCTCGACAAGGACACCACCGTCACCGTCGACGCCCGGCAGGCACAGCCGGTGGAGATCACCCTGCCCGACCCGGCGGCCGAGAACAACGACGCCTCGGTCGTGATCGGCTTCGAACGCGGCGAGGGGCTGCGCGGCGCCGGCCTCCAGTACCTTCTGCCGACCTACGAGGGTGCGCGGTTCGGGCAACTCGGCTCCGGGGAACCCGTGGACGGGCTGTACACCCAGTATTCCGGCGGCTGGACCCGCCAGGACGACGAGGGCAGGCCGGTCAACTACCGCCTGGCCTGGGACCGGGGCAGCCGGCTGGGCGGCTTCACCACCCGGGTCGAGCGGAAGCAGCTGGCCGAGGTCGACTTCCAGGCGGGCGTGGCCGTCGAGGGCCGGCGCGTCCAGGTCGAACTGTCTCCCCACACGCCCGACGGCGGTCTGGTGCGCACCTTCGTCGACCTGAGGGGGAAGCTGCCGCTGCGGACCACCGACTACATCCTCGACAACGGCGTCGCGTGGTCGTACCGCATGTGGCAGCTCTCGGGCGAAGGGGACGAGACGGTCTTCGAGAACTTCCTCATGAGGACGCCCAGGACCTGGGAGGCGGGCCGCAGTTACCGCGAGCTGTTCAACGTCGGCGTCTTCGGCCCCGCTCTCGGCGGGCCGGGGGACGGCGGACCGGAGCAGGGATACCCCGGTGCCACCCGGAACGGAAACGTCATCAGGGCCTATCTGCCGCTGTACGGCGACGGCGCCGGGCACTGGGGCATCAGCGGCCTCACCTCGGCGCGGTCCTCGCTGGAGGCGGGCGGCAAGGAGATCCCCGACGACCACGGCATCCCCCCGACCGACGGCGTCACCGAGTACACCGTTCCCGCCGGGGAGAGCGCGTACCGGCTCACTGTGGACAGTTCCCGTGACCGGGCGGTGCACCCGCTCAGCACCCGGGTCCGCGCGGAGTGGACCTTCCGTTCCGGCGAGACCTCCGGGGACGGGCCGGCCCGGCTGCCGCTGTCGGTGATCCGCTTCTCGCCCGAACTGACCCTGGCCGGCACGGCGAAGGCGGGCGAGCGGTTCGAGGTGCCCTTCAGCGTCGCGGGCGCCGCCGCCGGGGCGCGGCCCGCGAAGCTCGCCTTCGAGGTGTCGTACGACGAGGGCGCCACCTGGCAGCCCGCCGAGGCGGTCAACGGCACGCACCTGTCACTGCGGCACCCGGCCGAGGCGGGATCCGTCTCGCTGCGGGCCGAGCTGACCGACCGCGACGGCAACACCCTGGCGCAGACGATCGAACGCGCCTACACCACCACCCGGTGATCCCCCGCGCCCGGGTCGGCATCGACGCCGCCCCGGGCACGGCTCCGGCGAAGTGACGTGCCGTCCGCGCGGAAGGGGCACTAGCGTGCCCGGCATGACCACCCCCGGCACCACACCCGGCGCCCTACCCGTAGCCCGGACCCCGGGGCCCGAGGCGTGACCCCGCTCGTCGTGGCCGCGGTCCTGGTCGCCGCGCTGACGCACGCCACGTGGAACGCGATCGCGCACACGATCAAGGACCAGCTCGTCGCGTTCACCCTGATCTGCGGGGGCTCGGCGGTCCTCAGCGCGGTCGTCGCCTGCTTCGTCCCTCTGCCGGACGCGGCGGCGTGGCCGTATCTGATCGTCTCCGCACTGCTCCACGTCGGCTACATGGCCCTGCTCATGCGCTCGTTCACGCTCGGGGACTTCGGCCAGATGTACCCGATCGCGCGCGGCACGGCCCCGCTGGCGGTGACGGTCGCGGCCGACGTCCTCGTCGGCGAGACGATGGACGCGTGGCAGACGGCGGGCGTCGCGGTTGCCTCGGCGGGGCTGACGGGGGTGGCGCTGTGGGGCATACGGGGCCCTCGTACGGCGCGCCAGTGGCCGGCGCTGCTGGCCGCGCTGGCGACGGGCCTGTCGATCGCCGCGTACACGGTCGTGGACGGGGTGGGCGTACGCAGCGCGGGCTCACCGATCGGCTACATCGCCTGGCTGCTGATCCTCCAGGGCCCCCTGATCCCGGCCTACGCGCTCTGCGCCCGCCGGGGCCGCCTCCTCCCCCAACTCCGCCCGCACGCCCGCCTGGGCCTGCTCGGCGCGGCCCTCTCGATGCTCGCGTACGGCCTGGTCCTCTGGGCCCAGACCCGCGCGCCGCTGGGCCCGGTCTCAGCGCTGCGGGAGTCCTCGATCATCGTGGGCGCGGTCATCGGAACGGTGTTCTTCAAGGAGCGCTTCGGGGCGCCGAGAATCGTGGCGGCGGCGCTGATGGTGGCCGGCATCGGGCTGATGCTGCACGTGGGCTGACACGAACGCGGCCCAGGCGGCGGGGGCGCTCAAGGCCGCCGTACCGCGCTCACCAGGAGCGTGCCCGCGGCGCGCGGCCCGGCGCCCCTGGGCGGCAGCAGGTCGACGCCGATCCCGGTGAAGCCTGCCTCGTCCAGGACCTTCACCCAGACGTGCTCCTGGAGCACCCAGCGGCGCATGGTGGTCGCTTCCCCTTCCGGGGTCTTCGCCGGGACATCGGCCGCCACGACGTCCGGTTGGGCGACGGCGCCACCGAGGTAGTGCGCCAGAGTGGAGAACACAAGCCGCCCGCCCGGCTTGAGGGCGTCGGCCGCCGCCGGCAGCAGTTGACGCGGGTCGGTGAAGTCGATCGCGCCGAAGACGCTGTACAGCACGTCGTAGGTACCGGTGGTCGCGTGGAGATGCGACACGGCGTCGGAGCGCACGATGCGCAGGCGTGGGCTGAGGTGACCGAAAAGCTCGGTGGCCATCGCGTTCTGCGCGGGCGAGGCGTCTGCGGCGACGACTCGGGCGGGCCCGTGCCGGGCGACGAGGTGAGCGGCATGGCGGCCGGCCCCGGCCCCGAGGTCCCCGACGATCCGTCCCGACAGTTCCCCCAGAACTTCCGGACCGGGACCACAGTCCTGGCTCCAGACCCACCGGAACGCCTCGGGGACGGCACGGTCGCGCTCGGCGCGGGCGCGGCCGTAGTGGTGCCAGAGGTCCGAGGAGGTGATCGTCACTCGCACCATACTGACGGGCGGGGCCTGGCGCGGGGCCGGTTCCGGGAAAAGTCACCTTGGCGTGTACGGGGCCCCTGCCGGGTCCGCCAGGGCCCCGTACATCCCCTCGGTCAGTGCGAGTCGTTGCCAGGGTGGCACGGGCCGCAGTCCGCGGCGTCCGCGACCTGCGCACCGCCGTGCTTCAGCAAGGACGCCAACAGACGGCCTGATGCTGCAGCGGGGCTGACGCGAACGCGGCCCAGGCGGCGGGGGTGAGGTGGAGTACGGGGCCTGCGGGGTCCTTGGAGTCACGAACGGCGACGACGGTCGGGACGTTGAGGGCGACTTCTACGCACTCCTGCCCGGCATTTCCACCGCTGTAGCTGGACTTCGTGAACTCGAACGCGGGCACGCGAACTACAACTCCTTGAGAACCTCACCGATCAGTGCGACCGAGTTTCGCTGCGCGAGACCCAGCCTAGCGATTCGGTCGAACAGTTGGCCGTGGTGCGCGGCATCAGTATCACCCTCCAGCCACAGGGTCGTCGACGTCGTGTCCATGTGCACTACGTCGAGGGCGCCCTGCTCGGCAAACGAGACGATCGTAAAGGCGCTGGTCATGCCCGGGTGCGCACCTCCGAGATAGGGCACCACCTGCAACTTGACGTTCGGCTGCGTGGCCACGTCCAGGAGATGCCCAAGCTGCTCCCTCATGACCTGTCGTCCGCCCACGAGTTGACGGAGGGCAGCTTCATGGACGATCGGCCAGAGCTCCAAAGGGCGTTCCCCGACCAGCCGCGCCTGGCGAGCCATCCGGGACTCGACAAACGAGTCGATCTCATCGGGATCCGCCCAGGAACCGTTCCCCACAGCGAGCGCCCGGGCGTAGTCGGGCGTCTGCAACAGGCCCGGGACAATCGCCAGTTGCCACGTCCGGATGCGGGTTGCGATGTCTTCGAGCGCTACGTACTCGACCATCTGCTGCAGCTCCGGATACTGATTCCACCAGCCACGGGCCTTGCGGCGGTCACGATCGGCTTTCGCAAGGATCAGCAGCTTGTCGAGAGCCTTCGCGCCTTCTTCCCCGTACAGGTGACAGAGCGCTCGAATGTCGGGATCCCGTATGGGGACCAACCCACGCTCGATTTTCGCAACCTTGGCGACCGAAGCCGTCAACGCGTCGGCCGCATGTGCCTGGCGAAGACCATGAGCCTCACGCATCCGTAGCAACTCCCCACCAAGCCGCCGCCCGAGAACAGTCGAGACCGACTTTCCTCGGTCCGGATTGGTACCTCCCACAACCTGCTCCCCTCTGGTGAATCGCCTCAGTTTGGAGCCTTTGACGACCAGACACAACTCGCGTAGAGAAAATTCTATGCCCATCGAGACTTGATGGACGTAGAGATCCGACGCTACGGTCAGTACGCAATCGCTCGCACTGTGGAGTCACTTGGTGGAAGTGCACCGCCCTGCCCTGCGCCGGAAACGGCATGCAGGGGGACGGCATCGCCACCGCCGCGCGCACCCCGTACGGGCAGATCCCGACCGCACACGGAGGTGCGCGTTCATGACCGCAGCCCAGGAAGTACCGCTTCCCGAGCCGGAGTTCGGGCCGGAGTTCGGGGATGTCCTTCAGGAGGACTCGCTCGACCACACCCCCGTCGCCGGCAGTGTGAGCCTGGCCCGCCACCGTGCGGGCCGCCTGGTCACCGAGTGGGGGCGGCCCGAGCTGTCCTGGTCGGCGGCGCTGCTCGTGAGCGAACTCGGTACCAATGCCCTGCTGCACGGGTGCCTGCGCGACCGGTTGTTCCGGGTACGGCTGGCCCTCGGCGCACGCGTGCTCCGGATCGAGGTCAGCGATCCGCGCGGGGAGCGGCTGCCGGCGGTGCGGGTCGCCGCCGACGAGGAGTGCTTCGGGCTGGGGCTGCTCATCGTGGAGCAGGTCGCGGACCGCTGGGGCGTCGCGCCCCGCACCGTCGGGAAGACCGTGTGGTGCGAACTGTGGACGCGGTGAACGACCGCGTCCTGTGGGGCAGGATCCCCGTATGGAGATCCGTCGCATCGCTCAGGCCGAGGCGGTCCACGCCGCCGGGCATCTTTTCGACACCCCGCCGGTTCCGGAGGCGACCGGACGGTTCCTGGCGGACGAGCGCCATCACCTCCTGATCGCCTACGTGGACGGCGTACCGGCGGGGATGGTCACCGGTGTCGAGATGACTCATCCGGACAAGGGGACCGAGATGTTCCTGTACGAGCTGGGTGTGGACGAGCCGTTCCGCAGGCGGGGCGTCGGCCGGGCGCTGGTGTCGGCGCTGGCGGATCTGTCGCGGGAGCGGGGGTGCTACGGCCTGTGGACCGCCACGGACGAGGACAACCCGGCGGCGCTGGCGACGTACCGGCGCGCCGGCGGCGTCCCGGAAGCGGGGCAGGTGTCGCTCACCTGGACGTTCGATCTGCCGTAGAGGGACGCGCCGGTGTCAGGACCAGGCGATCTCGCCGTGGCGGGAGACGAAGCGGCCGGTTCCCGCGCCGGGTCCCTCGGTGGCGAGGGTGACGATCGCGTCCGTGCCCTCGGTGACGGTCTGGGGGCCGCTGTGGCCGTTGAGGTCGGTCGCGGTGTAGCCGGGGTCGGCGGCGTTGACGCGGATGTCCTTGAGGCCCTTGGCGTACTGCGTGGTCAGCATCGTCAGCGCCGCCTTCGAGGAGGTGTACAGCGGCGCGACGACATGCGACTCGGGCCGGCCGGGGTCGTGGGTCAGGGCGAGGGAGCCCATGCCGCTGCTGACGTTGACGATCACGGGGTCGTCCGAGCGGCGCAGCAGCGGCAGGAACGCGGTGATGGTACGGACGACGCCGATGACGTTGACGTCGAGGACGGCGAGAGCGTCGGCGGCGGTGAGGTCGCCGGGGTCGCCGGCGGGGCCGTGGACACCGGCGTTGTTGATCAGGACGTCGATCCGGCCCTCGTGTCCGGCGACGTTCGCGGCCGCGGCGGCCACGGACGCGTCGTCGGTCACGTCGATGGGGACGTGGCGCGCGCCGAGCGCGGCGGCGGCCTCCTCGCCCTGCTCGCGGTCGCGCGCTCCCAGGATCACGGTGTGGCCGGATGCGATCAGGCGGCGGGCGGTCTCGCGGCCGAGGCCCTTGTTGGCTCCGGTGATGAAGGTGATGGTCATGCCTTCGATTCTGGACCCGGCCACGGACGCGGGCCAGGGACGCTTCGACGGTAGGAAGACCGGTACCACCCTCGCGCCCGCGCGCACGCGGCCGGATGCGGGAGGATGGACGTCATGTCGGCGACACCTGGAACCGGACTGGGCGCGATGCTCCGCACCTGGCGGGAGCGGCTGCCCCCGTCGGCCGCCGGGCTGCCCGTGGCCCGCGGGCGCCGGGCCGCCGGGCTGCGCCGCGAGGAGCTGGCCGACCTGGCCGGGGTGTCGGTCGACTACGTCGTACGCCTCGAACAGGGGCGGGCCACGACGCCCTCCGCGTCGGTGGCGGCGTCCCTGGCGCGCGCCCTGCAGCTGTCCACCGCCGAGCGGGACCACCTGTACCGGCTGGCCCGGCTCGTACCGCCGGTGGACGGCACGATCTCCGACCATCTGCCGCCCGGCGTGCAGCGCGTGCTCGCCCGCCTCGGGGATGTCGCGGTCGCCGTGTTCGCGGCGGACTGGCAGCTGGTGTGGTGGAACCGCGGCTGGGCCGCCCTGCTGGGCGACCCCGCCGCCTCGCCGCCCCGGCTGCGTAACTTCGCCCGCGACAGGTTCCCGGTGGACGCCGGCCCCGCCCGTCTCGCGCGGTGGCCCGTGACCGAGGCGGACCCCGACGCCACCGACGTCGCGGTCGTCTCCGACCTGCGCCGCGCCACCGGCCGCTTCCCCCGGGACCGCCGACTGGCCGTGCTGATCCGCGAACTGAACGCGGGCAGCGAGAGGTTCGCCGCGCTGTGGGCGACCGGGGAGGTGGCCTCCCACCGCGAGGACCACAAGACGATCCACCACCCGTCGGTGGGCCCGGTCACGGTCGACTGCGACCTCCTGACCGACGGCGACTCCGAACTCAAGATCATCGTCATGACCGCCGTGCCCGGCAGCGAGGACGAGACCAAGCTCCGGCTCACCGCCCTCGCCGGCCCACCGGTCGCCCCGCACCCGGACACCGATGCGACAGGCCGCCGGGAGGCCGGTCCGCCGGCCAGGGCCTAGTAGGGCTTGGCCCGCTTCGCGAAGGCCGGGGCCACCTGGTCCTGCGCGGCGCGCGGGAAGGCGACCGCGTTCGGGTCGCCGTCCGAGACGTACCAGTTCTTCGCCTCGGCGAGCTTGTCCAGCCAGCGTGACGAACCGAACTCGGCGTCCTGGTCCTTGGGGCCCGCCGAGCGGATCCGCGGGATCGCGCCGGGGGTGAAGGCCTTGTCGAACGGCGAGACCGAGGGGTTGGACCCCACCAGGTACACCCCGTCGTAGCGGTAGCCCGTGCCCCGCGCGGCGACCCCGGCGTCCTGGGGCATGGCCCCGAAGGGGAGGGCGAGCGAGGTGACCCCGGAGCCGGGCGCGGCCTTCGTGATCGCCTGCTGTCCGGCGGCGATCGCCTTCGAGGCGCCCGCCTGGTCCAGGGAGCGGAGGTTCTGGTGGCGGTCGGTGTGGTTGCCGACCTCGTGCCCGTGCTTCTTCAGCCAGGTCAGCGCCTTGGCGGGACCGGTGGCCGAGAAGGCGTCCGCGTTGACGAAGAAGGTCGCCACCGGCTTGAACCCGGGGTGCTTCTTCGCCGTCTCCGCCAGGATGGCGACGGCCGTGCCCGGCACCGGATTGCCGTCGGCGCCCAGGCGGACCTGGCTGTTGGTCGAGTCGTCGAACGTGAGGACCACCGGGTGCGTGCCGGCCGGGATGTCGATACGGCCCGTCTGGAAGTCCCGGGCGGTGACCGGAACGTACTTCTCCCGGGCGAGGCGCTCCAGTTCGGCCCGGAAATCGGCCGGGGTGCGGTCGTAGACGCTGGCCGGCTTCTCGGTGAGCTGGTGGTACATCAGCACCGGCACCTGGCCGAGCTCGTTGGCGCCGACCTCCGCCGGGTCTTTCAGGGCGACGCGGGCCGCCGGTGAGGCCGCCGCCTGCTGCCCTCCGGTGGCCGGTGACGACCCCGGGGAGCAGCCCGAGGCGAGCAGAGCGGCGCCCGCCAGGGCGCAGAGCGGGACGAGCGGGTGGCGCATGAGGGACCTCCAAGGCGGAACGTGTCGCGCCATCCTTACCGGCGGCGGGAGCGCCCGTACCGCACCGTCGCCTGGATGGCGCAGCCACCACGCCGGGGCCGAACGCGGCCGTTCGTGTGAATTCCGGCCGGAGACAGGAGTACTGACGCGCGGGCGGCAATCAATGGAGGCACCACCGAGCGCAGCCGCAACGGCGGCCGGCCCGGCCACAGCACGAAGGGCGCATGATGGTCACGAAAACGCGATACATAGCGAACTCCACCCCCTCCTACCAGCCGCGCCGTCCCGCCCGCCGGCGCGCCCTGATAGCGATGGCCGCGGCACTCTCCCTGGCCGGAGCCGGCGTCGGTGCCTGGACCTTCCTCACGCCGGGACCTGCCGTGCAGGGTCTCGCCGACGGCGCCTTCCTCGACGGGCGCAAGGCCGCGCAGCTCAGCGCGTACCTCAATGCGAAGGCGGCCGGCCGCAAGGACAAGGTGCGCGTCACCCTCGACGGCACGGTGGTTCCCGTCACCACCGAGGGCGCCCGCCTGAAGCTGGGCATCCCCCGTCTGGGCGAGGGCAAGCACACCCTGGTGGTGGCGGGCGACAGCAGTCTCCCCTTCGCCTCGTACCAGAAGGTCGTGGGTTTCACGGTGGACACCAAGGCCCCCACGCTGAAGGTGACCGACCCCGTGGTCAAGAACCCCGCCTCCCCCGTGACCGTCACCGGCAAGGCCTCCACCGACGCCAAGGTGACCGTCGACGGCAAGGAGGTTCCGGTCGACAAGTCCGGCGCCTTCAAGATCAAGGTGCCCAAGGGCACGCCCTCCGTGACGATCAGCGCCGTGGACCGCGCCGGGAACACCACCTCCAGGACCGTCTCCACCCGGGGCCGTCGTCCCATGATCCGCGCCGCGCACATCACCGCCATCGGCTGGGGCGACAAGACGCTGCACAACAACATCCTCGCGCTGGTCCGCAGCGGCAAGCTCAACGCCGTGGAGCTGGACATCAAGGACGAGGACGGCGAGGTCGGGTACGCCTCCCAGGTGCCGCTGGCCCGTGAGATCGGCGCCGCCAAGGGGTACTACGACGCCCGCAAGGCGATCGCCGAGCTCCACTCCGCCGGCGCCCAGGTCATCGGCCGTATCGTCGCCTTCCGCGACCCCAAGCTCGGCGCGGCGGCCTGGAAGGCCGGCAAGCGCAACCAGGTCGTGCAGACCCCCTCCGGAGAGGCCTACAACGGCGGCCACTACGGGAACCTGTCCTTCACCAACTTCGCCGACCCCGCGGTCCGCAAGTACAACCAGGACCTCGCCGTCGAAGCGGCCCAGCTCGGCTTCGACGACATCCTCTACGACTACGTGCGCCGCCCCGACGGCCCGCTGTCGCGGATGCGGTTCCCGGGCATCGGGTCCGCGACGCCCGAGCAGTCCATCACCTCGTTCGTCGCCGACACCCGGACCGCGCTGCGCCCGCACAACAAGTACCTCGGTGTCTCGGTCTTCGGCATAGCGGCCACCCGGCCGCTGGAGATCGCCCAGGACATCAAGGCCCTGGTCAAGGTCAGCGACTACATCGCGCCGATGGTCTACCCGTCCCACTGGGGGCCCGGTGAGTACGGCGTCGCCAACCCGGACACCGCTCCGTACGCGATCGTGCAGCGCTCGCTCGCCGACTTCGCCCGCCTGGCGAAGGGCACCCAGACCGAGATCGTCCCGTGGCTCCAGGACTTCTCGATGGGCAGCACGTACGGGCCGACCCAGGTGGCGGAACAGATCAAGGCCGCGGCGGCCAACAAGATGGACTCCTTCATCCTCTGGAACGCCGGTGCCCGCTACCAGGGCGCGGCACTCCAGCAGATCGCCGCACACTGACGCGGCCCGGCGGTGACACGGCTCAGCGCCGAGAGGGGGTGATTCCGAGACGGTGCGGTTCCCGGCGGTGGGAGCGAACGTACGGCAGGTTGCCGGTTCGCCCCCACCGCCGGGGCCGTTACGGCCCGGCGCAGGTCCGGCGCAGGTCCGGCGCAGGTCCGGCGCAGGTCAACTGCTCCGGTGTACGCGTACGTCGTCGTGCGGCACGGCGGGCCGGATCGTCCGGTACGCCCACCAGGCGGCGGCGTACAGGACGAGCGCGCAGGCCAGCGCCGCGCCGGCGCCCGTCACCGCGTCGGAGAGGACCCCCTCCACGATCTGCCGCGCGGGGATCCGGTCGGTGGCGGCCGGTCCGCCCCGGTACTCCTCCAGGCTCCGCGTGTTGGCCACGGCGCCGACGAGGGCGGCGAGGGCCAGCGCCGCCCCGATGCCCCGGCGGGCCGTCGCCGGAAGAACGTTCCGGCGCGCGTCACGGGCCGGGGCCCGGCGCAGCCGGCGCCAGAGGTGCGCCGCGACGGCGACCAGGCCCCCGGCGGTGCTGAGGTGCTGGACCACCCGCGCCACGGTGAGATCCCCCGTGAGGTGCGCCCGCAGGACACTCAGGTGGGTGACCGCGTAACCGTCCGCGTGGGTGAAGGAGTCCCAGAGGAGATGGGTCAGGACACCGGTCAGGGCGGACAGCAGGACCCAGCCCGTCCGGCGCGGGCGGAAGCCCTGACGGCCGCGGTCGGCCGGTCCGTCCGGCGAGAACCGTGCGGGCAGCAGCGCGACGGCCGGGGGACGCACCAGCCGGTACGCCGCCAGGAGGGCCAGCGCGAACGTCATCGCCACGGTGACACCGGGCAGCGTGTGCGAGTAGGTGGCGTTGAGGAACGGCTCGTACCAGGACTGGGCGCTCACCGGTATCCGCGCGGCGACGAGGAAGTACGGCACGTCAGGGGCCACGGCTCCGCAGACCAGGGCGGCCGGGGAGAACGGGTGGCGCAGCAGTGGCAGCACGGCTGCGGGGTGGGAGAGCGTGAACGGCATCGGGCTAGGCGTCCGGCTCCGGGCCGTACGCCCTCAGGAAGGTGTCGACCGCCGACCTCGCCACCGCCCGTGTCTCCGCCGCCGGAACCTTGCGGGTGCCCAGTTTCGTACGGGCTTCCATCGGGGCCGTGAGCAGCGCGAGGAGTTGCTCCGCCGCCACCGACGGGTCGCAGGGGCGCAGCCGCCCGGCGAGGGAGAGGCGGGCAAGACGGTCCGCCAGGGCTTCGGTGAGGCGGCTGCCGGTGCGGTCCTGGACGGTTTCGGTCAGGTCCGGGAACCCGGCGACCTGGGCGTACGTCAGCCGCCGCAGCGCGCGGGCGCGCTCGCCGCCGCTGACCTGGAGCAGGCGGTACGCCGTGTCCTCCAGCGCCGCGCGCAGATCGGTGCCGGGGGTGCGCATCCGGTCCACGACGGCCAGGTTGTCCGCCATCACCGCGTCGGCCGCCGCCAGCACCGTATGACGGAACAGGTTCTCCTTGTCCGTCAGGTGGTTGTACACCGTCGGCTTCGCGACGCCCGCCTCGGTGGCGATGCGCTGCACGCACGCGCCCTCGTACCCCTGACGCGCGAAGACCGCGAAGGCGGCGTCCAGGATGGCCTGTCGCTTGTCGATACGCCCTCGCGAGGCTGCCACTCCGGTCACCTCCGCAAGGTACCCCAGGTCTCCACGGGGCACCTCGGCCGGGCCGTGATCCCCCGGACCACTGAACCCGTTGGTTCATTTACATGGACCACTCCGTGCTTTACTGGCTCGGACATCAGGTTGAACTACTGAGTTCAAGTGAGAGGAGAAGCCTCGTGATCGTCAACATTCTCCGTTTCAGCTTCAAGGACGGCACGTCCGACAAGGACAAGGCCGCCGTCCTGGCCACCATGCGCCGCATCTCCAGCCTCGAATCGACGTCGTTCGGCGTCGTCGGCCAGGATCTGGGCGATCCCGCCGAGGGCTACACGCACACGTACTGCGCGGGGATCGAGGATCTGGCGGCGATGGAGCGGTACATGAACGATCCGGTGCTGATCGAAGGCGATCTCGGCGTCTTCCCGCACCTTGAACGGCTCTCGCCGGTACGGCTGTCGGACGACATGGACCCCGGCCTGGCCGAGAGGATCACGGAGTTGCATCTCGCCCGGGTGGCGCGGTCGCCCGAGTGGGCCCGGCTCCTGGAGTCGATCCCCGACACGCCCATCGAGACCGGCCGCTGAGGCTCCGCAACGGCCGGTACGGGACACCGGTACCGGCGTCCCGTACCGGCTGGGCGGCGACGGGGGATCAAGGTCTGGAGAAGGCTTCGCACTTCAGGTCGTTCAGGTCGTGGTCGTCGAGGCAGACCATGACCATGTCGGCTCCGCCCTCCACGTCGGCGGGGACGGTGAAATCGTAGGGCGCGAGACGGGCGCACACGAAGCCGATACCTCGGGAGCCCAGTCTGTTCCTGGCGGTGTCGAAGGTGTAGACCCAGGTCGCCCGGCAATCGTCCGCGCTCGGGGAAGAGTGCTCCCCGGACACGCTGACGGACCGGTCGTTCCAGGTCAGCACGCCCTTCGTGTAGGTGGTCGCGTCGGAGATGTCGAAGGAGCTGGTCGGCGCGGCCGTCGGCGCGGCCGTCCGCACCACCGCCTGCGCGGCGGCTCCGGGTGGGGCGAGGAGCATCCCGGTGGCCAGCACCGCGACACCGAGGCCTGCGGCGATCTGCGTACGCATACTGTCTCCCGCTGCGATGGAAGGGCGGATGGTGGGCGATTCAGTCTCCGGCGCAGACGTTGTCGGGACCATGACGAATTGCGCCATCCTTCCCCTTCGGGGGAGTTCCGGCCCACGGGAGCGGTACGCACCGTGCTCACGCCCCGGGGCCGGCCGCCCTCGCTGCCGGGATTGAGCCGTACCCCGGCCGGATCCGTACTTCACCGTGCACGGCACGCCAGTTGAGCCGCACCACAGGAGGCACGATGTCCGAACAGCTCAAGCCCGAGCACACCTTCACCGTCGTCAGCACCACCCGGGTCGACGGCCCCGGAACCCAGAGCACCGTGGCGGACCTGTTCCTGAAGGGGGCCGAGGGCTGGGTACGGCACCGTGCCGGATTCGTCTCCGCGGCCATCAACCTCAGCGACGACGGCGGACAGGTGGTCCTCGTCGCCCACTGGTCCGACGAGAAGAGCTACCGGGACTTCGTCGCCACCGACGAGGACCAGGCGGCGCTCGGCCGTGAGATACAGGCCCTCCCCGGTGTGCTCCAGGGCCCCGAGGCCACCGCCTGTACGCCCTACCGCACCATCGCGGCCGTCTCCGGATGACGTCCACTCGGCGCACATCACGGGTAGCCGCCGCATAGCCGCCCCGTACCCCATTCAGGGTCGACCTTCGCAACACGCCTGACGCACTGTCCGGCGGTTCACGATTCCGCGCCGCCCGTCGTGTTCTCATCCGACGCGGAGGTGTAAATCTGATGATCAGAGGATCCCATCAGAATGAGAACAGGCAGGACGGGGCTTCCTACCCGCCACGGCGCCAGTTGCTGGCCGCCGCCGCATTCGCGCCTGTGGTGGCCGTCGCGGGTACGGATCCCGCCCTGGCCTGGGCACGGGAAAGGGTGAGCGGACGGTCCGGCTCCGGCGGGGGCGCCGCCGAGCCGGTACGGCCGGTGACCACCACCCTGGAGGACTGGAAGGCCGTCGAAAAGGCGATGGGCCGGCCGGGCAATCTGCTGAACAAGGTCATGTACCGCACCCGCTTCCCCCGCAACGACCTGCACGTGGTCTCGCAGGGAATCGACGTGACGCCGGGGCTCGCCCTCGCGTCGCACATCGGCTTCATCCGCTACGCCGACGGCTCCACCATCGCCATGGGCGACATGGCGCTCACCGAGGACGAGTTGCAGCGGACGAGCGACGTCCTGATCGAGCACGGCATCGCCCAGACCGCGATCCACAAGCATCTGCTCGCGCATGACCCCGACGTCTGGTGGACCCATGTGCACACCCACGGCCACGACCCGGCGGCCATGGCCCGCGGCTTCCGTGCCGCGTTCGACAGCACCGCCACCCCGCCCGCCACTCCGGTCGAGAAGCCGCCGCCCCTCGATCTGGACGTCGAGGCGATGGACGCCGCGCTGGGCACCAAGGGCCTCAACGACGGCGGGATCTACAAGTCCGTCTTCGCCCGCCGCGAGACGATCATCGAGCGCAACATGGTGCTCCCACCGGGGCTGGGTTCGACCTCGGCCTTCAACTTCCAGCCTTTGGGGGGTGGAAAGGCCGCGCTCAACGGCGACTTCGTCATGATCGCCTCGGAGGTCCAGGCGGTCCACAAAATCCTGCGAGGCGGCGGAATTTGCCTCGTCGAACTCCACAACCACGGTCTGTCGGAGGAACCCCGTCTCTTCTTCACCCACTTCTGGTCCGTGGGCGACGGCGTCGAACTCGCCAAGACACTGCGCCTCGCCGTGGACGCCACCAACGTGGAGCCGTCCAAGGACTGACGCACACCGCGGCGAGCGGCAGTGGGCCTGCCCGTAGATCACTCCGCCGAGCCGAACGCCCTCCTCAGGCCCACGTTGCTCATCAGGAGCCCGCCGTCCACCGGCAGCGTCACCCCGGTGATCCACGCCGCGTCCGACGACGCCAGGAACGCCACCGCCGCCGCGATGTCCTGCGGGGTGCCCACCCGCCCCATCGGGTAGTGGGCCGCCGCCCGGGCCAGTTCGGCCTCGCGGCCCGCCCAGGCGTCCGTACGGACCGTGCCCGGCTCCACGAGGTTGACCCGTACCCCGCGCGGTGACGCGTGACCGGCCAGGGTACGGGTCAGGCTCGCCAGGCCCGCCTTGGCCGCGCTGTACGCGTGGTTGCCGAAGTCCTGGGCGCCGTTGACCGAGCCGATGGTGACGATCGCGCCGCGCCCCGACGCCACCAGGTGCGGCAGTGCGGCGCGGGCGCAGCGGAACGCGCCGGTCAGGGTGGTGTCCAGGTCACGGGCCCAGACCTCGTCGGGTTCGTCCTCGAAGAGCGGGGCGTCGGGGGTGCAGGAGCAGGCGTTGTTGACCAGGACGTCGAGTGTGCCGAAGGTGTCGACGGCGTACGCGACCGCCGCCTCCACCGACGCGCGGTCGCGGACGTCGCAGCCGAGCGCGACCGCGCCCGGGATCGTCCCGGCCGCCGTCGCCGCGCGCCGCTCGTCCAGGTCCGTGACGAGGACCCGCGCGCCCTCCTCGGCCAGGCGCCGCGCGGTCGCCTCGCCGATGCCGCGGCCGGCTCCGGTGATCAGGACTCCGTGGCCGTCGAAGCGGCGGGGCGGCCGCGCCGGGCCGGTCGGCTGCGGCAACTCCCCGGGCGGGTTCCCCCGTACCACCGTCTCAGCTCGCCCGGCCGGCTGCTTCCGTCCCCGGCTCCGGTCCAGAACCCGGTCCCGGTCCCGTCCCTGCCCCTGCCCCTGTCCCTGACTGCTCGGCTGCTCCATCCGGCGATGATGTCGCCATCCGTACCGCCCGCACCAGTGCCTGGGGCCGGGCGTCCGCCGTGACGCCTCTGCGCAGGCCGTTGGTGACGTAACCGAACGCGATCCCCGACTCCGGGTCCGCGAACCCCAGCGAGCCGCCGCTGCCCGGGTGGCCGAAGGAGCCCGGGGCCAGCAGGGGCGCGGCCGGGCCGTGCAGCATGAAGCCCAGTCCGAAGCGGGTGTTGACGACCAGCACGCGGTCCGGGCCCGCCGATTCCTCGGTACGGGCCAGGGTCAGCGTCGCCGGGGCGAACAGCCGGTGGCCGTCGACCGGGCCGATCATCGCCGCGTAGCAGCGGGCCAGTGCCCGGGCGGTCGAGATGCCGCCGGAGCCGGGGAGTTCGGCGGCGCGGTACACCGGATCGTTCTCGTCGAAGCGCGGCGCCACGACGTCGAAGGCGCGGCGCGTGAGCGACTCCGGGTTCTGGTACGCCTCCGACACGGACCGCTTGGGCCGCAGCCGCAGCGCCCCGCCGACCGCCGAGGGCTCCTCGATCCGGCCGGTCCTGCCGACCCGGTGGGCCTCCTCCTCGGGCAGGCCGATCCAGAAGTCCAGGCCCAGCGGGCGGGCGATCTCCTCGGCGATCCACCGGCCGACGCCGCGCCCCGTGACCCGCTTGACCAGCTCGCCGATGAGCCAGCTGTAGGTGTGCGGGTGGTAGCCGTGGTCGGTGCCCGGCTCCCACAGGGGGCGCTGCGCGGCGAGCGCGCGCGGTCCGGACTCACCGTCGAGGGCCTCGGCCGGGGTGAGCGTGCGGTCGAGCACCGGCAGTCCGGCGCGGTGCGCGAGGAGGTGCCGTACGAGGACCCGCTCCTTGCCGGCGGCCTTGAACTCCGGCCAGTACGTGCCGACCGGCGCGTCCAGGTCGATCTGTCCGCGCTGGTGGAGCAGGAGCGGTACGGCGGCGGCGATGCCCTTCGTCGCGGAGTGGACGACCTGCGCGGTGTCCAGCGCCCACGGCGCCGCCGGCTGCGCACCACCCTCTTCGTCATTCCCGCCGCTGTCGGCGTCGCGCGTGCCGGCCCACAGGTCGACGACTTTCTGGCCGTCCCGGTAGACGGCGACCGCCGCCCCGCGTTCACCGAGCCGTTCGAAGTTCCGTACGAAAGCGTCCCTGACCGGCTCGAAGCCCGCCGTCACCGTGCCCTGGACGTCCACGCCCGTACCCCTGCCCGTGATCTCCCGCCGCGCCCCGTCGGCACGGCCCCCTCTATGGTGCAACGGGCCAGGGGTGCGACACGATCCGGCACAACGGCCCCGGGGCCGGAAACCCGCCGCGAAACCGACTCTTAACCTGGGGTGCGCGCCCGTACGGTCAGGGGGTCGAAGCCGAACGGCAGCTCCAGCCGATGCGCTCCCATCAGCTCTTCGTCACCGAGGAGTTCACCCGTCGGACCGTCCGCGACGATGACGCCGTCGCTCAGGATCACGGAGCGCGGGCAGAGTTCGAGCGCGTACGGGAGATCGTGTGTGACCATCAGCACGGTGGTGTCCAACGCGCGCAGGATGTCGGCGAGTTCACGGCGGGACGCCGGATCCAGGTTCGACGAGGGCTCGTCCAGGACCAGGATTTCCGGCTCCATCACCAGGACGGTCGCCACCGCGACCCGCCGCCGCTGCCCGAAGGAGAGGTGATGCGGCGGCCGGTCCGCGTACGCCGCCATCCCGACCCGGCTCAGCGCGCTCACCACCCTGGCCTCCAGCTCGGCACCGCGCACCCCGGCGGCGGCCGGGCCGAAGGCCACGTCCTCCCGCACGGTCGGCATGAAGAGCTGGTCGTCCGGGTCCTGGAAGACGATGCCGACCCGGCGCCGGATCTCGGCGAGGTGCCGCTTCCCCACGGGCAGCCCGGCCACCGCGACGGTGCCCGCGCCCGCCGTGAGGATGCCGTTGAGATGCAGGACGAGCGTGGTCTTGCCCGCCCCGTTGGGGCCGAGCAGCGCCACCCGCTCGCCGCGCGCCACGCGCAGATCGACACCGAAGAGCGCCTGATGGCCGTCGGGGTACGCGTAGGCGAGGCCGTCGACCTCCAGGGAGGGAGGGGGTGTTTCCGGGGTGTCCTGCGCCCGGGGGCCGGTCGCACGGTCTTCGCTGCTCATGTCGTACGGTCCTCGCTGCTCATAGGGTCCAGCCAAGCAGACAGACCACCAGCGCCGTCACCGGGAGCGCGGCGGCGTACGTCCACTGCGCCCGCGACGCCGTCACCTCGTCGATGACCGGCATGGAGCCCGCGTACCCCCGGCTCACCATCGCCAGGTGCACCCGCTCCCCACGCTCGTACGCGCGGATGAAGAGCGCCCCCGCCGACGTGGCCAGCACACCCCACTGCCGTACGCCGCGCGCCTCGAAGCCGCGCGAGCGCCGGGCGACCGACATCCGGCGCATCTCGTCGGTGATGACATCGCCGTACCGGATCATGAAGGACGCGATCTGCACCAGCAGCGGCGGCAGCCGCAGCCGCTGGAGGCCGAGCAGCAGGGCGCGCAGTTCGGTCGTGGAGGCGAGGAGTACGGACGCGGCGACGCCCAGCGTGCCCTTCGCGAGGACGTTCCAGGCGTCCCAGAGGCCGGGCACGCTCAGCGGGACGCCCGCCACCCGGATCTGCTCGCCGGGCACCACGAACGGCATCAGCACGGCGAAGGCCACGAACGGGACCTCGATCAGCATCCGCCGCAGCAGGGTCGCGGCGGGGACCCGGGCCACCGCCGCGACGCCCGCGAGCAGCGCCGCGTGGAGCGCGAACGCCCAGACGGCGGTGCGCGGGGTGGAGACCACCACGAGGACGAAGCAGAAGACGGCGGCCAGCTTGCAGTGCGGGGGCAGCGCGTGGACCGGCGAGTGGACGCCCAGGTAGAGCCGGTGCGCGTGGCCGGCGCCCATGTCAGGCGGTTTCCGGGGGTACGGAGACACCGGCCGCGGCGGTACGGCGGCGGCGTACCGCCCAGAAGACGCCGCTGCCCACGGCGACCGTGGCGCCCACGCCGATCACCCCGGCGAGGCCGCCGGAGATCCGGGCGTCGGAGATGTCCTTGACGCCGTAGTCGGCGAGCGGCGAGTCCGCGGTGTGGTGCTGCTCCGTCTTCTTGTCGATGCCCTGGTCGGCGGCGACCTTCTCCAGGCCGTCGGGGTCGGCGGAGGCGTAGAAGGAGACGAATCCGGCCAGGACGAGGGCGGTCACCAGGCCGGCCGCCCAGACCCGGCGGGCCGACCGGGCCGGCCCCGGCGCGGCGGGGGCGGACGCGGGGGCGGCGTCGACCAGTTCCCCGCCCACCCGCAGCTTCAGCGGCGCGGTCAGCCCGCGCGCCCCGTACACCAGGTCCGGGCGTACGGCGATGACGGCGCCGACGGTGAACGCGGTGATCGCGGCCTCGCCGATCCCGATGAGGAGGTGGACGCCGACCATCGCGGCCAGCGTCTTGCCGAGCGGCACGTCCGACGTGCCGCCGATCGCGTAGAGAGCGGTGAAGGCGAGCGCCGCGGCCGGTACGGAGACCAGCGCGGCGGCGAAGGACGCCACGGTCACGGAGCGGCGGGTGCGGGGCAGGACCCTGACCAGGCCGCGGAAGAGGGCGTACGCGACGACGGTCGTCACGACGGCCATGTCGGTGATGTTGACGCCGAGCGCGGTGAGCCCGCCGTCGGCGAAGAGGATGCCCTGCATGAGCAGGACGACGGAGATGCAGAGGACGCCGGTGTACGGGCCGACGAGTATCGCGGCCAGTGCCCCGCCCAGCAGATGGCCGCTGGTCCCGGCGGCGACCGGGAAGTTCAGCATCTGTACGGCGAAGACGAAGGCGGCGACGAGTCCGGCGAGCGGCGCGGTGCGCTCGTCCAGTTCGCGGCGCGCGCCGCGCAGGCTGACCGCGACGGCGGCAGCGGCGACGACACCGGTGGCGGCGGAGACGGGCAGGTCGATGAATCCGTCGGGGACATGCATGGCGCCTGATGATACCGGCTTCTTGCGAACCAGTTGCAAGAGCAGATGAACTGCAAGTTACGCCGACACCTCGCACCTACCTCACACCCACCTCGCATGCGAGCGCCGCTACGCCAGATCAGTGGATCTGGCGTGCAGCACTCGCGTGGGGCGATATGTACGATTAAGAGTTAAAAGTCCGATAATTAAGGAGGCGTGAGTCGATGTCTCCCGTCGTCGAGCAACCGGCCAAGGCCCGTATCGTCACGGACTCCCCCCATCTCAGGACCGTCCCGGTCACCCTGCGCTACGACGGCGCTGATCCGCTCGCCCTGCGTGTCGTGTTCCCGCCCGAGGTCTCGGCCGACCACGAGCGCGGCGAGGTGGTCTGGGCCTTCGCCCGCGACCTCCTCGACTCGGGTCTGCGGCTGCCGTCCGGTGACGGTGACGTCCAGGTGTGGCCCTGCGGCCGGGCCCAGACCGTGGTGGAGTTCCACTCGCCGGACGGGGTGGCGGTGGTCCAGTTCGACTCCGCGACGCTGCGCCGGTTCCTGAAGCGTTCGTACGCCATGGTCCCGGCGGGGCAGGAGCGCCACGACTTCGAGGTCGAGAGCGAACTGACCAGGCTGACCAAACCCCTGCACCACACCACCTGAGGGCGCACAGGCCGCACACGGCGAGCGGCCCGGTCCGTACGTCCCCTTCTCAGGGGGTACGGACCGGGCCGCTCGCCTGCCCCGGCTCCCGTCCCCACGGCGCCGGCGCGGTCCGGGGCCGCCTCACCGCTCGGTCGGCGGCCCCGGAGCTGGAGGGGTGCCTCAGACGCGCACCAGCTCGCGATCCGGGTCCGAGCCGCCGTCCGGACCGCCGCCGGAGCCGTTCGGGGCGTCCGCGCCGTGCTTGTTCAGCGCCTCGCCCTCGACGTCCACGTTGGGCAGCGCCCGGTCCAGCCAGCGCGGCAGCCACCAGGCCTTCTTCCCCAGGAGCGCGAGCGCGGCCGGCACGATGGCCATACGGACCACGAACGCGTCGACGAGAACGGCGAACGCGAGCGCGAAGCCGATCATCTTGATCATCGACTCACCGGCGCCGATGAAGCCCGCGAAAACGGCGATCATGATCGCCGCGGCCGCCGTGACCACCCGCGCGCTGTGCCGGAAGCCGGTGACGATCGCCTCGCCGGGCCGCTCCCCGTGGACGTACGCCTCCCGCATGCGGGTGACGAGGAAGACCTCGTAGTCCATCGCGAGGCCGAAGACCACACCCACCATGAGGATCGGCATCAGCGCCATCACCGGGCCGGTCTGCTCGACCCCGAACAGGCCGCCCAGCCAGCCCCACTGGAAGACCGCGACGACCGCGCCGAGCGTGGCGACGACGGAGAGCAGGAAGCCGAGGGCCGCCTTGAGGGGCACGAGGACCGACCGGAAGACCACCATCAGCAGCAGGAACGCGAGGCCGACGACGAGCGCGAGATACGGGATCAGCGCGTCGTTCACCTTCTGCGCGAAGTCCACGTTCATGGCGGTGGCGCCGGTGACCAGGACATCCGCCCCGTCGTCCGCCTTGATCGTGCCGCCCGCGTCCCGGATGGAGTGGACCAGTTCCTCGGTCCCGACCGAGGACGGACGGTCCTTCGGGATCACCGTGATGGTCGCGGTGTCACCGGCCTTGTTGAGGGTGGCGGGCGTGACGGCCGCGACGCCGGGCAGCTGCTTCACCTGCTCGGTGACCGTGTTGGCCGCCGCCTTGGCGTTGTTCTCGGCCTTGCCGTCGACCAGGACGATCAGCGGCCCGTTGAAACCGGGGCCGAACCCGTCGGAGAGCAGGTCGTACGCCTTGCGCTGGGTGGTGCTGGGCGCCTGCGAGCCGTCGTCGGGCAGGCCCAGTTCCAGGGAGGTGGCCGGAAGGGCGAGGACTCCGAGGCCGAGGACCGCGGTGACCAGTACGGCGACCGGACGGCGCAGCACGAAGCGCGCCCAGCGGGTGCCCATGTTGGGCTTCTCGGACGTGGCGGGCTGCTCCCCCGCCGCCGCGTCCACGGCCTGGCTCTCCATCGCCGCGCGGGCCTTGCGCCCGTGGATCCGCTTGCCCGCGAAGCCGAGCGCCGCCGGGACGAGGGTGAGCGCGATGAGCACGGCCAGGACCACCGTGCCGGCGGCGGCGAAGCCCATCTTGGTGAGGACGGGGATGTTGACGACGGCCAGGCCCGCGAGGGCGATCACGACCGTGAGACCGGCGAAGACAACAGCGGATCCGGCGGTGCCGACGGCCCGTCCGGCCGCCTCCTCGCGCTCCCTGCCCTCGGCCAGTTCGGCGCGGTACCGGGAGACGATGAACAGCGCGTAGTCGATGCCGACCGCGAGGCCGATCATCATCGCGAGGGCGGAGGAGTTCGAGCCCAGGTCAAGAGGGTTGGCCAGCGCCGTGATCGCACTGATGGCGACGCCGACCCCGATGAGCGCGGTGAGCAGCGGCAGTCCGGCCGCGACCAGCGAGCCGAAGGTGATGAGCAGCACGACGGCGGCGAGGGCCACGCCGATGACCTCGGTGATCCCCCCGATCGCGGGCTCCGCCTGGAGGGCGTCCCCGCCGACCTCCACCGTCATCCCCCGGTCCCGGGCATCGCCGCCGGTCTCTTCGAGCGCGGCACGGGTCGCGTCGGTCAGCCTCGCCGTGTCGACCTTGTACGAGACGGAGAGGTAAGCCGTCGTACCGTCCTGCGAGACGGCCCGCGTGGCGTACGGGTCGGTCACCGAGGCGACCTGGTCGGAGCCGCTCTTCAGCTCACCGGTGATCTTCTGGACCTCGGCCTTGTTGGCGGCGTCGGTCATCTTCCCGCCGTCGGGGGCCTTGAAGACGACACGGGCGGTCGCGCCGTCGGCGCTCGCTCCGGGGAAACGTTGTTCCAGCAGGTCGAAGGCCCTCTGGGCCTCCGTACCCGGTATGGAGAAGGAGCTGGAGGTGGCGGTGGACGCGGTCGCGGCGCCGACTCCGGCGAGCGCCAGCAGTGCCACCCACACCAGGGCGACATAGCGGCGGCGCCGGAAGGCGAGCCGTCCGAGCTTGTAGAGGAACGTGGCCACGAGGGCGTACTCCCGGGTCTATGGAGGGAATGAGGGCATGGGGAGCCGTCCCGACGGCGAAGAGCGGATACGCGTCAGGTGCTGCGGGTGCTGTGAGTACTGCGGGTGTTACAGGTGTTACGGGGAGGGGTGAGGCGGTTCACACACCGAGGGCGGGGAAGACCACGGAATCCAGGTACGACTGGAGGAAGGCCGGATCGGGCGGCGCGTCCTCGACGATCTGCCGTGCGACGAAGGCGCCGACCAGCATGTGGACGAGGTACTTCACCGCGGGGTTGTCCGCGGCGATCTCGCCCCGGTCCACGGCGCGCTGGACCATGTCGTGGAACGACGCGATCTCGGGCTCGATGAGTACTTCCCTCAGCGCCTGGAGGAGGTCCGGGTTGGTGTGGACGGCATGGAACAGACCCCGCATCAGCGCGGCGTCCTCCGCCATCTTGTGCTCTTCGGCCATACCGGCGAGAGCGAGGAAGTCCCCGCGCAGCGAACCGGTGTTGACCTGCCCGATGTCATGCGGCTTCGTGCACCGCATGGCAGAGGCGACCAGTTCCGGCTTGCTCCCCCACTGGCGGTAGAGGGTGGCTTTGCTGGAACGGGTGCGGGTGGCGATGGCGTCCATGGTGAGGGCGTCATAGCCGACCTCGCGCAGGAGATCGAGCACGGCGTTGTACAGCTCGGACTCGCGCTCGGGCGTGAGTCTGCCGCGTGCCACGATCGACCTCCAACGAACGAAACGGTTTCGTACAGTACGAAGATAGACCGGGTCCGATCGAAACGGAAGAGTTTCTCTTGTGGCCTGGGCCACGCCGCCCGCACACCGGCCACACCGCCCCACCGCACCCGCACCCGCACCCACACCCACCCCCACACCCACACCCACACAACCGAACGGAGTTCCGAAAGAAGCCGTCCCGGAGGCGAAGAGCTGACCCAAAGGGCAGCATTGGGGGGTGAGTGACGAGACCGCGTACCTTCGCTTCCCGCACCTTCACGACGACTCGCTGTGCTTCGTGGCCGAGGACGACCTCTGGGTCGCCCCCCTCGTACCGCCCGGGCAACAGCCCGAGCGCGCATGGCGGGTGACCGTCGACCGCACCCGGATCGGCCATCCCCGCTTCTCGCCGGACGGCCGGCACATCGCCTACACGAACTGGCGCAGCCTCGACCCCGAGATCCATCTCGCCCCGGTGGAGGGCGGGCCCGCGCGCCGGCTCACCTACTGGGGCGCGACCGACACCCGCGTCTGCGGCTGGACGCCCCCCGACAAGAACGGCGAGGCGCAGATCCTCGCCGTCTCCTCGCACGGCCAGCCGTTCTCGTACTTCGCCTGGGCGTACAGCCTGCCCACGGACGGCTCCCCGGGCGGGGCGCTGCCGTGGGGCCCGGTGTCGGACATCGCGATCACGGATCTGCCGGTCACCGACGCCGTGCCGGGTGCGGAGCCGGACGGCGGCGAGCGCCGCACGCTCCTGCTCACGGGGAAGCCACCGCACGAACCCGCCGCGTGGAAGCGGTACCGGGGCGGCGCCATGGGCCGGCTCTGGCTGCACGGCAAACGGCTGCTGGCGGACATCGGCGGCCATCTCGAATGCCCGATGTTCGTCGGCGGGCGCATCGCGTTCCTCTCCGACCACGAGGGCGTCGGCAATCTCTACTCCTGCCTCCCCGACGGCACGGACCTCGCCCGCCACACGGACCACGACTCGTTCTACGCCCGCCACGCGTCGTCGGACGGGCGCCGGGTGGTCTACCAGTGCGCGGGCGACCTCTGGCTGGTGGACGCGCTGACCCCGGACTCGGTGCCGCGCAAGCTGCGCGTACGGCTGGGCGGGCCGCGCGCCGGGCGGCGCGGCTACCAGGTACCGGCCTCCCGCCACATCGACGCCGTCTCCGTGGACCTGACGGGCCGGGCGAGCGCGGTCTCCGTACGCGGCAGCCTCTACTGGCTCACCCACCGCGACGGCCCGGCCCGCACGATCGCGGACACTCCGGGGGTACGGGTACGCAACCCGGTGATGCTCGGCAGCGGCGGCCAGGTCGCGTACGTCACGGACGCGGACGGCGAGGACGCGATCGAGATCGCCTACCTCCCCCGCGCGACCGGCGACCGCCCCCCGCGCCGGCTCGCCTCCGGCCGGCTGGGCCGGGTCCTGGACATGGTGGCCGATCCGGACGGCACCACCATCGCGGTCGCCGCGCACGACGGCAGGCTGCTGCTGGTCGACGCGACGGACGAGGAGGAGGGCACGGAGGCCGGGGAGGCCGCACGGGTCGCAGGGGTCACAGAGGGTACGGACGGTACGGAGACCGGAGGTGCCGCCGAGCCGGCGGGCGCCACGAGGGTGACGGCCCCCGCCGCCGAGGGCGCCGAAGACGCGGACGGCGGCCCGGCGGGCGACCACGACAGCGACAGCAGCGACGGCGACGACGGGAGCGACAGCAGCGCCGAAAGCAGCGCCCCCGAACCCGGCGCCGACCCGGCCCCGGACCCCGGTGACGGCGGCGGCAGCAGCGGCAGCGGCAAGGACAGCACCGGTGACGGCACCGCCCCCGGCATCGTCACCGAACTCATCCGCTCCATCAACGGCCCCGTCACCGATCTCGCCTTCTCCCCCGACGGCGGCTGGCTCACCTGGTCCCACCCCGGAATCGGCCGTTCACTCCGCCAGATCAAGCTCGCCAAGATCGCCGGGAGCTTCGCCCGTACCGTCGTCGACGTCACCAACGGCCGCTTCGAGGACGAGAATCCGGTCTTCACCAGCGACGGCCGCTATCTCGCCTTCCTCTCCTGGCGCGGCTTCGACCCGGTGTACGACGTCCACACCGGCGACCTCTCCTTCCCGCTCGGCTGCCGCCCCTACCTCGTGCCCCTCTCCTCCGCCACCCCCTCCCCCTTCGCGCTCTCCCCCGACGGCCGGCCGGCCGCCGGCGGGCTCGATCCGCTCGGCGGGGAGCTGGTCGGCGGGGGCGACGGGGCGGTCGCGGTGACCGTCGAGGTCGAGGGGCTCGCCGACCGGGTGACACCGTTCCCCGTCACCGCCTCCAAGTACTCCGCCCTGCACCCCGTCAGCGGCGGCGGCCTCGTCTGGCTGCGCTGGCCGATCTCCGGGGCGCTCGGCGAGACCTTCGCCAACCCCGCCGACATGTCGGGCCGCCCCACCCTCGAACACTTCGACATCGTCCGGGCCCGCAAGAGCGAACTCGTCGCCCACCTCGACTGGTTCGCGCCCAGCGGTGACGGCACCCGCCTCGTCGTCGTGGACGACGGCGAGCTGCGCGCCGTACCCGCGACCGAGCTCGGCGACCTCGACTCGACGGTCTTCCTCGATCCGCGCCGGATCCTGCACGACGTCGACCCGGAGGCCGAGTGGCGGCAGGCGTACGCCGAGGCGGGCCGCATCATCCGGGCGTTCTTCTGGGAGCCGGGCATGTGCGGCATCGACTGGGACGGGGTGCTCGACCAGTACCGTCCGCTGGTCGAACGGGTCGCCTCCCCCGACGAGTTCGCCGATCTGCTCCGCGAGGTCCTCGGCGAACTGGGCACCTCCCACGCGTACGTCACCCCCGCCCGCCGAGACGAGGGCCCGGCGCACTACCAGCGCCCCATGGGCCTGCTCGGCGCCAACCTCGTCCGCAGGGACGGGGACTGGATGATCAAGCGCATCCTGCCCGGCGACTCCTCGGACTCCAAGGCCCGTTCCCCGCTGGCCGGCACGGGGATCCGCGAGGGCGCCGTCCTCACCCATGTCGACGGCCGCCCCGTCGACCCGGTGACCGGCCCCTATCCGCTGCTCGCCGCCGCCGGGGGCACCACGGTCGAGCTGACCTTCCGGCCCGCCGAGCGCGAGGGCTCGCCCGCCGTCCACGAGAGCCGGCCCCGCCGGGTCGCCGTCGTCCCGCTGATCGACGAACGGCCGCTGCGCTACCAGGACTGGGTGGCCAAGCGCCGCGAGGTCGTGCGGGAGATCAGCGGCGGCAGGTGCGGCTACCTCCACATCCCCGACATGGGCGGCTCGGGCTGGGCCCAGTTCAACCGGGACCTGCGCCTGGAGGTCTCCCGCCCCGCGCTGATCGTGGACGTACGGGGCAACGCGGGCGGCCACATCAGCGAACTCGTCGTGGAGAAGCTCACCCGCCGCATCATCGGCTGGGACCTGACCCGCGACGCGCAGCCCGTCTCGTACGCCTCGAACGCCCCGCGCGGTCCGGTCGTGGCCCTCGCGGACGAGGCGACGGCCTCCGACGGCGACATGATCACGGCGGCGTTCCGGCTGCTCGACCTGGGGCCGGTGGTCGGCCAGCGCACCTGGGGCGGGGTGGTCGGCATGACGGGCCGGCACCGGCTCTGCGACGGGACGGTGATCACGGTGCCGATGAACGCCGCCTGGTTCGACGCGTACGGCTGGTCCGTCGAGAACCGTGGCGTGGAACCGGACATCGAGGCGTTGCGCACCCCGCTCGACTGGGCGGAGGGGCGGCACGCGCAGCTCGACGACGCGGTGTGGGTGGCGCTGGACCTGCTGGCCGGACATCCCGCCTCGACCCCGCCCGGGTACGGCGCGGTGCCCGACCTGCGCCGCCCGAAGCTGCCGCCCCGTAGCTGAGCCGCGCACGCCACCCGCTCCGAACGCGAAAGAGGCGCACCCGGCGGGCCGGGTGCGCCTCTGCTCCTCTCCCGCCGGTTCAGGAGTCGAAGGGGTCGTCCATCTCGTCACGCGTGTCCTGCGCCGTGTCCCGCGCCTTGTCCCGGGCCCGGTCGCCCGCGTCCCGCGCGCGGTCCCCGGCGTCGGAGCCACGGTCGGGGGTGTCGTCGTCCCGGTTGCCCGCCGCCTTCGCTTCCTTCGCCTGGTCCGCGAGTTGCTGCGCCTTGTCCTTGAACTGGTCGGCAATGCCCATGGAATGTCACTCCTGAAAAGGGAGAATCTGTGTGAGGAGGCGCCCAGGTGGGGCCTCGACCAGACTGACACGCTCGGACATTCACCGCATTTCGGTATTTCGGCATTTCGGTATTCCGGTATTTCCTTACGCTCCGTGCGTGCCCCCGGCCGCGCGGCGTCCGCGCGCCGCCTCGTCGGCCGCCCCTCCCGCGCCCACCAGCCCCTGCCCCGTCTCCGCCAGGCGCGGCCCGAAACGCCGCAGCTCGCGCCCGGCGCCCCGCGCGATCACTCCGGGCAGGTACCCCCGTACGGGCTGTGTCCCGCGCAGCCACCACTGCGCGTACACATGCGGCGCGCGGCGCTCTATCCCGGCGATGATCCGGTCCACGGCGGGGCCCGGCGGATAGGTACGGTTCGCCGGCCACGGCAGCCGCTGCCGCAGCTCGCGCAGTACGGTCTCCCGGTCCGCGCCGCGCACCATGTCGGTGTCGGTCCAGGACAGGTAGCCGACGCCGACCCGGACGCCCTGGTGGGCGACCTCGGCGCGCAGGCAGTGCGCGAACGCCTCGGCGCCGGACTTGGAGGCGCAGTACGCGCTCATCATCGGCGCCGGGACGATCGCGGCGAGCGACGCGATCTGCAGGAAGTAGCCGTGGCTGCGCCGGAGCGCGGGCAGGAAGGCGCGCGCCGTCACCGCGCCGCCGATCAGATTCACCTCGATCACGCGCCGCCACGCGTCCGGGTCGGAGCCGTCGACCGGGCCCCCGGCCGCCACACCCGCGTTGGCGACGACGATGTCCACCCTCCCGAAGCGCTCACCGGCCTCCTGGGCGACCCGCGCCATCGCCGCGTCGTCGGTGACATCGGCGTACCAGTGGGCGCACTCGGTGTGCAGCCGGCCCGCGACCGCCTTCAACTCGTCCGCCTCCAGACCGACGAGCGCCACCTTGGCACCGCGCGCGGAGAGCTTGCGGGCGAGGAGTTCCCCGACGCCGCGCGCCGCGCCGGTGACGACGGCGACCTGCCCGTCGAGCCGGCCGGACGCCACACCTTTCGTGATCTTCATGCCCCTCATACCCCTCATGTGACGGTCTCCTTCTCCGGACCCAGGTACGTGGTGACCAGTGCGCGGATCGCGGCGGTGACGGCCTCCGGCGCCTCCACGGGCGTCATGTGCCCGACCCCGGTGAGCACGGTGAGCCCGGTGCAGTCGGGCAGCAGAGCGGCGAGCGCGCGGGCGCGGACGGGCGGGGTGAGCCGGTCGTCGGCGCCCGCGACGACGGCGGCGGGCACGCGCAACTCCCTCGCCTCGGCGTCGAGATCGAGCTCCCGGAGCACCTGCGCCCAGGCGACCCGGACCGCGCGCGGGCACGCGTGCACCAGGCGGGCGCACTCCGCGACGCGCTCGGGCGCGGCGCCCGGCCCCATCGTCCCGTACCGCAGCAGCTTCCTGGAGAGCGGTGTGACGGGCCCCAGCGGAAGGCCGGAGCCGAGCAGGCCCCCGGTGATCCGGGTGCGCAGGGCGCCGGCGGGCAGCGGCAGGACCCGGGCGTCCGGGACCAGCCGCGAACTGCCCGTACCGCACAGCAGGACGGCGGCGGCATGCTCCCGGAAGGCGGGGCGGCGGGCGGCGGCCATCAGCGTCATGCCGCCCATGGAGTGCCCGGCGAGCACGGCGCGCTCCCCCGGTGCGAGGGTGCGGCGGAGCACGGCCTCCAGATCGTCGGCGAGGGCGCCGGTGGAGTAGCCGGCGGGGTGCGCGGGGGCGGGCACCGCCGAACGGCCGTGGCCGCGCTGGTCGTAGACGATCACCCGGTGGCCGACGGCCAGCTCCGCGAGTTGCGCGGCCCAGAAGCGGACCGAGCAGGTCCAGCCGTGGCAGAGGACGACCGTCGGCCGGCCGTCCTCGCCGTGGACCTCGACGTGGATACGGGTGCCGTCGGCGGATACGGCGGACAGTTCGCGTTCCCGGTGCGGCCCGGGCCCGCCGCGCGGCTCACGCGCCCCGTCCGCCCCGCCTGTTCGGCGCGGCTCCCGCTCCCCGTCCGCGTCCCGTATTCGGCGCGGTCTGCTCATCGCGTGGCCTCCTCGGTCGGCCTGGTCGGCGTCGTCACGGCCCGCCCGCCGGGGCCGTCGGCGTTCGCCTTCCCGCCGGGACCGGCGGCCTCCGTCTCCCCGGCGGGGCCCGGACCGGGGCGGATCACCTCGTACTCGGCGAGATCGATCTCCCGCGTGGCGCGCCGGAACTCGCCCGGGGTGCCCGGCCACAGGGTGGTGTTGCGGCCGCCCGCGTCCAGGTACCAGCTCGAACAGCCGCCGGTGCTCCAGACCGTGCGGCGCAGGCGCTCCTGCACCCGCCGGTTCCAGGCGGCCACGGCGGCCGGGCGCGGCGTCAGGACGGCTCCCCGCCCGCCCAGCGCGTCGAGTTGCCGCAGGTAGTCGGCCATGTAGGCGAGTTGGGCCTCGATCATCAGGATCATCGAGGAGTTGCCGAGGCCGGTGTTGGGGCCGATGATCGTCATCCAGTTGGGGAACCCGACGGCCGTCGCGCCGCGCAGCGACGCCATGCCGCCCTTCCACCACTCCGCCAGCGTCCGGCCGTCCGCGCCCACCACCCGGTCGGTGACCGGCAGGTCGGTGACGTGGAAGCCGGTGCCGAAGACGATCGCGTCGGCCACCGCCTCCGTACCGTCCGCCGCGACCAGCGTGGAGCCGCGCACCTCGGCCAGCCCGGAGGCGACGAGATCCACGTTGGGGCGGGCGAGCGCCGGATAGTAGGCGCTGGAGAGCAGGATGCGCTTGCAGCCGATGCGGTACGAGGGCGTCAGCTTCGCCCGGAGCACCGGATCCTTGACCGCCCGGGCGATGTTGGCCCGGGCGAGGGACTCGGCGAGCCCGAGTTGGTCCGGATGCTTGGTGAAGGCCTGCACCTGCAGCTCCCTGATGCCCCGGAGGACCGAGCGCCGCACCGCCCCGGTGAAGGGCAGACTCCGGTGCAGGGCGCGCTCGGCGCCGGTGATCGCGCGGTCGGCGCGCGGCATCACCCAGGCCGGCGTCCGCTGGAAGAGCGTCAGCCTCGCCACGTCGGGCTGGATCGCGGGCACGATCTGGATCGCCGAGGCGCCGGTGCCGACCACGGCGACGCGCTTGCCGCGCAGGTCGTAACCGTGGTCCCAGCGCGCCGAATGGAAGACCTTCCCGGGGAAGCCGTCGAGCCCGGGGATCGCGGGGACCTTCGGGTCGGAGAGTGCCCCGGTCGCGGAGACGACGACGTCCGCGGTGAGGGTCCCCCCGGAGGTCTCGATCTCCCAGTGCCGGGCGTCGCCGTCCCAGCGCATCAGCCGCACCTCGTGGTTCAGGCGCAGATGGGGCCGGAGCCCGAAGGTGTCCGCGACATGCTCCAGATACGCCCTGATGTGGCGCTGCCCGGAGAAGGTACGCGGCCAGTCGGGGTTGGGCGCGAAGGAGAACGAATAGAGGTGCGAGGGTACGTCGCAGGCGCACCCCGGATAGTCGTTGTCCCGCCAGGTCCCGCCGACGGAGCCGGCGCGCTCCAGGACGACGAAGTCGGTGATCCCCTCCCGGCGCAGCCGGACGGCGGCCCCGAGCCCGCCGAATCCGGATCCGACCACGGCCACCCGTACGTGCCGGCGCTCGTCGTGCCCGTCCACGGCCACCCTCCGATCCCACGCCACCGCGCCAGCGATCACTGGCACGATGGTGAGGGTAGAGCAGTCGGCTACTCATGGGTAGGGGTCGGGCCAAAGCAAGTTACCGGCGGTACGCCCTAAGCTGCCCGCCATGGAATACCGCATGGAGGAGCTGGCCCGCGCCGCGGGCATCACGGTGCGCACCGTGCGCTTCTACCGCGAGCGGGGCCTGCTCCCGGCACCCCGGCGCGAGGGCCGGATCGCCTGGTACGACGACCACCACCTGGTCCGGCTCCGCACCATCGCGGCGCTCCTGGAGCGCGGCCACACCCTGACCGGGATCGCGGACCTCGCCACCACCTTCGAGAGCGGACGCGACGTCGGCGAGGTCCTCGGCCTCGGGCTCGGCGAACCGACGGAGGAGACCCCGGTACGGCTCTCCCCGGAGGAACTGGCCGACCACTTCGAGGACGGCGTCACCCCGGAGAACCTGGCGACGGCGCTGGAACTCGGCTACCTGGCCACGGACGGCGACGAGATAGTCCACATCAGCCGCCGTCTGCTGGACGTCTCCTCGGCCCTGGTCCGCGAGGGCGTCCCCCTCGCGGCGGTCCTGGCGGCGGCCCGCGAGGTCCGCGCCCACGCGGACGCGATGGCCGACCTCTTCGCGACGGTCCTCCGCACCCACGCCCCCGCGTCGGACCCGGCGAAGCTGCGCCCGCTGGCGCGCAGCGTGGTGGAGGCGGAGCTGTCGATGGCCCTGGACCGCCGCCTGCGCCCGGCCCGGCCCGACTGACCTGCGGATCCGCACTTGGACGGGGAGCGGCGTGCGGCTACAGGTCGTACACCGCCGTCACCGGCGCGTGGTCGCTCCACCGCTCCGCATGGCTCGCGGCCCGCTCCACGTACGCCTTCACCGCACGGCCGGCCAGCCCCGGCGTCGCGACGTGGTAGTCGATGCGCCAGCCCGAGTCGTTGTCGAAGGCGCGACCACGGTAGGACCACCAGGAGTACGGGCCCTCCTGATCCGGATGGAGCGCGCGCACCAC
The DNA here is from genome assembly GCF_042752355.1 of Streptomyces sp. NPDC059255. Classification (NCBI taxonomy): domain Bacteria; kingdom Bacillati; phylum Actinomycetota; class Actinomycetes; order Kitasatosporales; family Streptomycetaceae; genus Streptomyces; species Streptomyces sp. NPDC059255. The sequence continues at coordinate 85,169 of NZ_JBHYZP010000001.1, forward strand.
GTCGACGTACCCCGCGCCCGGCTCCTCGAAGACCCGGGTCAGCCAGGCGCGCTCCTCGGGGAGGAAGCCGGAGGCCTTGCGGTTGGCCTTCCAGTTCTTGAGGTCGGCCTCCCGGTGGGCGATGTTCCAGTCGCCGCAGACGACCACCTCGCGCCCGTCGGCCGCCGCGCGCTCGCGCAGCCCCTCCAGGTACGGCAGGAACGCGTCCATGAAGCGGATCTTCTCGTCCTGCCGCTCGGTGCCGACCTCGCCCGACGGCAGATAGAGGCTCGCGACCGTGATCCCGGGCAGATCGATCTCCGCGTACCGCCCGCTCGCGTCGAACTCCGCGCTGCCGAAGCCGATCCGGGTCGCGTCCGGCTCCCGGCGCGAGTAGAGCGAGACCCCGGCGCGCCCCTTGGCGGTGGCGGGCGCGTGCAGCGCGTGCCAGCCCTCGGGCGCCCGTACGTCGTCGGGGAGCTGGTGGGGCTCCGCCCGTACCTCCTGGAGGCAGACCACATCGGCGGAGGTGGCCGCGAGCCATTCCACGAAGCCCTTCTTCGCGGCGGCGCGGAGCCCGTTCACGTTCACGCTGGTCACGGTGTACAAAACATCATCTTCCGTCGCACAGAACAGGCGGGCAGCCTACCCGGTCGCCGGGCGGAGGCCGCGCCCGCGCTCCTGGATCCCGCCAACACCCCCTACCCCTTCTGCTAGTCTGAATTCGAACTAGTCAACTTATGCGTCTACTCGACAACGGGACAAGGACGACGGGAGGCCGCATGCCCGGGAAACCGGTGGACTGGCAGGCAGGCTGGCTGCGCGGCGCGCTCGAACTCGCCCTCGCCGCCGTCCTCGCGGAGGGCGACGGCCACGGCTACGCGCTGGCCCAGCGGCTGGACGAACACGGCTTCGGCAAGGTCAAGGGCGCCGCGCTCTACCCGGTGCTGGGCCGGATGGAGCGGGACGGCGCGGTGAGCGCCAACTGGGAGCCGGGGGAGGGCGGTCCCGGCCGGAAGGTGTACGCGCTCACCCCGGCCGGCCGGAAGCGGCTCGGGGAGCAGCGGACGGAGTGGACCCGGTTCTCGGTGCTCATGGACGGACTGCTGGCGCAGGCACCGGACGCACCACCCACATTGCACACATCGCAGGCACCGGAGCGATCGCCTCAGGAGGAACGATGACCGAGACGCACAGCACGACGGCAGAGCAGTGGTCGGACCGGCTGAAGTACCGGCTGGCGGGTCAGCCCGGCATGGACCGCGCCACGATCACCGAGATACTCGACGAGGTCACCGCGCACTGCGCCGAGACCGGCCTGCACCCCGAGGAGGCGTTCGGCTCGCCCGACGAGTTCGCCGTCCAGGCCGCCCGTGACCGGGTGCCGGTCGAGGAGCGGGCGCGGCGCGACTGGGCCTTCCGGGCACCTTCGTACTACTGGTCCACCGGCCTGATCGCCATCACCGGCATGCTGGCGCTCTTCGCCGTCTTCACCCTCGTCGAGACGGGCCTCTGGTTCGACGTGACGGTGTCGGGGCTGACCGGCGTCGCGCTGATCATCGCCGCCTCCCAGCTCTGCTGGCTCGCCCTGGGGCGGCACGCCGACGGGCGGCTGCGGGCCGCCGCCGTCGCCGGTGGCGGCGCCGCCGTGCTGGTGGTCGGGGCCGCGCTCGCCCTCCTCTCGCTGCCGGACGACCGGCTCACCCGTTTCCCGACCCTGGCGCTGCTCCCGCTCTGCGTGGCGCTGCACGCCCTGACCGTACGGCTCAGGCCCGAGGACGACGCGTCCGCCTCCGCGTCGCCCGAGCCGGCCGACCCCACCGACCCCGAGCAGTGGCTGCGCCGGCTCGAAGCGCTGCTGCGGGGACGCCACAAGCTGCCGCGCCGCCGGGCCGCCGAGCTGGCCGCCGAGGCCCGTGACCACCTTGCCGTGAGCGGGAGTTCACCGGCGGAGGAGTTCGGTTCCGTGGCGGTGTACGCGCTCCGGCTGGCCGAGCACGCGGGCCCCCGCGCCTGGTGGTCGCGCTCCGCCTGGCTGGAGTCGGCCGTCACCGCCGCCGTCCTCACCGTCTGGGCGGTCCGGCTCTACCAGGGCGACACCGGCTGGGTGTTCTGGGTCGTCACCGTGCTGCTGGCCGGCGCCGGACTGATCCGCGCCGTGGCGGTGCTGACGGCCAAGTCGTCGGACAAGCCGTCGGACAGGCCGTCAAGCAAGACGTCAGGCAAGTAGTCGAACCAGCCGTCAACTTGAGGGCGAGCACCGGAGCATCAGCCACCTCCGAGGGGTACACATCGGATGATCTGATTCCTCAGGAGGTGCCGTATCCATGCTCCACCGTGCCAGAGCAACATCCGCCTCACCAAAGATCCGAGGGATAGCGCGGCTCACCGGGGTCCTCGTGACAGCACTGCTGCTGGTCACGGGGATCGCGCCGGCCGCACCCGCCGCACCCGCCGCGCCGGCCGCACCCGCCACCGAGGCCGCCACCAAGGCCACCGCTCCCCGTACCGTCCCCGCCCTCACCAACTGGACCGCGCAGTCCGGTGAGTTCACCTTCACCGGCGCCACCCGGCTCGTCGTCCCCCCGGGCGACGCCGCCGCGCGCCGCACCGCCGACACCCTCGCCGAGGACCTCGGCGCCGCGGGCCGGGGCTCCGTCCCCGTCGCCGCCGTACGCGGCAGCGGCCGCCCCGGGGACATCCTGATCGCGACCGACCCCGGGCGGGACGGCACCCTGGGGGCCGAGGGATACGAACTCGGCGTCACCGACCGGGTCCGGATCACCGGAGCCACCGCCGCCGGCGCCTTCTACGGCACCCGCACCCTGCTCCAGCTCCTCGCCACCGCCGACCGCGTCCCCGCGGGCCGCACCGTCGACGTACCCGCGTACAAGGAGCGGGGTGTGGGCGTCTGCGCCTGCTACATCCACATCACCCCGGACTGGCTGGAGAACCTGGTCCGCGACATGGCGTACCTGAAGCTCAACCAGCTGCTGCTGGAGCTGAAGGTGAAGAGCGACAGCCACCCGGAGGCCAACACCTGGGGCTACTACACCAAGGACGAGATACGGCGGCTCGTCGCGCTCGGCGACCGCTACCACATCACCATCGTCCCGGAGATCAACTCCCCCGGCCACATGGACCCGTGGATCGAGCGCCGCCCCGATCTCCAGCTCACCGACTCCGACGGCGCCGCCCAGCCCTCGCGCCTCGACGTCACCAGCCCGGCCGCCTTCTCCTACTACACCAGCCTCATGGACGAGTACGCCGAGGTCTTCACCGCGCCCGTCTGGCACATGGGCGCGGACGAGTACATGCTCGGCTCCGACTTCGCGAAGTACCCGCACATCCTGGAGTACGCGCGCCGCCAGTACGGCCCCACCGCCACCCCGCAGGACGCCTTCATCGACTTCGTCAACCGTGTCCAGGCCTACGCGGCGGACCGCGGCAAACGCCTGCGGATCTGGAACGACGGACTGACCGGCGACCACACCGTCCCCGTCGCCGCGGGCACCACCGTCGAGCACTGGCTCAACGTCAGGACCAAGCCGAGCGAACTCCTCGCCCAGGGCTATCCGCTCATGAACGCCTCGTACTCCCTCTACCTCATCCGCGGCGGCTTCCACATGAACACCGCCTCCCTGTACGAGCAGGGCTGGGACCCGCGCAGCTTCGAGGGCGAGAAGGTCGCCTCCGCCGCCGGGATCACCGGCGCGAAGATCAGCCTCTGGCCCGACAACGGGCGCGGCGAGACCGAGAACGAGGTCGCCGCGGGCATGTTCCTGCCGCTGCGCTACATCGCCCAGACCACCTGGGGCATCCCGCGCCCCGACCCGGGTTACGCCGAGTTCACCGCCCGCGCCAATGCCCTCGGACACGCGCCGGGCCACACCGACCTCACCCGCCCACCGCTGCCCGACGGCACCTACGCGCTGCGCGACGCGGCCGGCCAACTTCCCGCCACCGCCCGCCGGATCACCCGTACCGCCGACGGCTACGTCACCCTCACCGACCCCGCCACGGGCCGGTGCGCGGAGACCAGGAGCGGCAAGCTGACCCTCAACACCCCGCTGGAGCCCGGCAGTCAGGTCACCCAGGAGGTCTGCTCCGCCGCCAACACCCTGCAGCGCTGGCAACTGGTCCCGGCGCAGGGCGGATTCCACCTCACCAACGCGATCACCCGGATGTCCGTCGTCCTCACCGCCGACGGACGGTGGGTCCAGTACCCGCCGGACCAGCGCCCGCCCACCGTCTGGACGGCCACCGCCGCCACGGCGCAGCAGCAGAAGGGAAACCGCTCATGACCCTCGGAAGACGCCCGTTCGTCGCGGGCCTCGGCGCACTCGGCGCGGCCGGCGCACTCGCCGGGGAAACCCTCCTCCCGTACGCGAACGCGCACGCGACCCCGCGCCGTACCCCGGACACCGTCACGGACTCCGCCACCGGCACCCTCGCCGACGAGACGGCCTCCCGCGTCCCCGTCGGCCCCGGCGACACCCCCGACCAGCTCGTGGCGAAGGCGGCCGGCCTGCGCCCCACCGAGCGCCAGATAGCGTGGCAGCGGCTGGAGCGGACCGCGTTCCTGCATTTCGGCGTGAACACCTTCACCGGCCTCGAATGGGGCACCGGCGACGAGGACCCCGATGTCTTCCAGCCCGTCGGCCTGGACACCGACCAGTGGGCGCGCGCCCTGCGCGACGGCGGCTTCTCGCTCGCCATCCTCACCGTCAAGCACCACGACGGGTTTGTTCTCCACCCCACCCGCTACACCGGCCACAGCGTCGCCTCCAGCACCTGGGAGGCGGGCCGCGGCGATGTGCTGCGCTCCTTCGCGGACTCGATGCGCGCCCACGGCATCAAGGTCGGCGTGTACATCTCCCCCGCCGACGAGAACCAGTACCTGCACGGCGTCTACGCCAACGGCAGCGCCCGCACCCCCCGCGCCATCCCCACCCTGGTGGACGGCGACGACCGCGCCGGACAGGACGGCTCCCCGGCCCCGGGGCTCCCGGTCTTCCGGCTCCCCGCCACCGACTACGGCGCCCATATGCTCAACCACCTCTACGAGGTGCTCACCGAGTACGGCCCCGTGGACGAGGTCTGGTTCGACGGCGCCCAGGGCCGTATCCCGCCCGAGCACGTCGAGGTCTACGACTGGGACAGCTGGTACGAGCTGATCCGCGCCCTCGCCCCGCAGGCGGCCGTCGCCGTCTCCGGGCCCGATGTCCGCTGGGTCGGCAACGAGGGCGGTTCGGCCCGCGAGAACGAGTGGAGCACCGTCCCCGTCAAGGCGGTGGCCAACGGCCGTACGGACTTCGCCCTCTCGTACGACACCCCCGACCAGGGCAGCCGCGACGCCCTGGTCCGGGCCCGGCCGAACAGCGACTTCCTCCAGTGGTGGCCCGCCGAGTGCGATGTGTCGATCCGCCCGGGCTGGTTCTTCCACGCGGACGAACGCCCCAAGACGGCCCGGCAGCTCACCGACCTCTACTTCCAGTCGGTCGGCCGTAACGCGGTCCTCCTGCTGAACGTCCCGCCCGACCGGCGCGGACAGTTCGACCCGGCGGACGTGGCGGCCCTCAGCGCCTTCGCGGAGCGCGTACGCCGCGAACTCCCCGAGGACCTGGCCCGGCGCGCCCGGGCCGGCGGCGACGGCACCGACCCCGGCCGGGCCGTCGACGGCGACCCGGACACCTCGTGGACGGCCCCGGCACCGTCGACCGGAACGCTCACCCTGGACCTGCCCGGCCCGACGGCCGTCGACCGGATCCGGCTGGCCGAGAACATCCGCCACGGCCAGCAGGTCGAACGGGCCGTGGTGGAGGCCGAGTTGTCCACGGGCTGGACGGAGGTCACCCGTACGGGCACGATCGGCGCCAGCCGTATCCTGCTGCTGCCCGCCCCGGTCACCGCCCGCCGCTGGCGGCTGCGCGTCCTCGCCTCCCGGCAGCAGGCCCGCATCGCCGAGTTCGGCCTCTACCGCTCCACACTCTGACCGCTCGCCACGTCCGCCCGGTCCGCCACCCCGGCAGGCTCCGTGGTCTCCACGGCCTGCCCGCCCCGGTGGCGGGCCGAGGCGAGCACGGCGACCGCGGTGCCGGCCACCGCGTAGGCGGCCAGCACCCAGAGCGGTCCCGCGAGGGCGTTGCCGGAGAAGTACACGGTGTTGCGTACGGCGGTGGTGCCCGCCCCGGTGGGGATGTAGTCACCGATGGCCCGCCAGAACGGCGGCAGCAGCGTGCTGGGGAACGCGCCGCCCGCGCTGGGGTTGCCCAGGACGACGAAGACGAGGATCGTCACGCCGATCCCGATGATGCCCAGCAGCACCTGGAGCGCGACGGTGGCCGCCGCGGCGGCGAAGACGGTCAGCGCGCCGATCGCCCAGAGCTGCGCGAAGTGGCCGTCCAGCGCCCCGAGCACGGGCCCCGCGATCAGGGCGCCGCCCAGCCCCGAGACCACCGCGTACACCGCCAGGACGCCGAGCCTGACGACCGTACGGTGGAGGTTGGCCGGCCGGGCCCCGGAGGCGACACCGAGGATGGCCGCGGCGAGATAGCCGCCCACGATCCAGCCGATGGCCAGGTAGAACGAGGAGAGACCGCGCCCGTCGCCCGCCGCGGGCGGCAGGATGTCCTCGGTCGTGACCGTACGGTTCTGCGCCGCGTCGGCCTTCTCGATGATCCGGGTGACCGCGGTCGGGACGGCGGGCCCGCCCGCGGACGCCACGAGCAGCCTGTCCTCGGTGCCCTGCGGGTTCACGAGGAGGACGGCGTCGACGGTGCGGTCGTGGATCAGCGCGCGCCCGGCGGCCTCGTCCGCGGCGGTACGCGGTGCGAGGGGTTCGCCGTCCAGGGCGCCCAGCCGGTCGACGGTCCCCGCGGCGACCTGGCCCGGCGCCACGACGGCGAGGGGGATCCGGTGCGGGGAGGGCGCGTGGAAGGCCCCGATGTACGACAGGATGAACGCGAGCTGGAGGACCAGCCCCCCGACGACGAGCAGCACACCGCGCGCGCTGAGCGCGTCCCGCAGCTCGGCGGCGAACCCGCGGGACGGCGCCGCGCCGGATATGGACGGATCGGACAGCTCAGACAGCTCGGACAGCTCGGCGCTCATCGCTCGGGGGTTCCTTCGGAATCGTTCGGGTGGGGGGTGTCCGCCGCGGTGGTCAGGGCGCGGACGAGGTACGGGGCGATCCGCCGCGACAGCCCCTCGGTCCGCCGGAGCCCCCGCGCCCCTTGGACGGGCCCGGGGGTCCCTGCCGATCCGAGGGCGCTGATGCCCTTGAACAGGGCGATGAGCAGCCGGGCCCCGTCGGCGGCGTCGATCGTGGGGCGCAGCTCGGTCCTGGCCAGGGTCTCCGTGATCATTCCGGCCACGCCCTGGACCAGGCGTTCCTCGTGGACGGCCAGCAGCTCGGCCACGGCGGGGGTGCGGGCCGCGTGCAGGGTGAACTCCATGGAGACGAGGAACCACTGCCGCTGCCGGTCGGCCCGGTCCGCCAGGTAGGCCAGCAGCCCGTCGACCAGGTCCTCGCCCGGGTCCAGCCGGGCGGCCTCGGCCCGCAGGTCCGCCAGCAGGCGGTCGGCCTGCGCGTCGTACAGCGCGAGGAACAGCTCTTCCTTGTCGCGGTAGTTGGAGTAGAAGGCGCCCCGGGTGAGACCGGCGCGCTCGACGATGTCGCTGATGGAGGTGGCGTGGAAGCCGCGCTCCGTGAAGAGGGCCAGCGCGCTGTCGGTCAGCGAGGCCACCGTGAGGGGGCGGCGTTTGGTCGGTGACTTCGGCATGGAAGGGACCCTCTCTCGCGCTCCGATCAACGGATACATCATGTATCCGATACGCCATGTATGCAAAATGACCCCGCACACGCCGGAGGCCCGTACCGGGACCGCCCGCACATGCCGGAGGCCCGGCCCCGCGGTGTGAACCGCCGGGCCGGGCCTCCGGGTGTGACGTCAGTGGTTGGCGACGCCGTTGCCGGAAAGGACCGGGATGTCGTCGAGGATGTGCGACAGCGGCTCGTCGCCCTTGGCCTGCGTCGAGTTCTCGACACACTGCTGGTTCTGCGGGGACGACAGGACGTTGACGTCCTGGACCGCGAGCGCGAGGCCACCGATCAGGCCCCCGACGTTCGCCTTGACCGGCAGACCGATGCAGGGCTTGTTCAGCGAGCCCTGGACCAGGCCGAGCTGGGGGCTCTGGTCGCCCTTGGTCACGGCGTTGCCGAACGAGCTGTCCGCGCCGTTGCCGCTGAAGGATGTCGTACCACCGTCATCGGCGATGGCGAGCGCCGGCGACGCCATGGCGGCGGTCGCGCCGACGAGGGTCGTGGCCACAGCGGCGGTTGCCCACAGCTTCTTCATGGTGAATACCTTCCGGAAAGTTGGGTTCTCAGTGGTTGCCGACGCCGTTCCCGGACAGGACCGGGATGTCGTCGAGGATGTGCGACAGCGGCTCGTCGCCCTTCGCCTGCGTCGAGTTCTCGACACACTGCTGGTTCTGCGGGGACGACAGGACATTGACGTCCTGGACCGCGACCGCGAGGAGACCGATCAGACCCCCGACGTTCGCCTTGACCGGCAGACCGATGCAGGGCTTGTTCAGCGAGCCCTGGACCAGGCCGAGCTGGGGGCTCTGGTCGCCCTTGGTCACCGAGTTGCCGAAGTTCTGCTCGGCGCCGTTGCCGCTGAAGGACGTCGTACCACCGTCATCGGCGATGGCGAGCGCCGGCGACGCCATGGCGGCCGTAGCACCGACAAGGGTCGCGGCCACAGCGGCGGTCGCCCACAGCTTCTTCATGTAAATACCTTTCCGGAAAGTCGGACTCCACCGGTGGAATCCATTGCGTTCAACTGCCTACGGGTGGATTAGTTTCTGCGGTTCCCTCTAATGGAGTACCGCCCCGCAGACAAAAAGGCCGGACCGCCGCGGAGAACAGCGGCGCCCCGGCCCCGACGGCCGATTTCTCAGCGGTTCGCGGTGCCGTTCCCGGACAGGATCGGAATGTTGTCCAGGATGTGCGACAGTGCCTCGTCACCCTTGGCCTGCGTCGAGTTCTCGACACACTGCTGGTTCTGCGGGGACGACAGGATGTTGAGGTCCTGGACCGAGATCGGCAGCACACCCAGGAGTCCGCCGATGTTCGCCTTGGCGGGCAGGGCGATGCAGGGCTTGTTGAACGAGCCCTGGATGAGCGCGAACTGCGGGCTCATGTTGCCGTAGGTCGCCGAGTTGCCGTACCACTGCTCAGCGCCGTTGCCGCTGGCCGACGTGGTACCGCCGTCGTTGGCGATGGCGAGGGCCGGGGCCGCCGTGGCGGCGGAGACGCCGACTACGGAGGCGGCGACGGCCGCGCCGGCCATAACCTTCTTGATCACGATGAGTCCCCTTCTGAAGGATGCCCCAAAATCGCCGGGGCCCCCTGTGCAACTCCCTGCCACCGGTTTGGTTGTGGCGCTTCACTCCAACGGCCTATTACCGGCGATCTACCTCGCGGGGCGGAGCAAGCCGATCGGGTGAAGCAGGAGAACCGAGGAGAACCAAAATCACCGCCGTCTGGTTGTCAGGTCGCTCCACATGCATTTCCTGAGAAAAGGAACAGACCGTGATCAAGAAGATTATGGCGGGTGCGGCCGTGGCCGTCTCCGTCGTCGGCCTCACCGCCGCCGCCGCAGCCCCGGCACTCGCCATCGCCGATGACGGCGGCACCACGTCGTTCAGCGGCAACGGCGCCAGGGAGTCCTTCGGCAATGCGGTGACCAAGGGCGATCAGAGCCCTCAGCTGGAGCTGATCCAGGGCTCGCTGAACAAGCTGTGCGTCGGCGCGCCGGTCAAGGCCAACGTGGGTGCGGTCTTCGGCCTGCTCGCCGCCGTCGCCGTCCAGGACGTCAACGTGCTGTCCTCCCCGCAGAACCAGCAGTGCGCGGAGAACTCCACCCAGGCCAAGGGCGACGAGCCGCTGTCGCACGTCCTGGACGACATCCCGGTGCTCTCCGGCAACGGTGTCGCCAACGGCTGAGCCAGCCGGTACATCGCTCGCGCGCACCAAACGGGCCGTACGGGGCAATGGCGCCCCGTACGGCCCGTTCACCTTTCCCCGCCTGACCTGTCGACGCGGAAACGGCATCCCGCAAGGGGGCGAACGGGTGAAAGGGCAAAAATCGTAATACCGGCCAGTTTCCTTGGAACAGCCGTCTCGTTGGAGTTCCAGCAGTGGGCGTACGAACGGGAAGCCGATGGCTCCCCCACTCGTGTCCGTACGACCGTCGTGCGGATGTGTTCGCCGCTGCGGAAGGGCTCGATCCATCATGAAGTGCAAGAAGGCTGCAACGATCGTCGCCGGGCTGGTCCTGGCCATGGGGGCGGCGGCCCCCGCCATGGCCGACGCGGGCGCCGAGGGCGTTGCCGTCGGTTCCCCGGGTGTCCTCTCGGGCAATGTCGTCCAGATTCCCATCCACGTACCGATCAACGTCTGTGGCAACAGCATCGACGTCATCGCGCTGCTGAACCCCACCGCCGGCAACAAGTGTGTCAACAAGTGACGTTGTGACCCCGTGACGTCCCGGGGGTGTCCCGCGGGACACCCCCTTCCGGTCCCGGAGCGCGTGCCGATCGCGCTCCGGGACCGGCCTCGGTGGGCAGGGGCCTGGCGTTCGGATCAGGCCCCGGCTCCCACCCGCGACAACGGCCGGCCGGTCCGCCGGCAGGAGGAGAAACAGAGTGCGAGACCTCATCAGCAAAGGACTGCTCACGGCCGCCGCGGCGTCCAGTGTGCTGTCCATGGGCGGCGGTTACGCCCAGGCCGCCGACGCGAACGGCGCCGCCGTCGGGTCGCCGGGGCTGCTGTCCGGCAACAACGTCCAGGTGCCGCTGGACATTCCGGTGAACGTCTGTGGCAACACCGTGGACCCCGTGGGTGTCCTCAACCCCGCCTTCGGCAACACCTGCGCCAACGTGTCGCACCCGCCGGAGCACCACGCGCCTCAGCAGCACCACATGCCTCAGCAGCATCATGGTCCGCACGGGCAGGACACTCCTCAGCAGCACCACGCTCCCCCGCAGTACGACGCCCCGCAGCACGGCTCCCCCGGCGCTCCCCACCAGGCGGTCACCGGATCCGGCAGCGAGGCCAGCAGCATCGCCAAGGGCTCGCCCGGCGTGCTCGCGGGCAACAGCGTCGAGACACCGGTCGACGTCCCCGTGAACGTCTGCGGCAACTCCGCCGACCTGGTGGGCGTCCTCAACCCGGTGTTCGGCAACACCTGCGCCAACGGCACACCGCCGGCACCCCCGGAGCGGCCCGCCGCCCCCGAGGGTCCGGAGACGCCCGACGAGGTGCCCGAGGACAGCACACCGCCGGATGACCGCTCCGTACGCCCGTCCTCCCCCGCCGGGCCCCCGCACCACGAGCCGCACGGCGAGGGCGCGCACCCGGTCACGTCCGCCGTGCTGCCCGCGGCGAGGTCGGCCGCACCGCCCGCCGCCGGCGATCCGCAGCTCGCGGCCACCGGCGGAGACCCGCGTCTCCTCGGCGCCGCGGCGGCGAGCGCCGGGCTGATCCTCGGCGGTGCGCTGCTGTACCGGCGCACCCGTGTCCCGGCCCGCGTCTGACCGCGTTACGCATGGAATCGCCGCCCGCCCGTGATCGGGCCGGGCGGCCCGACGGAGGCCGAGTCCCCGCTCCCCGGCGGGACTCGGCCTCCGTCCGTCACTTCGCGGAGAGCTGCCCCTGGCGCGTTCCCTGGCGCTGGCGCACCTTCGCGAGCGGCCCGCCCCGGGCGCCGACCCGCCGTCGTACCCCGGCCACCAGCCGCTCCGCGGTGTAGGCCGACCCGTACACGAAGCGCATCGACGGGCCGAACGACGGTGCGCTCAGCAGGCCGGCCAGGAAGAGGCCCGGGTACGAGGACTCGAAGGCGGCGCTCGCCTCGGGCGCCCTGCTCGGGCCCACGGTCCGCAGGCCGTCGGCGAGTCCGCCCTCCAGCAGGCCGAGCCGGTCGAGCCCCGGGGTGAAGCCGGTGGCGGCGATGACGTGGTCGGTCTCCACGGTCTCCGTCCGTCCCGTGGTGGCGAACAGCTCCAGCCGTAGGCGCCCGCCCGCCGGGGCCGCCATCACCACGCTCTCGCCGAGCCGTACCTCGATCCGCGCCGCCGACTCGAAGCGCTCGCGCAGCCACCACGCGCCGGCCGGGCCGAGCGCGGAGGTGAAGATCCGGGCGCGGGTCTCCTCGGGGAACCGGCGGAAGACGCCGGGGGTCTCCGCGTAGAGCCAGTTCTTCCAGCCGCAGCCGAGCCCGGTGTGCGGGGCGCGGGCCGCCGCGCCCGCGGGGCGGTCGAGCGGCGGCGGCAGGGTGTTCCAGTTCAGCCGCGCGGAGCGGGCCACCAGCCGTACGGACGTGCCCTGTTCGGCGAGGAGCGCGGCGGTCTCCAGGGCCGCCTGGCCCGCCCCGATGACCGTCACGTCACCGCCCGCGAAGCGCCCCAGATCGCAGTGGTGGCTGCTGTGCGTGACGTGCTCGCGGCCGAGCCCGAGCAGCGGCGCGGGGATGTCGATGAACGGCATCACGCCGACGGCGAGCGCCACCGTACGGGCGAGGACCTGCTCACCGTCCTCGGCGGTCAGCCGGAACCCGCCGGGGCAGGCCCGTACGGAGGTGATGTTCCGTTCGTCGACCGGCGGTGCCGCGCGCTCGGCGAACCACAGGCCGTACGAGGCGAAGAGGCCGACCGGCAGCGGAACGCCGTGCCGGGCCTCCATCCCGAGGGTGGCGGCGTAGGCGGCGAGGCCGAAGGCCCCCTTCGGGTCGGAGAGGTTCGACGCCCACGGTTCGGACTTCAGGAACATCCCCGGCGGCATGTGCTCCCGCCACGAGGCCATCGGCGTGCCGAACACTCGCAGGTCGAGCCCGGCCGCGGCGGCGTGCGCGGCGATCGAGAGTCCGTAGGGGCCGGCGCCCACAACTACCAGGTCGTGCATGGTGTGTCCCGCTCTCTGTGTGTGTCTGTTGGGCCAGGGGGTTGGCAGGGTCGGGAAGGGTCGGGCCAGGTTCATCGGGTACGGCGCGGTGCGGGGGCGTCGTCCAGGGGACCTGTGTGGTCTGTGTGGTCCTGGTTGTCGGCATGGTCGGCATGGTCGGAGTGGTCGGCGTGGTCCGGGCTGCCGCGCCGCTGCCGTACGGGCGGGGTGCGCGGCGACCGTCCCGCCTCCCCCGTGCGCCGGTACGGCAGGACGCGGCGCAGCAGCCGCCAGCCGCGGCGCCCGAGATGCGCCCCCCACGCGACGGCCATCGCGCACGCGGGCAGCGGATCGTCCAGCGCCCACCACGCCGTCTCCGTGGACCGGCGCGGCGTCCCGGACCTCCGCCGGGCGCCCTTCCCTGCCGGGGAGAGGAGCGACAGCAGCGCGTAGTTCTCCACGACGAACGCGCGGCCGTGCACCGCCTCCTGCACCGGAAGGCCGCGCCCGGTCAGGTCGAGGTGGAGCGCGCGGACCAGGTCCGTGCCGGAGCGGTCGGTGAAGAGCCGGAACTGGGCGCCCGGACGGGGGTTGAAGTCGAGCAGGTGGTACGCGCCCGTCGCGGCCTCCCGGCGGAAGTCGAGGTCGAGGATCCCCCGGTAGCCGAGCGCGGCGACCAGTTCGCCGGCCAGTCGCTCCACGGACGGGTTGGGCAGCCACCGGCCGACCGCGGTCAGTCCCGCGCCCACCGGCCAGGCCCGGTCCTTGCGGCCGGCGGCGCCGAGCAGCCGGGGGCAGCCGCCGGCCGGGCCGTGCCCGCTGTACCCGTGGAAGAACCAGTCGCGGTCGGGTCCGTGCGGCAGGAACTCCTGGAGCAGCAGCCTGCTGCCCGCCTCGCCGCTGCGCCCGTACAGCTCGCGCGCCTCCTGGGGGGAGCGGACCACGCGCGTGCTGCGCAGCCCCGACCCCTCGGGGAGCAGCCACGGTCTGCTCCACTTGGCGACCACGGGCAGCCCCAGCGACCAGGCGGCGGCCGCGGCCTCCGCCGCGCCGTCCGGGATCAGCGTGCGCGGGTGCGGCATGCCCAGCTCCTGGCAGATCCCGGCCAGCTCGGCCTTGTCCGCGACGCGCTCGGGCAGCCCTGACGGCTGTTCAGGCAGCAGGTAACGGCCCGCCAGCTCCGGCTGGAGCCGGCCCACGGCGATCGCGCTCAGGTCGTCCATCGCGATGAGGACGGCCGGGGCCGTGAGCCGGTCCGAGATGGAGAGGAGCAGCCGCTGAACCTCCGCCAGATCGGCCCCGGGCCCCGTGGCCGGTTCCGGAGTTGCCGTCAGTTCCGGTGCCTGTCCGGGCCGTAGATGGGCCTGGCGCAGATAGCGGGATCGCCCGACGGGGCTGCGCGCGCCCTCGATCACCGCGTGCACCTCGATCCCGGCGCGGCCGAGGGAGCGTACGGCGCCCAGCGTGCCGTGGTGGAACGGGTTCCGGTCGAGCCGTACGAGGACGGCCGGAACGCGGGTGTCAAAGCTCGGCACGGTGGTGCCCTTCATTTCGATACCCCATGCGAGGGATGAAATTCACGAATGGACTACTGGAACACCAGGCCCGGCTCCCGACCGGCCCATTAGAAATACTTTTGTGATCATCGTGACCACGGCCCACGACCACGGAAGCACGTTCGATCGCAAGGAGCGGACATGACCCCTCGACGACGTCGCAGGCTGACGACCACCTGTCTCGGTGTGATCTCGGCCGGCCTTCTTGTCTCCGGTGCCGCGCTGCCCGTTCAGCGAGCCGCGGCGGATTCCGGTGGTACGGAAGGCCGCGCGGAAAGCCCTGCGGAAAGCGGCACGGAATCCGGCACCGGTACGGAAGCCGGTACGGAAAGACAGAAGCCGCCCGCGGCCCCCTCACCCGCCCTGGGCGCGTATCTCGACTACGGCCGGGACGGCGTACGGCGCATCGCCGCCATGGAGAAATGGCTCGGCGGCCGGGAATTGCGCGTGGGGCACACCTATCTCCCCGGGGACGCGTGGTCCAACATCGAGGGCACGCCGGACTTCCTGGAGAGCTGGGCCGAGTGGCGCAAGGCTCGCGAGGACCGGCTGTTCGTCCTCAACGTGCCCATGCTGGAGCGGAACGAGGAGCGGGTACCCGACCGTCTGGTCCGCCGTGAGCTGCGCAGGGGGGCGGCCGGCCGGTACGACGGGCACTTCAGGACGCTGGCGCGACGGCTCGTCGCGCTCGGTGTCCCCGACACGGTGATCGTGCTCGGCTGGGAGATGAACGGAAACACGTACACGCATCGGTGCGGTCCTGATCCGGAGGCGTGGAAGGCGTACTGGAACCGTATCGTCACCGCCATGCGTGAGGTGCCCGGACAGAAATTCCGATTCGATTTCGCCCCGAACAGGGGACGCGACGACATTCCCTGGACCCGGTGTTATCCGGGCGACGACGTCGTGGACATCGTGGGCATGGACTCGTACGACCAGCCGCCGGGACGCACCTTCGACGAGCAGGTCACCGAGGACTACGGTCTCCAGCAGCATGTGGACTTCGCCGCCGCGCATGGAAAGGTCGTCTCCTATCCGGAATGGGGTCTCTTCCGCAATGGGGACAACCCCGAGTACATGCGGCGCATGCTGCAATGGATCGACACGTACAAGCCGCTGTACAACACCGTCACGGATTACTGCCCCCACGGAATCTGGCAGTGCGACCGGAATCCCGAGTCGTCGAAGGTGTTCCGGTCGACGCTGTCCGAACGCGAGCCGCAGCCCGCGCCGACCCCGACGCCGCCCGTTCCCCCGACGCCGCCGACCCTTCCGACCCCGGCCCCGACCCCGACGCCCACTCTTCCGACGACGCCGACGCCGGAGCGCCCGCAGGGCTGTCGGCCGCTGAACCTCGGTACCTGGCTGGAGAACTGGCTGGGCGGCAGGATCTGCATCCGTCTCGACTGGTGGCGGCGCGTCTGAGGTCGCGTCCCCGGCACGGACAGCGGCGGCGGCGAGGTCATCCCTTGTCGCCGCCTCTCCGTGCCCGCAGCCGGGGCCGCGCCCGCTTCACCAGTTCGGCCGCCCGGCCGCGTCCCGCCGCGCGCGCGACCAGGAGGTGCAGGGAGGGCGCGAGGGCGGAGCGCGCGAGCAGCAGCCGCTGGTTGGTGACGGTCTCCGGGCGCCAGTGGTGCTTGTACGGTTCGTTGCCGCGCAGCATGCTCAGGGTGGCCCGGCCGCTCGCGCCGATCCATCCCGCGCCGCCGCGCAGCAGCATCGTGGCGACGTCCGCCTTCCTGGCGCGCAGTTCGGGATCGGCCCCGTACAGATAGCCGCCCGCGAGCTGACCCGACATCAGGGTGACGTCGGCGGCCACCACGGCGCCCGCCAGCGTGAACTCGGTGACCCGCGCGTCGCCGGAGTCCGCCATGGCACGCACGGCCCGGCTGAGGTGTTCCGCGAAGCGCCCGCTGAGGTGTTCGGGGGTGACGCCGCGGCCCTGCCACTGGAGGCGGTGCAGCGCCAGCAGCCGTTCGACGGCGGCCGGGATCTCCGCGCCCTCGACCATCCGCTCCTCGATGCCGAGCGCGTCCAGCTTGCGCAGCTTGGCGCGGACGCGCTGGGCGCGCGCCGCGGGAAGCCTGGCGAGCAGTCCGTCCATGGGGACGGCGGGCAGTTCCAGGCAGGCGGAGTCGGTCAGCCGCCGGCGCGGCCCGTGCCAGCAGTCGTAGACGCGCTCCGCGGCGGCCCCGGGCCGTACCTCGCGCAGGTCGATCACCGCCGTACGGGCCAGCTCCGCGAGGGCGTCGGCGAGCGCGGGCGCGGCGGTGCCGGCGTGCTCGTCGTCGAGGAGGACGTCGGAGAAGTCGGAGATGGAACCGCCGAGATGGACGAGGACGGGCAGGGGGCGGTGCGTGAGCATGAGCGCGGCCGCCGCGACGGGCTCCCCCGACCGGCGTACGAGGACGACGCGCAGCCGGCCGCGGCCGCCGCGAACACGCCGGGCGGCCCGGCCGGCGCGGCCACCGCGGGCGCCCCCGGCCCCGCAGCCCTGGCCGTACGACAGCCACCAGGAGTACAGCCACGCGTGGCTCTGGAAAGGGGTGGCCGTACGGCAGCGGCGGTACAGGGTGCCCCACTCCGGGGCGAGTTCGGCGAACCGGCCGGTGTCGCGGCACACCTCCGTGGTGAACGCCGCGCCGGACCGGGCGGCGGTGAGCAACGCCGATACGGGGACACAGGGGGGCGCGGCGCTCCGCGTCCGGGCTCCGGGGGCCATCAGACCGTTTCCGACCGCGGCTGGGGGGACGCGGCCGGGGCGGCGGCCGGGGCCGGGGACACCGCCGGGGGCCCGGGGGTCCCCGAGGCGGTCGCGGGGCCGGGCACGGACGCCGGCCCCGCGGCGTGCGCGAGGGCCCCGGGGCGGCGCTTCGGCCGGACCAGCAGGCCGAGGCCGCCGAGCAGCCCGCCCGCGCAGCCGCCGACCAGCGCGGCCAGTGGCGCGGAGGGCGTGACCGGGCTCGTCGGCGGGACGGCCCGGGAGAACTGGAGGACCCGGACGTGCGTACTGGCCTGCAGGTGGCCGCCGTTGAGGACGAGTGAGCGCGCCACGCTGTCCGCCATGTTCACGGCGGTCGCCGCGTCGGACGAGGTCGCCGTCACCGAGATCATCGGCGCGTCGGGCGAGGTCGCCGTCTGGACGTTCTCCTTGAGGGTCCGCGCGGACACCCCGGCCCAGACCGCCGCGTCGCCGACCACCGCAACCTGCGAGGCGACCCGTCCGTACGCCGTCGCGAAGCCGAGCGCGGCGGTCGGCTCCGACTTCTCCGTCGGTACGACGACGACATAGCTGGTCGCCGCGTACTCGGGGGTGAGGAGCAGTCCGTACGCGCCACCGGCCGCCGCCCCGGCCAGTACGGCGGCGGGCACGACCCAGCGGGCCGACAGCACCACCGGCCGGAACAGCCGCCTCAGCCGCCTCAGCTGTTTCAACGGCCGCAGGGGCGCCGGGGCCGTCGGGCGCCGCGCGGACTCCGCGCGCGGGCCGGGGGGAGCGCCGCGCCGGGGCGGCCGGCGGCTCGGCTGCTGGGGTGCCTGCTGCGGTGTCTGCTGGGGGGCCTGGTGTGCCTGTCGGGGTGCCTGCTGGGTCATGGGCGACTCGCTTCTCGGGTGGGGACCTGGCGGTGGAGGGCGGTCTCGTACACGCCCATCAACTGCCCGGCGCTGCGGGAGATGTCGTAGTGGCGTACGGCGGACGGCACGGGCTGCCGGGGCGGGCGCGGGTCCCGCAGCCGCCGCAGCTCCTCGGCGAGCCCGGGGACGGAGCCGCTGATCCGGCGCGCGCCGGGCGCGGCCTCGGGCGGCAGGTCCTGGAGGGCCGGGCAGGTCACGTGGAGCACCGGCAGCCCGGCGGCGAGCGCCTCGATCACGGCGAGCCCGAACGCCTCGTCGTGGGAGGTGGAGACGAAGACGTCCATGGCGGCGAGCAGCGAGGGCAGGTCGGCCGGGTGCGGGACGGGCGGCGGGTCCTCGCACGCGCCGGGCAGCAGGATCCGGTCGGCCAGGCCGCGCTCCTCGGCGAGCCGCAGCAGATTGGTACGCTCCGGGCCCTCGCCGACCAACAGCAGCCGCGCGTCCGGCAGTTCGGCGACGGCCCGGACCAGCCGGTCGTACCGCTTGCCGGGGGCGAGCCGTCCGACGCCGCCCACGACGAACGCGTCCTCGGCCAGCCCGAGCCGCTCGCGCGCGGCGCGGCGCGCCTTCTCGTCGAAGGCGAAGCGCGCGGACTCGATGCCGTTGGGGACGACGTGGATACGGTCGCGGCGCACCCCCCAGCGCTCCAGCCGGCGCGCGACGGTGGTGGAGACGGCGACGGTCGCGGTGCCGAGCCGCTCCCCGGCGAGGTAGAGCGCGCGGGCGCCGGTGGTCAGCGGCCGGCCCTCGATCTGGACGGCGCCGAGGGAGTGTTCGGTGGCGACGATCGTCCGTACCCCGGCCATGCGGGCCGCGATCCGGCCGTAGAGGCAGGCGCGGTAGAGATGGGTGTGGACGATGTCGTACCGGCCCCGTCCGACCAGGCGCGCCAGTCGGGGCAGGGCGGCGAGGTCGCGGTTCCCGGTCATGCCGAGGTGGGCGACGCGTACCCCGTCGGCGACGATGCCGTCGGCGACCGGGCCCGGTTCCGTGAGGGTGACGACCTCGTTGTGGGTGGGCAACTGGCGCAGCATCAGGCGCAGTTGCTGCTCGGCGCCGCCGATGCCGAGGCCGGTGATGACATGCAGGACCTTCAGGCCCGTCACGGGGTGACCGCCGGGGCCGTCGGTGCGGTCGTTGCCGCCTTTGCCCCGGCGACGGACGCGCGGTACGCGGCGGAGCGGGCGTACTCCGCGAAGGCGGCGGCCGGGACGGGTTCGCGCCGCCAGGGGTGCAGCCGCCGCTTCAGCGTCAGTTTGAGGCCGGTGTCCCGCTCTCCTACGTGGATACGGGGCAGCGCGAGCAGCCCGGTCAGCGGCCCCGGGTCGATGGCGCAGCCGTACGCGTACCCGGCGGCGCGCACCGCCGCGACGACCCGGGCGTCGACCGTGCCGTACGGGTAGCAGAAGCCGCCCACCTCGGTGCCGGTGAGGGCACGCAGCAGTTCCCGGCTGCGGCCGGTCTCGGCGGCGAGCGTGGCGTCGTCGGCCGTGACGAGGTCGACGTGGAGCAGGCCGTGGGAGCCGATCTCCATCCCGGCCGCGGCGGCCTCGCGGACGCCGTCCTCGGTGAGCAGGGGTTTACGGGGGCCGAGGCGGTCCCACTCGTTGGTGCCGCCGGGGCGTCCCGGCAGGACGAAGACGGTCGCGGTGCAGCCGTACCGCCGGAGCAGCGGGACGGCCGTCGTCACGAAGTCGGCGTACCCGTCGTCGAAGGTGAGCCCGACGAGCCCGGCGCCCCGCCCCTCGGCGCGGGCGCGCAGCAGTTCGGCCATGGAGACGCCGGTCAGACCGCGCCGGCGCAGCCAGCGGAGCTGGCGTTCGAGCCGGTCGGGGGAGACCGTCACCTGGTAGGGGTCGTCGGTGGGGTCGGCGACGGAGTGGTACATGACGGCCCACAGGGGACCGCCGGACGTCGTGTCAGCGGGCATCGGCGAGCTTTCGTGAGAAGGGGCGGGCGAGGGAGCGGAGGATGGAGTCGGTCTCGGGGGCCTTCAGGGCGTACGCGATGACGAGGAAGACCGCGGTCACCACCAGGCCGGCGGAGAGCGTGGCGAGGACCGGGGAGGGCAGGAGCGCGGCGCAGAGCCACCCGGAGCCGGTGGCCGCCGCGGCGGCGGCGCTGAGCTTGACCAGCCCGCCGGTCATGTGGCGGGTCCTGACCGGCACGCTGTGGCGGCGGAGCGCGCCCTGCATGAGAACGGCGGTGAGGGTGATGCCGAGGGCGTTGGCGGCGGCGATGCCGCGCACCCCCCAGACGCCGACCAGCAGGGCGCCCGCGCCGCCCGTCAGCGCGAGCCCGGCGGTCATGGCGAGCGCGGGGAACCAGAGGGGGCGCGCGGCGGAGAAGTAGCAGCGTACGAGCGCCCCGACCAGGGTGTGGCCGAGCAGGCCCAGCGCGTACACCCGCATCACGGCGGCGGTCGCGGCGGTGTCCGCGGGCTGGAACTCGCCACGCTGGAAGAGCACTTCGATGATCTGCGGGGCGCAGGAGATGACGGTGGCGGCCCCGATCAGCACGATGATCCCCGCGAGGGCGAGATCCCGTTCGACACGCCGCCTGGCCCGGTCGGTCTCCCCTGCCGCCATGGCGCGGGCGACCACCGGGAAGGTGACGGTGCAGAGCATCAGGGAGAGGGTCATCGGGATCTGCGCGACCTTCTGCGCGTAGTTGAGGTGCGAGATGGCCCCGGCGGGCAGGGGCGCGGCGAGGAACCGCTCGACGAGGACCTGCGACTGGCGGCTGAGCGCGAACGCGATGACGGGGACGAGCAGTCCGAGGGCGACGGGCGAGGCGAGCGGGGTCGCGGCGGGCTCGGGGGTGGGCGTGGTCTCCGTGACGGATGCGGAGGCGGAGGCGGATCCCGTCGCCGTCGCGGGTACGGACGCGGGTACGGGTACGGGCGTCGCGGAAACAGGCGCGGGCTCGTGGCCGCTCACGGGCCGGCGCTCCGTCAGCCTGTTCCACAGGGTGGGGAGCTGGATCAGGACCATCAGTACGCCGCCGACGGCGACCCCGGCCCCGGCCGCGAGCACCCCCGCCTCCGCGCCGGCCAGCAGCATCGTGGAGATGATGCCGACGTTGGAGGCGACGTAGATCGCGGCGGGCGCCACGAAGGAGCCGTGCGCGCGCAGCGCCGCGCTGCAGTAGCCCGCGACGCCGTAGGTGAAGATGGACGTGGCGGTCAGCCGGGTGCAGTCGACGGCCAGCCGGGGTTCCGGGAGACCGGGCGCGAGGACGGCGACCGCCCAGGGCGCGAGGGCGATCAGCAGCGCCGCGAACGCGCTGAGGGCGAGGAAGAGCCGGGGCAGCGTGGCACGGGTGAGCTGCCGTACGGGGTCCAGGTCCAGGTCCTGTGCCAGGTCGCGCGCCCGGTCCTGCGGCGATTGGGCGGCCCGGCGGGCGAGCGCCAGGCTGAACGCCGGTACGAGGATCAGCGCCATGGCGTCCTCGATGAGGAGCGTGGCGGCCACCTCGGGCACGGTCCAGGCGACGAGGAAGGCGTCGGTGTCGGGGCCCGCGCCGTAGAGGTGGGCGATGGTCTGGTCGCGGAGCAGGCCGAGAAGCGATCCGGCGGCGGTGAGCGCGGCGGTCAGGAACGCGGCCCGCGCCAGGAACCGCCCGGAGGAGAGCGCCCCGCGCCCGCCGGACTCGCCGGACTCCCCGCGCCCGCCGGACTCCCTGGACTCCCCGCGCCCGCCGGACTTTCCGGACTCCCCTGGCTCCCCGGGCTCCGCCGCCGTGCCGACCGGTTCGAGGACGGCCGTGCCGGGAGCCGCGCCTGCCGGAGCGGTGACGCCCGGAGCGATGGTGCCCGAAGCGGTGACGCCCGGCGCGACCGTGCCCGGAGCTGCGGCGGCCAGGGCCGCGGCGGCCGGCGCGGCGGCACCAGGACCGGTGAGGGCCGCTGCCGCGGCGGCGGGCGCGGTCGTGCCCGGGGGCGGTGGTGTGGAGGGCGGCGGGACCGCCGGGAGGGAGTGCCTCGTATCGTTCACGCCGGACCGGCCTCACCGTTCGGGTGCCGCCCCGCCGGCACCGCGGGAAGGCCGGGCGCGGAGCCCAGTGCCCACCACGCCGCCAGGCCGAGCATCACCGCCGTCAGGACCGTCGACGGGCCGCCGATGTCCGCGTAACAGAAGTCCGCCAACTGCCAGACCAGCAGCCCCGTGACGACGAGCCCGCACTCCGCGCCCGTACCGGAGCGGCGCGCCGCCGGCACCGCGCGTACCGCGCACACCAGGAGCCCCGCCCAGCTGCCCGCGAAGGCGACGACGCCGAGCAGCCCCTGTTCGCTCAGGACGAGCAGATACATGTTGTGCGGCGACAACAGCGGCTGGCGCTGGAACCCCATCCCCGCGCCCGAGGTGTCGCTGCCCGCGGAGAGGGCGAGGGAGGCGTGGTTGTCGCGGTAGGCGGGGAAGCCCTTCAGCCCCACGCCGGTGAGGGGCCGCTCGCGCCACATGCCGGTGGCCGCCGCCCACATCGTGTACCGGTCGGTGACCGACTGGTCGGGCGTGTCGGCGACTTGGGCGATCGAGCCGGCCCGTTCGCTGATCAGCTGCGAGCCGATGCCGAGTCCGCCGACCAGGACCACCCCGAGCGCCCCGGCGGCCAGGCCCACGACGACGGCCCTGCGGATGCCCGAGAGCGCGAGTTGCAGTGCGAGCGCCACGGCGGTGGCGATCCAGGCGCCGCGGCTGAAGGAGAGCAGGAGCGGTACGGAGAGCAGCGCGGCGCAGCCGAGCGCGAGGGCCCGCTGTCCGCGCGGCGCCCGCGCGGAGCCGCCCAGGGCGTAACCGACGCAGATGACCAGCCCGTACGCGACAACCGTGGCCATCCCCATGATGTCGGTGGGGCCGAAGGTCCCGACGGCGCGGATGTCCTCGCCCTGGTACGAGGCGCCGGTGCCGGTCAGGTACTGCGCGACGCCGACCGCCCCCTGCGCCAGCGCGAGCACGACCACCGACCCGGCGACCAGCCGGAAGTCGCGGCGGTCTCGGACGAGGAGCAGCAGCGCCCCCGGTACGAGCACGAAGATCTGGAGGTAGCGCGCCAGTCCCGGCAGGGTGGCGGTGGGGTCGTCGGCGGTGAGCGAGGCGACGGTCACGCCGAGCACCGGGAGCCCGAGGACGAGCGCGGCGGTACGGGTCAACGGGCGGGCCCGCGCGCGCAGTACGCGGACGAGACAGTGCAGGACGAGTACGGCGGAGGCGG
Source organism: Streptomyces sp. NPDC059255 (assembly GCF_042752355.1). Taxonomy (NCBI): domain Bacteria; kingdom Bacillati; phylum Actinomycetota; class Actinomycetes; order Kitasatosporales; family Streptomycetaceae; genus Streptomyces; species Streptomyces sp. NPDC059255. The sequence continues at coordinate 108,506 of NZ_JBHYZP010000001.1, forward strand.
CGTCGGCCGCGCTCCCGTTCCCGGCGGAGCCGTCGCCGGCCGGCGGCGTGGGCACGGCGAGCAGCGCGACGACGGCCACGGCGGGCAGCAGGGGCGCCGCCCGGCGCAGCGCGGCGGACCACGCGTCGGCGCGGGACCGTACCCGGGCCGCGCGGATCCCGCCGGCGGACCCGGCGGGCCCCGCGGACCCCGGAGCCCCCGCGGACCCAGCGGTGCCCGCAGTGCCAGCGGTGCCCGCAGTGCCCGCAGTGCCCGCAGTGCCCGCAGTGCCCGCAGTGCCCGCAGTGCCCGCAGTGTCGACGGTGCCGACGGCCCCGGAGGTCATCAGCTGCCCGCCGGGCGGACGAGGGAGAGCGCGGTTCGCACCAGGATGCAGATGTCCTGCCAGAGCGACCAGTGGTCGATGTAGTGGTTGTCGAAGCGGGACCGCTCCTCGATGGAGGTGTCCCCGCGCAGCCCGTGGACCTGCGCGAGCCCGGTGATGCCGACGGGCATCCGGTGGCGGGCCGCGTAGCCGGGGAGGGTCTTGCTGAAGTTGGCGACGAAGAAGGGGCGTTCGGGCCGCGGGCCGACCAGGCTCATGTCGCCGCGCAGCACGTTCCAGAGCTGCGGCAGCTCGTCCATCGACGTGCGGCGCAGGAAGTTGCCGACGGGGCTCATACGCAGGTCGCCCGCGATGTTCCAGCGGGTGGCCGACTCGTGGTCGTCGGAGGGGCGCAGGGTACGGAACTTCAGCAGGGTGAAGGGGCGGCCGTGCTGGCCGACGCGCTCCTGCCGGAAGAGCACGCCGCGGCCGTCGCAGCACCGTACGGCGAGGGCGCAGACCGCCAGCACCGGGGAGAGCGCCAGCAGGGCCTGGCCCGCGATCACCACGTCCAGCAGCCGTTTGGCCACGGCGCCCGCGCGGCGCGGGGCGGGCGGCTCGGTCCGGTGGCGGCTGAAGCCCCAGAGGTGGCGCTCCATGACGGCGGGCGGGGCGGCGGCGTCCCAGGGGCCGGGGCCGACGAAGGAGGTGGCGCACCCGTACTCGTGGAAGAGCGTGACGAGCCCGGCGCGGCCGTCCCACTCGCCGGGGCCGCCGGGGCCGCCGTACCCCCCGGGTCCTGCTCCGGAGTCGATGAACAGGGCTTCCCGGACGCCGTTCTGGATGACGGCGCGGTGGATCTCCTCGACGGTGATCAGCACGGGCAGGACGGGGAGCGCGGCGGTCTCCGTACCGCTGCCGTGGGGGTACCCGTCCCGGGGATGCCCGCCGTGGGGATACCCGTCCTGGCCGGTGTCGTGGTCGCCGTCCCCGCGCGGGGGGAGAGGAGCGGGGTCCGCGATCCCGACGGGGCGCAGTCCGTACTCCGGGTGCTGGGTGAGCAGCGCGACCAGCCGGCGCGCGGCCGTCCCCGTACCGACGACGAGGGCGGACCGCAGCCGGCCGCGGGCGCGCGAGCGGCGGCGTGTGTGCAGCAGCGAGCGGCCGGCGCAGCACACGGCGAGCTGTACGGCGCCACCGCCGGCCAGCGCGGCCAGACTCAGGGCGTGCGCGGGGAAGAGGGCGGCGAGTACGGCCGCGGCGGCGCACCAGGCGACCGCGGTCCTGGCGGCCAGCGCGGGCAGCTGGTCGAGGCCGGAGAGGACGGTTCCGGGCCGGTAGAGCCCGGCGACCGCGTTCAGCGCGGTCACGCAGGCGAGGAGCTGGACGACGAGGAGGGTGTCGCGCTGCTCGTCGCTGAGTACGGCGGTGGAGAGCAGCGTCGCGAACGCGTCCACCGCGACGAGCGGCAGGGCGAAGCGGAGCGCGCCGTGGGCCGGGGTACGGCGGGGCGGCGGCGCGACGCGGTCGGCGGTGTCGCGGGGCGGGGCGAGGGGGACACGCCCGCCGAGGGACTGCCGGCCGAGGGCGGGCAGGGGCTGCTCGGTGAGGGACGCCTTGGTGAAGGACGGCTTGGTGAGGGACGTCCGGCCGGACGGCGGCGGAACACTGGTGCTTTCCGTGGTCACTGGGGAATCGGCTCCCTGCGCTCGGGGCGCGGCACGGCGGCGACTTCGCGGTACACGTCCGCGATGGCCTGCGCGGTCTGCCGCACGTCGTAGGTGCTGAGTACGTGCTGTTGGCCCTGTCGGCCGATGGCTTCGCGCAGCGGCCGGTCGTGGAGCAGGGTGCTGACCGCCGCCGCCAGCGCGGGCGGGTTCTCGGGCGGGGTGAGACAGAACCGCTCGCGCCCGGGCGGCAGGCTCTCGCGCGCGCCGTCCACATCGCTGAGGACGACGGTCCGGCCGCTCGCCATGGCCTCCAGCGGCGCCACGGCCATCCCCTCCCAGCGCGACGGCAGCACCACCAGGTCCGCCGCCCGGTACCAGGGCGCGGTGTCCGGTACGGCGCCCGCGAAGAGCACGGACGGCGGGGCGGCGGCGCGCAGCGCGGCGGCGTCCGGCCCGTCGCCGACGAGCACCAGCCTGGCCTGCGGAAGCCTGCGTACGACCGTCTCCCAGGCCCGGAGCAGGATGTCCTGGCCCTTCTGGCGGCAGAGCCGGCCGACGCACACGACGACGGGGGCGCCGGCCGGCACTCCGGCGAGCAGCGGCAGCGCGGCGCGCGCGGCGCCGGTTCCGGTGACGGTTCCCGCGCCACCGGCGACGGTGCCGGTGGCCCCCGCCGTGGCGGGGTCCCCGGGGGTGAACCGTCCGACGTCCACGCCGTTGCGTACGACGGTCCAGGGGGCGTCGATGCCCGCGCGCTCGCCGGTGCGCCGCTCCGCGTCGCTGACGCAGACGACCCGGTCGGTCCACCGGACCGCCCACCGTTCCCAGCGCCTGGCCAGCCGTCCGGTCACCCCGCCGACCGCTTCGAACGACCAGGCGTGCGGCTGGAAGACGGTCGGGACACGGCCCCTGACGGCCAGTCGGCCGACGAGTCCGGCCTTGGCGCTGTGCGCGTGGATCAGATCGGGGCGCACCTGGCCGACCAGCCGGGCGGCCTGCCGTACCTCACGGAGCAGTCCGGGCCCCGGATCGCGGCCGGCCTGCCAGGTGTGGATCTCGGCCCCCCGCCGAGCCGCCGCCCCGGCGAGCGGTCCCGTCCGGGGACAGCCGACGACGACCCGGAACCCGGCGGCCACCTGTGCCGCGACGAGGTCGAGAACCACCTGGGCCACGCCGCCGTCGACGGGCTGGACGAGGTGGAGTGCGGTGAAGCCGGTCCCGGGCCGACACCGTTGTGGCTGCACGCGCGACTCTTTCCACTCGGGAATACGGGGAACACGGAGAATGCAGGAAGGCTGTGATGGGAGAAAGGCTGGGAAGGGCGGGGAATTCGGCCGTTCGGGCCGGACCGGTCTTTCGAGCAGGGCCGGTGTCGAGGGCATCTCGGCCGGCGGGGCGCACGGATCATCCGGTTTCAGTTCCGCGCGTCGGCCTCCACGAAGAGCGCCCCGAGCCAGAGGGAGTCACGCTCGGCGCCGAATCGAACGCCAAGCCCTTCGCTCCCGGAGACCAGTGCGTCACTCAGATCGAAGACATCCGAGTCATAGCCAAGGGTGTTCGCATAGGAAGGCTGCCGTTCCCCTCCTCCGAATCCAGAATCCGTAATACCGGAGTTCATCACATCATCAGAAGGATTTGCCTTGTTGTGGAGCGCCACGCTCTCGCCCGGCCCGGTCTCCACCGTGAGCGTGTCCCCCGTCACCCCCCGGTCCCCGTCGTACACGACGACCCCCAGCCGCCCGGAGGCCCGTTCCGGCGTGCGCAACGGCCCGATGTCGACCCCCGCGCTCCCGTGGTCCGTGCCGAGCGTCTCGAACCCGTCCCAGAGGGCGAGATGGCGCAGTGGCGCGTCGTTCTTCTCGTACGCGACGACCAGGGTCCAGCCGCCCCAGGATCCGACCGCGGAGCGCCCCATCGCCACATTGACCTGCGCCACGGTGTACAGCCCGGGGCCGCTGTCCCGGACGAGCGGGGTGACATCGGCCGACGCCTGGTACGCGTCGGCGACCTCGTCCGTACGGTGGCCGATCACCGTGTCCGCGAGGACCTCCCGGTACGCGCCGCCGGGCTCGGCGAAGAGCACCCGTCCGTTGTCGGCGGCCGGCTTCTGCTCACCGGCCCGCAGGTTCCCGCCCCAGTAGAGCCGCGCGTAGCTGACCCGCGCGCCGTCCGGCAGGGGCAGTTCGGCCCGGGTGGAGTTGTAGGTGTTCGGGTCGCCGTCGATGTCGGAGTAGAACATGTCGAATTGGTGGTTGACGGCGTTCCCGCCGGCCCGCGCCGCCTCGCAGGAATCCGCCGCATCGCCCTCGGCCCGGCAACTGACGACCGAATTGGCGGCCCGTACGATCCCGCCGTGCTGCACCGCCTGATAGCGCCGCGCGAAAGGGATACGAGGCTCCTCGCGCGCCCCGGCCCGCGCACCGGGCTTCGCGCCGGCCTTCGCACCGGTCTTCGCGCCCGTCACCGGAGCCACCGGGAACGCCATCGCGGACAGAGCGAGAGTGGCCAGACCGCACAAGAGGCCGCGCCCCACAGCAATAACCGCAGAATTCCGCATATGGGCTCTCCACCTCGAAGACCGAAACAAGTCGAAACAAGAGGTTGAAACAAGATGGGACCATTACAGAGCGCGGGCTGAAAATCACGCCAGACGCGCTGAAACGCGCTGAACGTACAACCGACTGGGGAAAGGGCCTTCAAGCGACGTCCACCGATGTCCCCCGGCCGGCCCAACTTCACTCATTCGGGCCCGCAACCTCCGGATGGCCTCGACGTTGATCCAGAAGTCCGGGCAGTCGCGCCCGGTGCTCAATGTCATCCCCATACGACCGAGGAGCCCTTCCCCATGTCGCGTATCGCCAAGGCTGTTGTTCTCTCCACCGCGGCCGCCGCCGCTGTCGCCGGTGCCTCCGGCGCCGCCTTTGCCGACAGTGGCGCGTCGGCCGCGGCCATCGGCTCCCCGGGCGTCCTGTCCGGCAACATCGTCCAGGTCCCGCTCCACGTGCCGATCAACATCTGCGGCAACACCGTCGACGTCATCGGCCTGCTCAACCCGGCCTTCGGCAACCTCTGCGTCAACCACTGACGCCGTTCCCCGGCGGAGCCGCTCTTCCCCTCGGGGCAGGGCGGCTTTTCCGCGTCCTTCATTCGGGTGATTCGACCGCCCTGCCCAGTTTTACTTCCGCACGGGGTTTCCGGGGCGGCGGGGAATCGTTAGAGAAGACGAGGCCCTGGGAGGAAATCCCCAAAGGACCTGTGCGCGCGAAGAGTTGAGTCGCTCCCGAGTCGACTCGCGTCCGGGCGCACCGGACATCACGTGTCGGGACACCCGATCGTCACGACACCCAGCGGAAAAGGATGCACATGAAGCCCATGAAGGTCGCCGCCGTCGTCGCCGGTTCGATGGTGGCGCTGGGTGCCGCCGCCCCGGCGTTCGCCGCCGGGACGCAGTCCCCCTCGTTCAGCCTCAACGGAGCGCTGGACACCGTGGCCAGCGAGGGGCTGCGCGACGCCAAGCCGCTGCACACCAACGCGCTGGACACCGAGAACGAGGGCTCCGTGCTCAACGCGGTCAAGGGCGCCACCGACAGCCTCAACAAGCCCCAGCAGAAGAGCAACCTGCTCGGCGGCCTCCCGCTCGGCAAGTAGGAGCCGGCGAGCAGGAGCCGCCTCTCCCGCTCGCCGGAGGACGAGAGGGAGTCGCCGTCCCGCCACCGCCCCTCATGGCTACTGCCTTGAGGGGCGGGCGGGGCCGATCGGCTACGGATCAGCTCGTCCAGAAGTCCCACCAGCGGGCCAGGATCAGCATCCCGATGACCCCGATGTGCAGCACGGGCGGCACCCAGGTGAACTCGGCCAGGAAACCGCGCAGCGCGGCCGGCGCGGGCAGGATCCGGCGCCGGACGGTGTGGGCCGTGACGTACCAGAACATCAGGATCGTCGCGACCCAGGCCAGTGAGCACCACAGGCAGAGCGCGTTGATCTCGTAGAAGGACTGGTACTGGAGCCAGGTGCAGAATCCGACGCCGAAGAGCGTCCCCGCGTTCAGCCCCAGCCAGAACCAGCCCCGGTAACGGGCCCCCGCCAGCAGCCCCGTACCGATGCAGACGACGCCCGCGTAGGCCGCGAGGCCCAGCATCGGGTTGGGGAAGCCGAAGACCGACGCCTGGGCGCTCTTCATGATGTTGCCGCAGGACACCACCGGGTTCAGGCTGCACCCCGGGGTGAAGTCGGGGTCCTCCAGCAGCGTGAACTTGTCGATCGTGATCACCCACGCGGCCAGCAGCCCCGCCGCGCCCGTGACGACCAGCAGCAGGGCGAACGCCCGGCTCGCCCCCCATCCGCCGGGCGCGTCCCGGTCGCCGCCGTCCGCCGCTTCCCGGGCGGTCCTGTACTCGGTCGGTGCCGCTGCCATGTCGCTGCCCGGCCGCTCAGCCGCGCAGGCCGCGTACCGGCAGCAGGCAGTGCGCGGCGCTCGTGAGCATCTCCGTGTCGCCCGCGAAGGCGCGCAACTGGTCCTCGCCGACCGGCCTCCCGGGGACGCCCTCGGCCCACGGCCGCGTGGCGACCAGGAAGTAGACCTGCCCGATGTCACGCGCGTCCTGCTCCCACTCCGGCGGGACGGTGCACTGCGCGTTCAGATACGGCATCGTCAGCACGGCCCGGCCCGCCTCGACGATCAGCTTGATCGGAACGCTGGGCGACTGCGCAGCATCGACCAGATCGCCGCCGGGCTGCAGCCCGATGTCCACGAGGACCCTGCGCATCGCCTCCCCGCCGGCCTCGGGGCCGTCGCGTCCGTCACCGAGTGAATAGGCCAGCAGAAAAGGCGCGTTGCGCTCTCCGGCGGCAGGGTCGCTCGTCCAGGCAATCACCGAGAGGGTGCCCAGGAGGGAGGCGTACTGCGCATTGCTCGCCGCGGTATTGGTAGAGGTCATGTCTGGGGACAGTAGTGGCCCGCGGAGAATTACCGTGAGCCCGTGTCACCCAAGTGGGCTATTGCAGGAGCCAGTTGAGGTCGTCGGACACCGGCCGGAAATCGTCTCTCCGTACGAGAGGGGTGAGGGCTTCCGGATGGGACAGGATTGACAGAGAAGGGCGGGGTGACTCTAATGGTCGGCGTGTAGCGCGACACCGACCGGAGAGCTGTGGGCAGGTCGGCGTTCGAGCGGACACCTTTACCGAGGGACGATGCCATGAGTTCATACTCCGCACCCCGCGTCTGACGCTTTCGACGCACCGGGCTCACCTGACGCTACTGCCGCACCCGGCACGACTGCCGTAGTCGGCACACCCGCGTTCACGCGTCGCTCCTGTCCTTCCTTGCCCTTCCTTGCCCTCCGGGCTGCTTCCTGCCGTCATTCCGTGCCGTCACCGGCTGTCGCGGCGGCCCTCGGATTCACAGGAACAAGATCGGATTCACAGGAACAAGAGCCGCGCGTGGCCTCACCCTTCCCTTTTTCTCTTTTCCTGGAGAGTCACAGCCGCATGCCCCTGTCCTTCAACCAGTCCGTCATCGACGAATTCCGAGCCAACCAGGGAAAGGTCGGCGGCCCTTTCGAGGGCGGTGACCTGCTCCTGCTGACCACCACCGGCGCGCGGTCGGGGGCGGAGCACACCACTCCGCTCGGCTATGTGCGCGACGGTGACCTGCTGCTCGTCATCGGCTCGGCCGGCGGCAGCCACCGCCACCCCGCCTGGTACCACAATCTGCTCGCCCACCCGATGGTGCGGGTGGAGATCGGTACGCAGACATACGGGGCGATCGCCGTCCCCGCCGAGGGCGAGCGGCGCGACCTGCTCTTCGAGCGCGTGGTGCGCGCGGCGCCCGGGTACGCCGACTACCAGGCCGGCACCGACAGGATCCTGCCGGTCGTGGTGCTGGAACGCTCCGAGCCCGACGCGGGAGCGGAGGCGGGAGCGACGGGTGCGACGGGTGCGGCGGCGGGTGCGGCGGCGGGCCCGGCGGCGGGCCCGGCCAATCTCGCGGAGAAGCTGGTGGAGATCCACACCTGGCTCCGCTCCCAGCTGGGACACGTACGCCGCGAGGCCGACGCCCACTTCGCCGCGCGGGCGGCGCACCAGGGCCCGGGCGCGCCGCCCGCGCCCGGGCTCGGACTCCAACTGCGCCAGCACTGCCTGGCGTTCTGCGAATCGCTGACGTTCCACCACACCAGCGAGGACGCCCATCTGTTCCCGGCGCTCGCGGACCAGTACCCGCACCTGTCCGATGTCCTCACCCGCCTCGCCGACGAACACCGTACGGTCGCCCGCGTCCAGGGCGAGCTGAGCGCGCTGCTGGCAGACGTCGGTACGGCGGACCCCGACCGGTTCCGTACCGAACTGGACCGGATGACGGTGGAGTTGACCACACACCTCGACCACGAGGAGGAGAAGCTGCTGCCGGTCCTGGCCGGCATACCGTACCCGCCCGTGCCGCCGAAGCCGTGACGGACGAACCGCCAGGACGCCCCGGCGTCGCGTCGTCCTGAGGCGGGCACGGCGGGCACCATGGGTCCTCAACGTTCTCAGCGCCCTCAGCGCCCTCAATGGAGTGAAGGAGTACATGAAGGCGATGCCCGAAGAACCCGCAGTGCCCGCAGGGCCCGCAGTGCCCGCAGCAGACGACGACGCGCCCGTGATCCTGGGCAACGAGCCCGGCTCGTTCGCCCGGAGCGTCCTGGCCACCCGCCATCCGGCCCTCATCCAGCAGGTCCGCGACGCGTTCCCCTACGGCCCCGCGCAGCACCGGGCCCTCGACGCGCTCCTCCGGGAGATCACCGACGGGGTCATGGAGCCGCTCGGCGCGCACGACACCCACGACCTCGGCACGTGGCGGAGCTGGGGGTACGACGATCACGTGGGCCGGTCGTGGTTCGACGCGCCGTTCCTGTGGAGCGAGAGCTACTTCTACCGCAGGCTGCTGGGGGCCGTCGGCTACTTCGCCGCCGGTCCCTGGCGGGGCGTCGATCCCTTCGCCCCGTTCAAGCGCGCCGAGCTGCGCACCGCCGCGGTGGACGACGAGCTCCTCGCCCTGGACGGCCTCGCCACGGTGCCGGAGGGACCTGGGCGGCACGGCGACGACCAGGCGTACGCGCTCCTGCTGGCGTCGCTCTGGGGCAACCGGGCCGACCTGGGGTTCCGTATGTCCCCCGCCCCGGCCCCCGCCGCCCCCACGCCCGCGGGCTCGGCCGTCACGGACTCGCCGCTCGTCGCGGACGACAGCGCCCGGCTGTGGTCCCTGCTGGCGGCCGGTGGCACGCCGGACTCCGCCGCCCGCCCCGTCCATCTGATCGCGGACAACTCCGGCCGCGAACTCATCCCCGACCTCGTCCTCCTCGACCATCTGCTCCGTACCGGCCGGGCGGGCCGCGCCGTACTGCACGTCAAGCCCTGCCCGTACTACGTGTCCGACGCGACCCTCGCGGATGTCGTCGACGCGCTGCGCCGGCTGGGCGAGGCGCCCGGGTACGCGGCCGAGATCGGCAAGCGGCTGTGGTCGGCGATGGCGGCGGGGCGGCTCGACGTACGGGCGCACGACTTCTTCCGCGCGCCGCTGCCGTTCGAGGCGATGCCCGGCGACCTGCGGAGCGAACTCGCCGAGGCCGCGGTGACGCTGGTGAAGGGTGACCTCAACTACCGGCGCCTGGTGGGCGACCGGGCCTGGCCCGCCACCCTGCCGTTCGCCGGGCGCACCGCGTACTTCCCGGGGCCGGTCACCGCGCTGCGCACACTGAAGTCCGATGTGATGGTCGGGCTGAGCGACGGGACACTGGCGTCGCTGGACTCGGCCGCGGAGCCCGGCCGTTCCTGGCGGACCAGCGGCACCCACGCGCTGATCCAGACCCGGTCGTAGCGGGCCGGTCGCGGACCGGGCGACTGCCACTCCGTCGCTCAGCGGCCGGTGAAGCGGGGTGCGCGCTTCTCCAGGAACGCGCGCATGCCCTCGCTCTGGTCCTCGGTCGCGAACAGCGCGTGGAACAGCCGCCGTTCGAAGAGGATCCCGTCACGCAGCCCGGTCTCCAGCGCCCGGTCGACCGCCTCCCGGGCCGCCGTCACCGCCTGCCGGGCGCCCGAGGCGACGGCGGTGGCGGCCCGCGTCGCCTCCTCCAGCACGCGGTCGTCCGGCACCACCCGGGACACCAGACCGGACCGCTCGGCCTCCGCCGCGTCCATCGTGCGTCCGGTGAGGACCAGATCCATGGCCTTGGCCCGGCCCACCAGCCGGGTGAGGCGCTGGGTGCCGCCGATGCCGGGGATCACACCGAGCTTGATCTCCGGCTGCCCGAAGACCGCGGACTCGCCCGCGATCACGATGTCGCACATCATCGCCAGCTCACAGCCGCCGCCGAGCGCGTATCCGTTGACGGCGGCGATCTTCGGCGTACGGAAGGCCGCGAACTCCTCCCACTCCGCGAAGTAGTCCTCGTCCGCCATCTCGACGGCCGTCTTCCCCGACATCTCCCTGATGTCGGCGCCGGCCGCGAAGACCTTCTCCGATCCGGTGACGACGAAGCAGCCGACCCCCGGATCGCGGTCCAACGCCGCCAGCGTGCCGATGAGTTCCCGCATGAGCGCGCCGCTGAGGGCGTTGAGCACATGGGGCCGGTGGAGCCGTACGGTCACGATCCGGCCGTCCGGGCCGTGCCGTTCGGTCTTGATGTTCCGATCCACGGAAATGCCTCCGGTCGGGGGGTCCGGCGGGATGTCACGAGTCCCAGATCGCGCCGTACGCGGGGATGCCCCGGCGTTCGAGACCGTGCACGACCTGCCAGGTGAGCTTCTTGTTGGAGATGCAGATGACGGCCTCGGCCCCGAAGTCGCGGTACGCGGCGTACGCGAGCCGCACCATGTCGGGTTTGCCGTGGCGCGACGTGTCCCAGACGAGCGCGTCCGGCTGGACGGCGAGGATCTCGTCGACGAGCCCGTCCCCGTAGGTCGCGCGGGGGTCGCGGGTCGCCCACACCAGCCGCGCGGGCACCTCGGCGGCGAGGAGATGGGGCAGGCAGGGACCGATGCCGCTGCCGGTGGCCACGTACACCACCTTGCTGAACAGGGTCTCGATGTTGGCGACGCCCGCCGTGGTGATGCCCTTGACCCACACCCGCGCCGGGGCGTCGTCGATGAAGGAACCGGTCCAGTCGCCCGCGCGGGAGATGGTGAGCCGGAAGCCGGAGCGGCCGGGGGCGGGCACATTGGCGAAGGAGTGCCACTCCTTGAGCGGACTGCGGCTGATCGCGGTGGACGAGCCGGCGAACGGTGTCACGCCGTGGTCGAAGTGGACCAGCGCGACATGGGCCGAGGGCCGTTCGATCCGTACGTCGACCTTGCGCAGGCGCAGCCAGGGCAGCGCGACGGAGAAGGTGACGAGGGCGAGCACCCAGATGCCCGGTTCCGCGACGACCGGTCCGCCGGCGGAGAGCGGAGGCAGCGCGGAGAGCACCGTATGCGCCCAGAAGAGCGCGAGCGCCGCCCAGCCCCCGTAGCGGTGGATCTTCTCGAAGCGGTCGTGGAAGCGGGCGCGGAAGGGCGGCAGGGCGGTGGCGATGACACCGGCGAGCAGGGCGATCAGCGCGTACGCGACGACGAGCAGCGCGATGCCCGCACCGCTCGCCGTGGCCCGCTCCCCGGCCCCGGTCAGCGCGACGGTCTGGCCGAGGAACCAGAGCGCCCCCGCCACCGCCCCGCCCACGTGTACTCCTCCGAAGTGGTACACCTTCGCGAGCGTCCAGCGGAGCTTGAGCGGCCGCCGGGTGGACGGCCGGGTGGCCAGCCGGAACAGCAGGTTGATGACGTACTGCTGGCGTACGACGACAGCGAGCGCGAGGTTGGCGAGTGCGGCGTGGCCGAGGGTACGGGGGCTGTACGGACCCGCCGCGAGGAAGCCGAGGTTGGCGAGGAGGACGAGAGCGGCGAGACGGTTGTAGTGCATCAGGCGGGGGTGTTTGAAGAGGCGCCTGGGCCAGGAGGTCAGCGGGGGAAGGGTGATGGTGTCGACGTCGACGGGCGGCGACGCCGAAGAGACCGGAGAGGTCGAAGAGACTGGAGAGGCTGGAGAAACCGAAGAAACCGGAGAGACCGAAAGGGCCTCCTGGGACGAGGTCACGCCCCCACCGCCCCCACGCGCTCGCCCCGGGGGCCGGGGTCCCCCGTGGCGAGCCGCAGCAGCGCCTCCTTGTCGATCTTTCCCCGGTCGGTCTCGGGCAGGGTGGCGAGCGGCAGCACGGCGGACGGCACGCAGTAGTACGGGAGCGCCGCCGCGACCGCCCGGCGCGCCGCCTCCGGGTCGACGTCCTGGGGGCAGACGAACGAGACGAGACGCCGCGCGTCCCGCCGGAGCGTGACCGCGCGGGTGCACCCCGGGACGGACTCCAGGACGGCGGAGACGGAGTCCGGCTCCACCCGGAAGCCGCGGATCTTGACCTGGTCGTCCGTCCTGCCGAGGTGTTCCAGCTCGCCGTCCGGGGTCCACCGGCCGAGGTCTCTCGTACGGAACATGCGGCGGCCCCCGCCGAGATACGGGTCGGGCGCGTACCGTTCGGCGGTCAGGGCGTCGTCGCCGAGGTAACCGGCGGACACGCAGTCGCCGCCCGCCCACATCTCGCCCACCTCGCCGATGGGGACGGGGCGGCGCCGCTCGTCGAGGACGTACACCGTGTTGTTGGGGGTCGGGCGGCCGATCGTCAGCAGCTCCGCGTCCGGGTGATGGCGCTGCATCGTATTGACGATCGTGGTCTCCGTAGGGCCGCACGCGTTGTGGAAGGCACAGCGCCGGGCCCACCGGTCGGCGAGGGGGCGCGGGCAGGGTTCCCCGGCGACCGCGACCGCCCGCACACGGGGGCAGGCGGCCGGGTCGATGGCGGCGAGGACGGTGGGCGTCGCGATCAGGACCTCGGCGGTGCGGGCCGTCTCGCCGATGTCCTTGCCGCGGATGACGAGGGTGCCGCCATGGCTGAGGCAGCCGAGGATCTCCCAGGCCGCCATGTCGAAGGCGATGTTGAGGATCTGGGCCACTCGCCGGCCGGGCCCGATACCGAGGCTGCCGGGCTCGGTGAGCAGGATGTTGGCCACGTTCCGGTGGGTGACGGTGACCCCGTTGGGGCGGCCGGTGGTGCCGGAGGTGAACAGGACGTAGCAGCCGTCGTCGGGCCGCGCGCCACGCGGACGGGCCCCGTCGGCGTGGCCCTCCCGCTCGTCGGGGTGCCGGTCGAGGCGGTCCAGGTCCTCCAGGGCGACGAGGTGGCGCACCCCGGCCGGTAAGGGCACGCGGTGTGCGTACTCCCGCTGCGTGAGGACGACGCGGGTGGCGGCCGTACGGATGACGTGGCGGAGCTGGGCGGCGGGCGCGAGGCCGATGTCCTGCGGTACGTACGCCGCACCGGCCTTGAGCGTGCCGAGCAGTCCGACGAGCATCGGGATCGAGCGCCGCACGAAGAGCCCGACGCGGTCGCCCGGCCGTACCCCGGCCCGGCGGAGCCAGGCCGCGAGCCGGTCGGCGCGCCGGTCGAGCTCCGCGTAGGTGAGGGTGGCGCCGCGGTGCTCGGCGGCCACGGCGCCGGGCGTTGCCAGCGCCTGCTGCTCGAACGCGTGGTGGACGAGGGCGTGAGGCACGGGCACGACGGGCCCGTGCCCGAACCGCCGGAAGAGCTCACGGTCCCGCGGGGTGAGGTGGTCCAGATGCATGGGAGGGGAGACCTCCTGGCTGTTTCGAGCGACGGATGGGGGTCCGGTATTTCGAACGCCTTGCGGTCCACGTGCCGGCGGGGGACGACGCCCCTCGCGGTCTTCCGTCCGACTGTAACGGCCACGTTTGAACTCTCAACTACCATCGCCCGGACAACAATTGACGCTCTATCAGCCACATGTGCCGCCTTCCGCCACACCGGCAACCTTCACCACACGGTGCGGCGACACCACAGGTGGGGGAAGCTGTGGGCCGCCTGGCCGAGGTCCCGGACGCAACCGCGAGAAGCACGCCCGCGGAAGCCCCCGGCCGTCACACGACGGCATCCGCGCGGACGCGGTGACCGACGAGCGTCCGGCCCAGCTGAAGGATGCTCAGCCCGAACATCAGCGTGCCCAGGGGCACGTGCAGACTCGCCACATGCGCGATACCGAGGACCACCTGCACCGACGCGAGCACCAGGAACCCGGTCGCGTGGAGGACGGGCCTGGGCGAGCCGCCGCCCGGCCGCCACGCCAGGACGGCTGCGAGCACGTACAGCATCGACGCGGCGTACATCACGCGGGCGCCGACACTGTGCAGCGTCTCCCCGTACTCCGTGGACAGCAACAGACCGGCGGTGACCGCCTGGAAGAATATGGCCACGGTCTGCAGGGCGATCGCGGCGCGCAGGAACTTCGAGAACCCCGGACCGTGCTGCTGTGCCGTCGTCCGTGTGGGCATGGCGAACCCTCCCCTTCTCAGCTTCTCAACACTGCTTCTCGGCAGGAGCCGGGGCCGGGGCCCCGCCTCTCGGCACTCCGACGACACAGCCACCGGGAATGTGAGACGGCGCACCGGCCGCACCGCTCGCACGGGTCTCGCCGATCATGGTGGGGGAAGACTCGAACAAGGGAGTCATCACGACCATGACCACCAGATCCGGGCCCGCACACGGCCGCCCCGGTCCGAGCCCGGGCGCGATCATGAGCGAGCGCCCGCAGCTGATCAATCTCGCCTACCGGTTCCTCGGTTCCCTGGCCGAGGCCGAGGACGCCGTACAGGAGACCTACGCCCGCTGGTACGCCATGTCCCGGCGGGAACAGGAGGCCATCGACTCCCCCGGCGCCTGGCTGACCAGGGTGACCGGCCGCATCTGCCTGGACGTGCTCGGCTCGGCGCGGGCACGGCGCGAGAGGTACGTGGGCGAATGGATCCCGGAGCCGCTGCCCGGCGGTACGGAGTGGCTGAACGGACGGGCGGGCGGCGGTGACCCGGCCGACCGGGTCGCCCTGGACGAGTCGGTCGACATGGCCTTTCTCGTCGTGCTCGAATCGATGACCCCGGCCGAGCGGGTCGCGTTCATCCTGCACGACGTCTTCCGGTACCCCTTCACCGAAGTGGCCGCGATCGTCGACCGCACCCCGGCGGCCTGCCGACAACTGGCCTCATCGGCCCGCCGCCGCGTCCGCGCGGCACGGACACCCGCGGCCCCGACGGCCCAGCAGGCCCGCGTCATGCGGGACTTCAAGCAGGCCTGGGAAGCCAAGGACATCGCGGCCCTCGTCGGCCTGCTCAACCCCGCCGCCACAATGACAGTCGACGGCGGCGGCCGCACCGGCGCGGCGCTCCACCCGGTCACGGGCGCCGAGCGAATCGCCCACTACATCCTCGACATCGACGCCAGGGCACCCGGCATGACACTCCTCAACCGCTCGGTCAACGGCCGCCCCGGCCTGGTCGCCCAACACGCGGGCACCACGGTGACGGTGGCCGCGTTCGCGGTCACGGACGACCTGATCACGCACATCTGGGCAGTACGCAACCCCGAGAAGCTCCGGCCGTGGGCAACCCCCCGCACATGAAAAATCCCGCCCGATCAACCGATCGGGCGGGATTCCGCCGACCACTCCCGAGCGAACTCAAGAACAGCCATGTTGTGGACCTGAGGGGATTTGAACCCCTGACCCCCTCGATGCGAACTACGGGCAGGGCGGTCGCTGAGGTCTTCTCGCCTGGTGAACAGGCCACCCGGAGGCGCTGACGGCCAACGACGATCGCGGAGGTTGCGGTACTCCACTGCTGTACCGCAACCACGCCCGGCACCCAGGTTCCCCGTAGGCGGGGGCGGGATCCGGAGGAGCCCCCGACTTGCCCCGCGCGGCGCGAAGCGCCACACCCACCGGCACAGCGCGGGCACGGCGGTTCAGTGACACACGGCGGCATCACGGCGCGGACCCGAACCAGGCGCGGCACCGCCGGTATCGGCCCGAAGGGACGATGCTGACCACCGCGTTAGGAGTTCGATCCGAGCCTGCTCCTGCTTGTGTCGTCAACTGGTGCGGCGGTTGGAAAGAGTCGCTGACGTACGCTCCCGTCCGCCGTCGTTGATGTCAGCCATGGATGTCAGAACCTTCTGATCCGTAGCTCTACAGAGATCGGTCATTGGAAATCACGGGGCAGCGTGGGGCGCTGCCGGTTGCTGTACCTCAGCAGGGGCATCCGCTGAGGGCTTCCACGAGAGCCATGAAGATGCCCAATCCGAAGACAGCGACGGCCACGAGCCCGATAACCGTCAGCGAGCAGTAAGAAGCGATTACCACCGTGACCCATGCCCGCCAGAAGATGCCGACGAGGCAGACGGTTGCGCTCTCCGGGCGCTATGAAAGCTCGCGAAACATGCCCTCGATCGCAGTACGCTCGGAAGGCGATACGGAGGCGCCTGGGAATCCGTAGCCCATCCCAGACGGGGGCCGACGGTGGGGATACTCGTCGTATGCGTAACGTTGTTCAATCGAATCTCGGGCAGACTCGATGCCTGATCTCATGTCGTCTATTACGCCGACTCGAATCGCCGTTGCTTCAATTTCGTCGACCCACTGATGATCAGAATCGCGGTCTTGCTCATTGCCGGACAAACTTTCCAGTTCCTGCCGCAACCCAGACCAGACGCTCTCGTAAAACTTTTCGCTAGGGTCGAAGTGCTGCTTTAGAACTGGGCCATACGATACAAAGAAATCCTCGAATTCGGTCACGTCGTCTAGGGTGTACAGCAATTCACCCCAGCTTTCGAAGGCCCATCTCAGCTCACCTCGAACATGATCCGGATCTTCTGCGTAGCGCATCATCAAGGCCGCATTGAAGGGCTTCCAGTCGTCCGGCTCCATGTATCTTGAGGCTGAGCCCTTAAGAAGTTCGATTGCCACCACAAGGATCTCATTGAATGATTTCCCCAGCAGTCGATGCGCTGGCTGCAGAGAGTCGAGAAGGGGTTTAATCGTTCGCTGATAGATCCTAGCCGGTCCGAGTGAATCGGATTTGCTGGCCTCTTTTTCTTCGGCGATCAGTCCCGTCATCTTCCTGAGGATGGAGCTTGCATGGCGAGTAACGGTTTCGGCGCAGTTCGGGAAGCGGAGCTTACCGTCAAGCTCGGATACCGCGTACACCAGGAGCGTGCTCACTTGAGTCAGGTGCATCGCGTCCCGGATGATGGCCATCAGATAGTCCGGCTCTTCGTCAAGGAAAGCGAGAGTGAAGTCACGCACGCTTGGGTTGGCGTACGCGATCACCATGACCCCGTCATCCCTTTTTTCCAGGCTGACAAAGGTGCCTTCTAGTACTCGAAGTGCGCTCGTGTATTCCGTCGGCTTCGCCTCTTTTTTAACCAAAGCCTTAAGATTCTCGGAGCTGGCGCCACGAACAGGAAATGAGGCAAGTGTAAGCGTTAGCCGTTGCGCAAGATCCGACAATCCATTGTTAAAGACTATTCTCCAAAGATCCAGAGGATGGTCAAGCGTGTGATTGAGAGTACGAGCGAGTTCACCCGCCGACGAGCGAGGCCGCTTGATGACCAATTCCAGGATCCGTGGGGAGAAGTTTTTGTGCTTAACGACTGTCCAGTAGGAAGAATTCTCTACGTACTCCCTGACGACTTCTCGTGACAGGGTAGAAAAGTAGAGGTGGTTGTACAGTATGCGGGCTCGTTGGATCGCCCCGTAGTCAGCGATCTTTATTACGAACTCGACAACTCGTAAATCTGCATGAGCGATCGGCTCGCTGATGAGTCGAGTTTGTTGAAGGATTTGCGATCTTGTAGTCATGACAAGCCGCTTGTCCGGGTTCCGCGCCACGCGGTCCATTAGGCGTATTACCGAACTGTCCTTCGCGCGCCTTTCGCTGAGGTCCGTCTGCCCGAGGAAATCGTCATACAGGAACACCTGCTTGCGACCCGACTTATATGCCTCCCATGCGTCGTCAACGTCGGTTCCCACCGATACGATCTGCCATCCTTCGTGCCAGTACCTTAGAGCGAGCATTTCGGCGAGCATGCTCTTGCCGACTCCGGGTGAACCCGTTAGGACAACTACATGCTTATCGTCGAGTAGTTCGTGTGCTGCTTTAAAGCTGTTGGTTGGAACGTACAGCTTCACTCGATCCCTGATGTCCTCAAGCAGCGCCTCGCTGCGCTCCCAGATACCGCTCTGGACAATGCGTTCCAAAATGGTTGTCGAGGCGAGCCAAAGCTTGAAATGTTGTTGCTCTACTATCGGATGCCGCGTGATTAGGGCATTGATGTCAGCTTGGGTCAGTAGATCGGCGGTGTCAGAAATCCACGGCTTGAGGTCACCAGTAAGAGTGTCTTTCTGGGTCCTGTTTAGATCTTGAGATGTGACGAAGAGATAGCGGTCGGGCTTCTCTTTGTCCATCTTTGGAACTTCCCGACGTGCCGACGCGCGAAGGTCCGAGAACGACGAGCCGAGGTAGTGTTTGCACTGGACGACGACCTTCCCTACTGCCGTGCTCGCCCGTAAGTCGATGCCTCCGTCGCGACCACGCCCGAACGCTTCCAGGCGCCAGCGATACTCGGCTTCAAGAAGATCACGAATCAATATTTCGAAGTCGCTAGGCGAGAGGGTGCGGAAGTCGTAGTCGGCCAATCTATATGCCCCAACAGAGTTAGCGATCCCTCAGCATGCATGCCGAGGGCAGGAGTATTAACTATACCGATGCTAGTGTCCGCCGCCGATGGTTTGTCAGACCACGGAGTCCTGCGGCCATCTTCTGGCCAGTATGGCGCGAACGTTAAGGCTCGATACCGCGAAGTAGCAGGTCAGAGGCTATGTGGCTCCGCGAAACTGATCGGTCCTGAAAACCGTCGTCGCAGCGATGTGACCGTGGGTTCAAATCCCACACCCACCGCAGGAGAACGGCCCCCGACCAGGAACATCGGTTGGGGGCCTTCACCATGCGCGGTGCCTGCTAGTGACCTTGGCTCCCCGTCAGTTCCCGTTCGATCGGGCACGGATGGGGCACGGGCTTCAGTCGCCCTGGAACCACAGGTAGCTGCCTGGAGTGCCGGCGCACTGCTCCAGCAACCTTGCAAGGTCGTCTAAGGCGGCGAACTGACGCTCATCGGTGCACCATTGCCGTAGATCGGGGATCTCACCGAGGGCAACGGCAGCCTCCTGCTCGTTCATCAGAGCATCTCCGTACGAATCTATGGCGGTCAGCCGCCCAGGCACTCCGAGCAGCCGGAGCGAGCCGATCGCATCGGCCAACGCGTCCCCGTGCCCGTACGAACTCTGCAGCAGCGTCGCTCGGGACTTGCGCCAGTTACGCGTCGGCCGTGCTGAGTGCAGCTCTACGTCGATCCCCACGGGCTCATGATGCCTGCTACAGAGGTTCAGCATCTGATCCGTAGCTCTACAGAGATCGGTCAACGACGTTCATACAGGCTTCTGCTGGGCTCCTCAAGGACACCACGGGATGCGGCCGGTTGCTGTGGTCGCGGTACTCCGCTGCTGTACCGCAACGACGGTCGGCACCCGGGTTTCACGTAGGCGGGGGCGGGGTCCGGAGGAGCCCCCGACTTGGCCCCGCGCGGCGCGAAGCGTCAAACGGTGCTGCCACGGCGCGGGAACGGTGCTGCACTAAACCACGGCGGCGTCACAGCGTGGGCCCAGCCGGGCGCGGCACCGCCGGTATCGTCCCGAAGGGACGATGCAGACCACCCCTTTAGACCATATAGGACACGGTCTTACTTAGACCGCGCAGGCGCGCGTGGGCCGTGTGCCCGAGGGTTGCGTTACCCCGTCATGGCGCCTGTCTTCACTGTCGTCGGCTGCGCAAGCCCTCGGCCAGTGCCAGAAACCTCAGCGCCGACGGACTGTCCAGAGCTAGCGTTCTATCGAGATGCCTCGGAGGGGCAGCCGGCGAGTCAGGAGGGTGATGGAAATTAACGTCAATACGCAAGAAAGTGTGAGCCGATGGACGGGCGAGACGATCGATGCCGCAGACCAGTTCGTCTCTCAAGTGGCATCGATTGCGGAAATCAATATGACTGTGATTCCTGAAATGGAACAAAAGGCGGAAGTTCGAAAAGTTGCAGCGGTTGATGAGGTGGCCAAGCATCTATCGAAAGAGGAAATGAAAGAACTTCTCCGGTACGCTAAGGAAATGGGGCATGGCCTCCTGGAGGTAGCTGACGGTATCGAGAGGGGCGAGGTGAAGTCGATCGAATTGAAGATGGCTGGGTCCGCGGGTGCTGCGATGACTCACGTCTTCATGCGGTTAACGCAATCTCTGAAAAGCGAACCGCAGCATCAGCTACTCAGGAAATCGCTGCTGGTGTCGACTGTCTCCAGCTTCGAGATTCTTTTTGGGCGCACGGCCCGATCAATCCTTCAGATAAATTCGGCAGCATTCAAGGAGTCTGATCACGGCTTCACCTTGCAGCAACTGGGTGAATTTGACTCACTGGATGATGCGAAAGAATTTCTGGCGGAGCGACAGGTGGCAAAATTGCTCTACGAGAGCGTCGACGGCTGGGATAAGTGGTTGGTGCGTGCTGCTGGTGGCGTATCGATGAGTCAATTGCCAGTCGACTGGAACATCATCCGGGAAGGGATTGCCCGGCGCAACCTCATCGTGCACGCCGATGGCGTAGTTAATCAGATCTATTTGGGAACCCTGAAGAATCTCGACAGTCGCCGCGACTGGGGAGTCTCCGTAGGTCGAAAGCTTGAGGTGAGCCAGAGTTACCTGGATGAATTCCTGCAAGAGATTACTGCTCTCGGGAGAATGCTCTCTGTCGCCGTCGGCCTCAAGATGCGCAAAGCTGAACGGGATACTTTTCTTGCGTCGCTGCAGAGTGACGTATATCGCAGCGTCATGTCTGGCCACTGGCATACGGCAATTTCTCTTTCAAGGTATTGCATGAAGCATGATTTGCCGCGCGACCGAAATATTCGGATGCAGGTCCATTTGTGGGTGGCGCGAAAGGCCCTGTGTGGCGTGGATGACATTAGGGGCGAGGTTGAGAAGTGGGATGTGAGTGGCCTTGCTCTAGATTTCTCGCACTACAAGAGCGTGCTACTCGATGAAGAATCGTCCACCTCTCAGATTCGCAAACTAATTGAAGGGGGAAAGCTTACGGCATTTGACGTCGCAATCAATCCTATCTATAGCGGAATCAGAGACGCCTTCGCGGATTCCTGAAATTGCATGGGATGAGTTCCACTCTCTGGCATCAGGCGGCTGGTTGCTGTGCGCGCGGTACGGGCGTCGGCCGGGCTGGAGCGGGGCGGAGACAGGAGCGCAGGCCCGGCCGGGGGTCGGGCCGCGCGCGGGGAGCGGAGCGAGCCGCCTTGAAACCGTGGAGAAAGTTGTTACTCACGCTGGTGTTGGGGCTGCATGTACTGCTCTGCGCAGGCTGGGAGGTTGAGGCCCTGGCGGGTGGCGAGTTTGAGGTAGGTCACCGGGCGGGCGGTCCATTGGATGGTGGTGCGGCTGTCGTGGAGGGTCAGGGTGCATGGCTGGCCGCTGGTGAGGGTGTGGAGGTCGTTGCGGTAGTCGGCTGAGAGCCAGTCCCAGGCTTGTTCGCGGGCGTCGGGTTCGAGGGATGGGGCGATGGTGCGGACGCCGACTCTGATCCATCGGATGGCCTGCGTGGCGGTCTCGATGTCGATGGAGTCGATGAGGGCTGGGGCCTGGGGCGTTGCTGGGCGGCGTATCCAGCATGCGCATTGAAAGGCGCGGGTGAGTATCGGTGCCGGTTCGGTCATCGGGTACCTCCCGTGGGGCGGGCGGAGAGTACGTAGCGGGTGGTGTCGTCGTGGAGGGTGAGTACGTAGGTCTCGCCGTGGGCCAGGGTGGTGCGGGCTCGTTCGTGTTCGGCTTCGTCGGTGAGCCAGTGGTGGCCCGGCTGTGCGTACGGTCGGTCGAGTTGGTCGGTCACGTCCTGGACGCGGCTGCGGAGCCAGCGCAGGGCGGTGCGGGGGCTGTTGGCCGGGTGGGAGTTGAGCCAGATGGTGCGGGCTCCGGGTGTGTGGGCGCTGGCCTCGCACCAGTAGCCGGCCCTCGGTGCCCATGCCGGTAAGGGGCGCGTCTCGGTGGGCGTCACCATGGGTGGGCTCCGGGATGGTTCGTGAGGAGTTCCGCGGTGACGGTGTGGCCCTGGTCGTTGCCGTGGATGGAGACGCTGTGGGCGAGGGTGCTGACCATGTCCAGTCCTCGGCCGCGTAGGGCGTCGTCGTCGGCGTAGGTGGCCTTGGGGGTGGTGTCGCTTCCTCCGGCGTCGGTGACGGAGACGGCGATCACGTGATCGGAGAGGGCGAGTGCGATGTGGAAGACGCCGGTCTCGGTGCCGCTGGCCGTGTAGAGGAGCGCGTTCGTGCCCAGCTCGCTGACGATGAGGGCGATGTCGTCGGCGTTGGGGTGGCCGCTGAGGATGTCGCGGGTCCATCGCCGCGCTCTGCTGACCTCTTCCCGGAAACCTGGGCAAGTCAGCCCCCAGACCCGCACCCCGCTCGTATACTCGTGCATACAAGTTCCTTTACGCTGGTGGGCGGCTATGGACCGTTGGGTAGTGCTAGACGAGTTTCACGCCGTCGTGGGCACGGACGGCAGGCGGGGACACCTCGTCAAGGGCGTCCTGCACGCGGATCGCGTACGCCTCGTCGGCCAGCTCCGCCACCTCGTCACGGGCGACCCAGCGCAGGGCTTTGGTCTCGTCGCCGGTGGTGGGCTGCCCCTCGATGGCGCGGCAGCGGAAGACGAGCGAGACGATCAGGCCCGTCATGTTCTTGTAAACGCCGGTCAAGGTCGCAGGGAGGGCGATCTTGATGCCGGTCTCCTCCAGGACCTCCCGCTGCAACGCGTCGGGAAGGGTCTCGCCGGCCTCGACCACTCCGCCCGGCGGCTCCCAGTGCCCGTTGTCTCGTCGCTTGATCAGCAGGGCGCGACCGTGGTCGTCCACGATCACTCCGGCGACGCTCACGGAATGGGGGCGTTCGGCTGTGGTCACTCTCGGCGTTCCTCGTCCATGGGGCTGGCTAGGCTCTTCACCGTAGCAACAGGACTCAGCCTCTTGTCTAGATATCCAAAGGAGTACACATGGCCGCACTAGCTTCCGGTCTGCTCGGCTCGCTGGACCCGACCAGCGACCGGGCCGTCTTCCGGCAGATCGCCGATCACCTGAGGGAAGCCATCGACAAGGGGCGCTTCGCCGAGGGGGCCAAGCTGCCCTCGGAATCCGAACTGGTGGAGCACTTCGGCGTCTCCCGGATGACCGTCCGCAACGCACTCTCCATGCTCCAGAGCGAAGGGCTCGTATCGTCCGAGCACGGCAAGGGCGTCTTCGTCCGGCCACGTCCGCCGGTGCGGCGGCTGGCTTCCGACCGGTTCGCGCGGCGCCACCGCGAACAGGGGAAGTCGGCGTTCATCGTGGAGGCCGACGCGGCCGGCAGCCGCCCGGAGGTGGACAACCTGGAGGTCAAGGAGGAACGGCCCACGGCTGACGTGTCCGCCCGGCTGGGCGCCCCGCGGCGGGTACTGGCGCGGCGGCGCCGGTATCTGCTCGACGGGCGGCCGGTCGAGTTCGCCGTGTCGTACCTCCCGCTCGACCTGGCCCGTGACACCCCGATCGCCCAGCCCAACCCCGGACCCGGCGGCATCTACGCCCGGCTCGAAGAACTCGGCCACCACCTCGACCACTTCGAGGAAGAGATCCGGGCCCGTATGCCCTCACCGCAGGAGGTCAGGTTGCTGCGGCTCGCCTCGGGTGTGCCGGTGATCCATCTGATCCGTACCGCGTTCGACACCAAGGGCCGCGCCGTGGAGGTGTGCGACACGGTCATGGCCGCCGACGCGTACGTCCTCAACTACCACCTGCCCGCGACGTAACGACCGGGAGTGCACGGGATGCTGACGAAGCCTCGGGAGAGCACGCGCCGCCGGACTCGTACACACCGACAGGCCAACTCATATAGACGAGTGGGCAAGATGTGTGGCACAGTAGGTCGCGTTCCCGCACCTCTCCGATTCAGAGCGCATCTTGTATAGACGAGTAGATGCCATGGGTCGGGGCTGATCCTGAGGAGAGACATCCCGTGCGTTCCATCCGAGTGGAGACCTCCACCGCGACGATCCTGCTGACCGAGACTCCTGAGCCGAAGGTCCGCGACCGGCAGACCGGCGAGATCGCCAAGGACGCGGTGAGCGGTGAGGCGCTGATGAAGGTCGGCGTCGTCTACATCGACGAGGGCGAGTCGTCGCTCATCCACGTCACCGTTCCCG
Source organism: Streptomyces sp. NPDC059255 (assembly GCF_042752355.1). Lineage (NCBI taxonomy): Bacteria > Bacillati > Actinomycetota > Actinomycetes > Kitasatosporales > Streptomycetaceae > Streptomyces > Streptomyces sp. NPDC059255. The sequence goes on from NZ_JBHYZP010000001.1 coordinate 132,717, forward strand.
AGAGCGGAGTGACGGACGGCCTGGCCCTGGGGATGCCGGTGTCGCTGCCGGGGCTGATCGCCCGGCCGTGGGAGTCGGTGTTCAACGGGCAGCAGCGTCACGGCATCGCCTACCGCGCCGCCGCCCTCACCGCCGGGGCCGTGCCTGCCACGGCCGGGGCGGGAGCCTGACGTGTCCGACCTGCTGACCGCGCTGATACTGGGCGGTTCCGTCCTCGTACTCGGCTTCCGTCGGGGCGAAGTGCTGGGGCTCACGTGGAAGAACGTGGACCTGGACGCGGGCGAGATCATGGTGGAGCACCAGTTGCAGCGGATCAATCGCCAGTTGGTACACGCCGAGACCAAGACTGATGCCTTGGCGGCCACGCTTCCTCTCCCTCAAATCTGCGTGACCGCTCTGCGGCTCCGCCGGAAGGTTCAGGAGATCGCCCGTAAAGCCGCGGGTGAGCTGTGGACCGCATCCGACTTCGTCTTCACGACTCGGTACGGGACTCCGATCGAGCCGAGGAACTTCAACCGGGAGTTCACCGCCCGGTCGGCCAAGGCCGGCGTCCGCAGAATCCGGCTGCACGACACCCGGCACACCTGCGGTTCGCTGCTCGCCGCCCTGGACGTGCATCCGCGCATCGCGATGCAGATCCTCCGGCACAGCAAGATCGCCGTCACGATGGAGGTGTACACCCACATCCCGTCCGAGGCGACCCGCAAGGCGCTGCGGAAGCTCGGCAAGCATCTCGACGCTCAAGATCAGATGTAGTTGCTGCACTTCGCTGCTGTACAGCAGCTCAAAGCCCCTACCGGGTTTCCCCGGTAGGGGCTTTGAGCTGCTGTGGACCTGAGGGGATTTGAACCCCTGACCCCCTCGATGCGAACGAGGTGCGCTACCAGTCTGCGCCACAGGCCCTTGCAACGAGTGAA
>NZ_JBHYZP010000001.1:133731-463988 GCF_042752355.1 Streptomyces sp. NPDC059255
TAGCTGCTGTGGACCTGAGGGGATTTGAACCCCTGACCCCCTCGATGCGAACGAGGTGCGCTACCAGTCTGCGCCACAGGCCCTTGCAACGAGTGAAACTCTAGCACCCTGTCGCCCGTGCCCGGAAATCCGTCAGCCGCTGGTCACGGTGGGCGGGCCGCCGGTCGGCCGTGGGGTGGCGGCGGGTGGTTACTCGTTGGCCGCGCGGGGGCGGGTCGCGTCTTCGTCGTACTGGTCGAAGAGCGGGGTCCTGCCGTGGTCGCGGGTGCGGCGCGGGGGTGGGGTGCGTGGGGTGGGGGCCGTGTCCGTGGCCGGTTCGGCGGTGGAGGAGCGGGCCGCGCTCCAGGTCTCCGGGTCGCCGACCTCCACGCCGCCGGTGGCGCGCGGGGCGACCGGGGCCGTGACGTACGTGGGCAGCGGGACCGGGACCGGCTCCCAGCTCTCGCCGCGAGCGGGACCGCGTTCGCGCTGCTGGTCCACCCACTCCGCGTGGTCGGTCTGCTCGACCAGAGCGCGACGGCCGGCCTCCTGGGGGGAGACCGTGACGGCCGGTTCGGGCTCGGGGCAGGGTTCCGGCTCCTGTTCGGGCTCGCGGGCCGCGGGCGCGGCCGGCTGCCGGCGGGGGGCGCGGTTCTCGCGGAGCCGCTGGGCGGCGGCCTCGGCGCGGCGCCGGTCCATGGTGAACGCGAAGCGGCGCCGCTCCTGGCCGCGCAGGTGAACGATGTACGTGCTGAGGAGTACGGCCGGGACCGCGGGCGCCCAGAGGAAGCCCAGGCCGCCGACGGCCGCGACGATCGCACCGATGGTGAAGGAGAGGAAGAGGATCATGGTGGTGCGCCGGCGGCGGGCGAGGACCTGGAGGCGCTGCGCGCGCCGGGCCCGTTCGGCCGGAGTGCCCGCGGGGCGCGCGCGCCGCTTGGCCGCGGGGTGCTCGGGGGCCGGACGGAGCTCGGGGTGGGGCGTGGGGTGGGGTGCGGGAACGGGCGCCGCGGACCTGGGCTGTACCGGCCTGGCCGGCGCGGGGATCTCCGCGCGGACGCTCATCCGGAGTTCGGTGTGGTCCGGGGGCGCGGCGAAGGACCGGACGTCGACGGAGCTCATCGACTCCGTACGGCTCTCCGGTTCCGCGTCGGTCCCCGCCCCTTCGGCGGCCCGCCCCTGAAGCTCCTTGGCGTAACGGCGCTCCATGGCCGCCCTTCCGGACAGCAGCCGGATGGCGGTGCTGAAGCGTTCCGTCGGACGCGCCTCGTTGAGCTCGTCCTGCCTGCGGAGCCACATCGGCACCAAATAGGCGGCCCAGGCCCCGACGATGACTGCGTAGATGAGGCCGCTGCTGCTCACGGTTCACACCGTAGAGGGGTTCGCACGAGGGCATCGGCCAATTGAGCCGGTGTGTCGCACGATCCGGCTGATACCACGGACTTTTTTTATGATTGTTCGTATCGGTTTATGTTCGTATGGAACGCGATATCGAATAAGTGTTTCATTTTCTTGTCGTTCCGGGGCGGGCCCGGTGCCACCGGTGGACCAGCCCCTCGGGGACCTCCTCCGACGTGAGCACATAGACGAGATGGTCCCGCCAGGCCCCGTCGATGTGGAGATAGCGCGGCCGCAGCCCCTCCTCGCGGAAGCCGAGCTTCTCGACGACGCGGCGGCTGGGCCCGTTCTCCGGGCGGATGCAGATCTCGACGCGGTGCAGCCCGACCATCCGGAAGCAGTGGTCCACCGCGAGCGCGACAGCCGTCGGCATCACGCCGCGGCCCGCCACCTCGCGGTCCACCCAGTAGCCGACATGACCGGAACACATCGAGCCCCAGGTGATCCCGGCGACCGTGAGCTGACCGACCAGCCGCCCCTGGTACTCGATGACGAACGGCAGCATCCGGCCCGCGCCGGCCTCGGCGCGGAGATGGCGGACCATCTGGCGGTACGTGGGGCGCTGGGCGGCCGGGCCGCCGGGGGGAGGCGGCGGAATCGTCGCCTCCCAGGGGCGCAGCCAGTCGCGGTTGCGCCGGTTCACCTCACGCCAGGCGCGCTGGTCGCGCAGTCTTATGGGGCGGAGGGTCACCTCACCGTCCACCAGCATCGCGGGCCAGGCCGGGTTCATCCGGAGACGCGGGGGTGATCGCCGCCGCGGAGCTGGTCCACGGCGTGGACCAGCAGCCGGTCGAGCACGGCGAGTCCGTCGCGTACGCCGCCGGTCGAGCCGGGCAGGTTCACGATCAGGGTCCGCCCCGCGACGCCCGCCAGGCCGCGGGAGAGCGCCGCGGTGGGGACCTTCGTGGCGCCCTCGGCGCGGATCGCCTCGGGGATGCCGGGGATCTCGTAGTCGAGCACGCGGCGCGTGGCGTCGGGGGTGCGGTCGGTGGGCGAGATGCCCGTACCGCCGGTGGTGAGGATCACGTCGTACGTGGCGGCCACGCCGTCGCGCAGGGCCTGTTCGACCGGGTCGCCGTCGGGGACGACCCGGGGGCCGTCGACGGCGAAGCCGAGCGCGCCGAGGCCGTCGGCGAGGAGCGGGCCGCCCTTGTCGGCGTAGACGCCCGCGGCCGCCCGGTTGGACGCCGTGACGACCAGAGCCCGGTACGGCGCCGGGGAGGCGACGCCGCGCGGTGCGGGCGGCCCGGATGGTGTGGTGCTCATGCCGTGCCTCCGGCCGCCGCGTCACCGGCCGCTTCCGGGCGGCTCCAGGTGCCGGACCGGCCGCCGGTCTTCTCCTCGACCCGTACGTCCGTGATGACCGCGCCCTTGTCGACGGCCTTCACCATGTCGACCACCGTCAGCGCGGCCACCGAGACGGCGGTCAGGGCCTCCATCTCGACGCCCGTGCGGTCCGTGGTCTTCACCGTGGCCAGGATCTCGACCGCGTCGTCCGCGACCGAGAGGTCGAGCGTGACGCCCGAGACGGCCAGCGGGTGGCAGAGCGGGATGAGGTCCGGGGTCCGCTTGGCGCCCATGATGCCCGCGATACGGGCCGTGGCCAGGGCGTCCCCCTTCGGCACTCCCCCGCTCCTGAGCAGTTCGACGACGCGCGGCGAGACCAGCACCCGGCCGCTGGCGCGTGCGGTGCGCGCCGTGATCTCCTTGGCGGAGACGTCGACCATCCGGGCGGCGCCCGACTCGTCGATGTGGGTCAGGTGTTCCTGTCCCGCATCGGTCAGGCCGTCCTGACCGCTCGTGCCGCTCTGTTCGGCCTGCTGAGGGTGTCCGGGGGTCGCCCCCCGGGAAAACACGGTCATTCGCTGTGGCGCTCCCGGTCCGGGCCCGACAGGGCCTGTGTGGGCAGATACGGTACCGCCACAGCGGGGCGTCAGCCGATCAGAACCACCTCGACCTCCGTGCCCGGCTCGACGGTGACCGTCTCCTCGGGGATGACGATCAGCGCGTCCGCGTGGGCCAGGGCCGCCACGAGATGGGAGCCCGCGCCGCCGACCGGGACGACGGCGCCCGCCTCGGCGTCGTACGTACCCCGCAGGAACTGGCGGCGGCCCGCCGGGGACGAGAGCGTCCCCTCCGCCTTGAGCGTCGCCCCGACCGTCGGACGGTGCAGGTCCTCCAGGCCCATGAGGGCGCGGATCGCGGGACGGGCGAACAGCTCGAAGGAGACGTAGCACGACACCGGGTTGCCGGGGAACGCGAGCAGCGGGGTGTGCTCCGGGCCGATCGAGCCGAAGCCCTGCGGCTTGCCGGGCTGCATCGCGACTCTGCGGAAGTCGATACCGCTGCCCGCCTCGTCCTCGTCCCCCACGGAGGAGAGCGCCTCCTTGACGACGTCGTACGCCCCGACGCTGACGCCGCCCGTCGTGACGACCATGTCGGCGCGGATGAGCTGGTCCTCGATCGTGGCGCGCAGGGTGTCCGCGTCGTCGGTGACGGCGCCGACCCGGTAGGCGAGGGCGCCCGCGTCCCTGGCGGCGGCCGTGAGGGCGAAGCTGTTGGAATCGTGGATCTGACCCTCGCCGAGCGACTCGCCCGGCTGGACCAGCTCGCTCCCGGTGGAGAGGACGACCACGCGCGGGCGCGGGCGGACCCGGACCCTGCCCCGGCCGATGGCGGCCAACAGGCCGATCTGCGGCGGGCCGAGGACCGTACCGGCCTTCAGGGCGAGGTCGCCGGCGCCCACGTCGCTGCCGCGGGCGCGGACATGGGCGCGGGCCTCGGCCGAGCGGTGGACCCGTACCTCACCGCTCGCGCCGACCCCTCCCTCCCCGGCGGGCCGCATGGAGGTGGCCGCGCCGGCGCCCGTACCGCCGTCGGTCCACTCGACCGGGACGACGGCCTCGGCGCCGGGCGGCAACGGGGCTCCGGTCATGATCCTTGCGGCCTGCCCGGGGCCGACCTCGGGGAGCGCGCCGCTGCCCGCGGCCACGTCCCCGACGACGGTCAGCACGGCGGGGAATTCCTCTGTCGCCCCCGCCACGTCGGCCGTACGGACCGCGTACCCGTCCATGGAACTGTTGTCGAAGGGCGGCAGCGCGACCGGAACCGTGACGTCCTCCACGAGGACGCAGCCCTGGGCATCGAGCAGTTGCAGCTCGATGGGGTCGAGGGGACGGACCGCGGCGAGGATGTCCGCGAGATGGTCCTCCACCGACCAGAGGCGGTCCTGCCCGGAGGCCGGGGCGGCGGCCGGGTCCGGGGCAGGCGCGGGTGCCGGTTCTGCCGAGCTGCTCAAGTGCTACATCTCCTCGCTGACGTAACTGCGGAGCCAGGTCCGGAAGTCCGGGCCCAGGTCTTCACGTTCGCACGCGAGTCTGACAATGGCACGAAGATAGTCGCCCCGGTCACCGGTGTCGTAGCGCCGCCCCTGGAAGACGACGCCGTGGACCGGTCCGCCGATCTTCTCGTCCGCGGAGAGCTGCTGGAGGGCGTCGGTGAGCTGGATCTCCCCTCCGCGGCCCGGCTCGGTCGTGCGCAGTATGCCGAAGACGGCGGGGTCCAGCACGTAGCGGCCGATGATGGCGTAGTTGCTGGGGGCGTCGGCGGCGTCGGGCTTCTCGACCAGGTCGTGCACCTTGACCACGTCGGTGTCGCCCGTGGGCTCCACGGCGGCGCAGCCGTACAGATGGATCTGCGCCGGATCGACCTCCATGAGGGCCACGACACTGCCTCCCTCGCGCTCCTGGACCTCGACCATGCGCGCGAGCAGCGGGTCGCGCGGGTCGATCAGGTCGTCGCCGAGCAGGACCGCGAAGGGCTGGTCCCCGACGTGCGGGGCGGCGCACAGGACGGCGTGCCCGAGGCCCCTGGGGTCGCCCTGGCGTACGTAGTGCATGGTGGCGAGGTCGCTGGACTCCTGGACCTTCGCGAGGCGCCCGGCGTCGCCCTTGCGGGTCAGCGCCTGCTCCAGTTCATAGTTCCGGTCGAAGTGGTCCTCAAGAGGGCGCTTGTTGCGGCCGGTGACCATGAGGACGTCGGAAAGCCCCGCGGCCACCGCCTCCTCGACCACGTACTGGATCGCCGGCTTGTCGACGACCGGCAGCATCTCCTTGGGCGTGGCCTTGGTGGCGGGAAGGAACCGGGTGCCGAGGCCGGCGGCGGGGATGACAGCCTTGGTGATCCTGGAGGGCGAATGAGTCATGGCGCGGAGCCTATCCGGTGATTATGGGCGGAAGATGATGTTTCGGTTAACTTTCGCCTCATGTAAGCCCATAGGAGAGATACGAGAGGTTTGTGACGCCCCATGAGCGACGACGCTCCCGCCGCGCCGGGAAAGAGTGCTCTGCGAGGTGAACTCCTCGCCGCGCGCGGGCTGCTGTCCGGTGAAGACGTACGGAAGGCCGCGGAGGTTCTCTCCCGGAGGGCACTGGATCTGCCGGACCTCGCTCGCGCCCGTACCGTCGCGGCCTACGTGTCGGTCGGACGCGAGCCGGGCACGCGCGCGCTGCTCGATGCGCTGCGGGCACGGGGCGTCCGGGTCCTGCTGCCGGTGCTGATGGCCGACAACGATCTCGACTGGGCCCGCTACGAGGGCGCTGAACGGCTCGTGAGGGCCGGACGGGGGCTGCTGGAGCCCGACGGGCCCCGGCTGGGCCCGGAGGCCGTCCTGGAGGCGGAGGCGGTCCTGCTGCCCGGTCTCGCGGTGGACGGGCGCGGGATGCGGCTGGGCCGGGGCGGCGGCTCGTACGACCGGGTGCTGAGCCGGCTGGCACGTGCGGGGGCCGCGCCGTCCCTCGTGGTGCTGCTGTACGCGAACGAGGTGGTCGCGCGGGTCCCGGAGGAACCGCACGACCACCCCGTACAGGCCGTGGTGACACCGGAGGGCGTCAGACACTTCCGATCATCCGACGGCCCGACGACCAGGTGAACGGGTGACCGGGTGAACCCGGGCGGGCCGAGCGCGGGAAGAACCCGCGAGCCCGCGGAGCCCGAGCCCTACGGTTCGAGCGTCAGCGTGTCCTTCGTGGCGCTCTGCACCGCGTTGGGGGTGTAGGCCCAGTCGAGCAGCTCGCCCTTGGCCCACTTGTCCGTCTGGTCGGTGTAGTGCGCGCCGTACGCGTGCCCCGAGGCGCCCGTCAGGTTGATCCAGCGGGACTTGTCCCACTCCCCCACGTTGACGACCATCCGCATGGACGGCACCCAGACGACCTCGTAACCGCCCGCCGCGTTCCAGCCGGTCGCGTTGACCGCCGCCTCGCCGCCGCCGAGGTTCCACGGGCCGCGGTTGAGCATCTCCTTGAGGAAACCGGGTCCTTCGGTGCCGAGGGTCTGGTTCTCCAGCTGGAGCTGGTGCAGACGGCCCCAGCTCCAGCTGGAGACATCCTTGCCGAGCTTGGCCGTCAACTCCCAGCGCGCGTCGGTCATGGCGCGCTTCAGGAGCCCGTCACGGGTCGTCGTGGCGGCGTCCTTGCGGCTCTTCGGAGAGCTCCACCAGGAGTTGTCCTCGTCCTTGATGATGCCGCGCACCACCTCGTACCAGCGGTCACCGCCGTCCGGCTGCGCCTCTTCGGGGTCGCGCTGGCCGCACTCCCGTACGAGCTGGTCCTGGCCGTCCACCGGACCGGTCGAGTCTGCGGAACGCACATTGAGGCACTCACCCTTGACGCGTACCTCCTTGGGAAGCTTGTTCCCGAAGGCCAGCTTGAGGACGTTGCGCCAGACGGCGTTGAAGTAGGCGGCGGCACCCGAGTCGGGCTCCTGGGTGTAGTCCCAGCCTTCGAGGAGCTTCTGCGCCTCGCGGATGGCCGGGTCCGGGACATCGATCTTCAGCAGATACGGCATCAGCACCTTGGCGATCTCGCTGGTGTTGTCCATCTGCATGGTCTGCATGTCGTCGGTCGAGATCTTCCCGCCGTCCTTGGTCTTCGACTCTATGAGGTCGTTGATCCGCTGGCTGCGGGCGCCGTAGCCCCAGTCCTCGGTCAGCAGGTACGGGTACTTCTCCGCGTTCACGACAGCCTGGTTGGCGGTGACGATGTAGCCGCGCTCGGGGTTGTACTCGTACGGCAGCTCGTCGAAGGGGATGTACCCCTTCCACTTGTACTTCGGGTCCCAGCCCGGCGCCGGCATCCTGCCGTCGCCCTCGGCCCGGACCGGGATCCGGCCGGGCGCCTGGTAACCGATGTTGCCCTTCTCGTCGGCGTAGATGAGGTTCTGCGAGGGGACCTCGAAGTGCTCGGCGGCCTTGCGGAAGCCGGCGAAGTCCTTGGCCCTGTTGAGCTCAAAAACGGCGTCCATGGACTTGCCGGGCTGGAGCGCGGTCCACTCCAGGGAGACCGCGTAGCCGGTGCCCCGGTCCGGGGCGACATCGCCCACCGGCGCCTTCTCCCCGACCTTCTCCAGCTCGCTGTTGCGGTCGGAGACCACGGGACCGTGGTCGGTCGAGCGGACCGTGATCTCCCTGCTGGCGCCGCCGGCGACCTTGATGGTCTCCTCGCGGATCTTGAACTTCTTCTTCTCCGAGCCGTACTGGTACGTGTCGCCGCTGACCTTCTCCAGGTAGAGGTCGGTCACGTCGGCGCCCAGGTTGGTGAAGCCCCAGGCGATCTCCTTGTTGTGCCCGATTATCACTCCGGGAAGACCGGCGAAGGTGTAGCCGGCGACGTCGTACTTACAGGTCGCCGAGACGCTGCGGCAGTGCAGCCCCATCTGGTACCAGAGCGAGGGGAGCTGCGGCGCGAGGTGCGGGTCGTTGGCGAGGAGGGGCTTGCCCGTCGTCGTGTACTTGCCGGAGACGACCCAGGAGTTGGAGCCGATGCCGCTGCCGTTCGGGCCGAGCAGGGAGGGGATCTCGTCCAGGGTGCCGGAGAGGGCGCCGAGCTGCGCCTCGAAGCCCTGGGTGGCGGCGCCGGCCTCGTCGGTGCCGCCGTCGGTGCTGATTCCGGTGCCTGTGCCGGTACCCGTACCCGTACCGGTGCCTGTGCTGCCGTCCGTGCCTACGCTGCCGCCGGTGCCGGTGCCGGTGCCGGTCCCTGTGCCCGTGCCCGTGCCGCCGTCGGTGCCCGCGCTGTCGCCGGTGGGCTGGGCTCCGGGGTCGTACGCGCCCGTGACCGGGTCGATCCCGCCCTCACTGACGACGGGCTTGTTCCGGTCGTACGGGTACGCCGGGTACAGGTCCTTGATCTCCTGCTCGCTCAGCCGGCTGGTCAGCAGCGAGCGGTCTATCTCGTCCTTCATGTTGCCGCGCAGGTCCCAGGCCATCGCCTTGAGCCACGCCACCGAGTCGACCGGGGTCCACTTCTCGGGCGTGTAGTCGTTGGTGAAGCTCAGGGCCGCGTACTCGACCGAGATGTCCTTGCCGTCACGGCCCTTGAGGTACTCGTTGACGCCGTCCGCGTACGCCTGGAGGTACTTCTTGGTCTCCGCCGACAGCACGGTGTCGTACTCGCGTTGGGCGACTCCGCGCCAGTCCAGGGTGCGCAGGAAGGTGTCGGTCTTGACCTGCCCCTTCCCGAACATCTCGGAGAGCCGGCCGGCGGTCATGTGCCGCCGTACGTCCATCTCCCAGAAGCGGTCCTGCGCCTGGACGTACCCCTGCGCGCGGAACAGGTCGGCGTCGCTGTTCGCGTAGATCTGCGGGACGCCGTAACTGTCGCGCCGGACGTCCACGGGTCCTGACAGGCCCTTGAGCGTGACCTTCCCCGTGGTCTGGGGGAAGGAGGCACGGACCGTACTGACGCCCCAGAACGCGCCATAGCCGACACCCGCGACAAGCGCCAGCACCAGGACGATCACGATCAGACGGGCGCGTCGCCCCTTCTTTTTGACGGAAGGGGGGGCTGTGTTGGCGGGCATCGCTGTCCTTCGAGGGGCAGGGTGGTCCTGGAATGCTGGAGCAACCATAGGCGCAGGGGTTCCACGCCCCCGACTCGGTGTCATGTAGTGCGACTGATCCGACGATCACAGAATGATCACACAGAGACTGACACATGGATTCCCCTGCTAATTCACCACCCTTCGCCCTTGTCGTACCGCCTCGTACGCCCGACGCACCCGTCAACCGCGATGGAAATCACATCAACGCTCGTACTGGCGATCGAAAGCGTCAAGAAAACGTTAAAGATTAGGTAAGGTAACGAAGTACCGGCTCCCGGAGGAACGATCCGGCGTGCGCGAGGGGAAGGATCGGCCGCTGTCTGTTCACCATCTCAATGAACTGCTGCTCATCAGCTCGCTCGTGCTGCTGATCGCGGTCGCCGCCGTCCGGATCTCGTCGCGGAGCGGCCTCCCCAGCCTGCTGCTGTACCTGGGGATCGGTGTCGTCATAGGGCAGGACGGCCTCTTCCACGTGAAGTTCGACAACGTCGAACTGACCCAGGTCATCGGCTATGCCGCGCTGGTGGTGATCCTGGCGGAGGGCGGCCTGGGCACCAAGTGGAAGGAAGTGAAACCGGCCCTGCCCATCGCCGCCGCCCTGTCGACGGTGGGGGTCGCGGTGAGCGTCGGCGTCACGGCGTCCGCCGCCCACTATCTGATCGGCCTGGACTGGCGGCAGGCGCTGATCGTCGGGGCCGTCGTCTCCTCGACGGACGCCGCGGCGGTCTTCTCCGTGCTGCGCAGGGTCCCGCTCCCGTCCCGGGTGACGGGAGCGCTGGAAGCCGAGTCCGGCTTCAACGACGCCCCCGTGGTGATCATGGTGGTCGCGCTCTCGGCGGCGGGCCCGGTCGAGCACTGGTACATCCTCGTCGGCGAGATCGCCCTGGAACTGGCGATCGGCGCCGTCATCGGACTGGCGGTCGGCTGGGCGGGCGCGTACGGGCTGAAGCACGTGGCCCTGCCGGCCTCCGGGCTCTACCCGATCGCCGTGATGGCCATCGCGGTGTCGGCGTACGCGGTCGGCGCCACGGCGCACGGCAGCGGCTTCCTCGCCGTGTACATCGCCTCCATGATCCTCGGGAACTCGAAACTGCCGCACGCCCCGGCGAACCGCGGCTTCGCCGAGGGACTGGGCTGGATCGCGCAGATCGGCATGTTCGTCCTGCTCGGCCTGCTGGTGACCCCGCACGAACTGGGCGACGACTTCCTGCCCGCCGTGGTCGTCGGCCTGGTCCTGACCGTGGTGGCCCGGCCGCTTTCCGTCCTGATCAGTCTGCTGCCCTTCCGGATCCCCTGGCAGGAGCAGGCCCTGATGTCCTGGGCGGGGCTGCGCGGCGCGGTGCCCATCATCCTGGCGACCATTCCGATGGTCACGCAGGTGGAGGGCAGCCTGCGGATCTTCAACATCGTCTTCATCCTGGTCGTCGTGTACACGCTGGTGCAGGGGCCGACGCTGCCCTGGCTGGCGAAGGCGCTGCGGCTCAGGGACTCCTCGGAGGCGTCCGACCTGGGGATCGAGTCGGCGCCGCTGGAACGGCTGCGCGGTCACCTCCTCTCCGTGGCGATCCCCGAGGGGTCGAAGATGCACGGCGTGGAGGTCGCGGAGCTACGGCTGCCGCCGGGGTCCGCGGTCACGCTGGTCGTACGGGACGGGAAGAGCTTCGTACCGCTTCCCGCGACCGTGCTGCGCCGCGGCGACGAACTGCTCGTGGTGGCCACGGACCCGGTGCGCGACGCGGCGGAACGGCGCCTGCGGGCCGTCGGACAGGGCGGAAAGCTGGCCGGCTGGCTGGGCACGGGCAACGGGGTCGGTACGGGGGCCGGCGCGGGCGGCAAGACCCCGTGACCGCCGTCGCCCCGCCCCCTCGCCCGCCCTCTACGAACGGGCTTGCCCAGGTGCTCAGGAGACACCTGCCTGTACGATAAAGGCGCAGATGATCGGCCCCGTCCGTCGTCTGCGTCTCTCGATAATCCTTCGACATCATCTGCACTACTGATCGACCAACTCTGCCTGACGCAGTGCTGGCGCGACCGTATGGCGGCCGTGGCTGTCCCCTCAGTGGGCCCTGGTATCTACCGCAGTTCCGCGCAAGAGGACAGCTCTCGGCTGCGCCCGGCCCCGTGACCGACGGAGGCCGTACAGGGGCGCGCTACCAGGCGGCAGAAAGGCAAGGGCCGTGTCCCGCAACACGGTCGACACCGGTGCCGGTACCGGCACGGGCGCTGTCGAGGCGGAGGGCGCGACACCCCGCCCCGGGTACGGGCAGCTACTGCGCACCCCGGGCGCCTGGACGTTCCTGCTCCCGGGCTTCGCCGCACGGCAGCCCTTCGCGATGCTGACGATCGGCATCGTCCTTCTCGTCCAGCACACCACCGGCTCCTACGGCGTGGCCGGCGCCGTCGCCGCGGTGACCGGTGTGTCCATGGCGCTGTTCGCCCCGCAGGGCGGCAAGCTCGCGGACCGGTACGGGCAGCGCGCCGTGCTGGTGCCGGGCGTGATGATCCACGCGGCGTCCGTGGCGGCGCTGGTGGCGCTCACCCTGACCGGCGCTCCGCTCTGGGCGCTGTTCGCCGCGGCTCTGCCGACGGGCGCCTCCGTCCCACAGATCGGCCCGATGGTGCGCTCGCGCTGGGCCGCGCTGCTCGGCCCGGCCGAAACGCCCCCCGGGGCAGACCCCGGGTCGGTTTCGGACGCGGACGCGGGTGCGGGTGCCGATTCGGACGCGGGTGCGGATTCGGGCTCGGGCTCGGGCTCGGGCGAGCGTGGCTCGTCGTCCTTGCTGCCGACCGCCGCCGCTTTCGAGTCCGTGACGGACGAGTTCACCTTTGTCATCGGCCCCGTGCTCGCGACCGCGCTCTGCGCGGGCATCCATCCGGCGGCCGGGCTGATCGCCGAGGCCACGCTCACGCTGGTCGGCGGCCTGCTCTTCGCCGCCCAGCGCGCCACGGAGCCCCGGTCGGACCGCCATGACAGGGCGGCCGGCTCAGGCTCCCCTCGGGTATCGGCTCTTTCCGTGTCCGGCGTGCGTGTACTGGCTGTGGCCCTCCTCGGGATCGGTTCGGTCTTCGGCGGAATGCAGGTCTCCCTCACCGCGTTCGCGGAGGAGATCGGCGATCCCGGTGTGAACGGCCTCCTGTACGGGATCTTCGCGGCGGGCAACATGCTCGCCGGGATCGTCTGCGGCGCCGTGGCCTGGAAGATCGGGCCGCGCCGGAGGCTGGTGGTGGGGTACGCGGTGCTGACCGTGGCCGCCTCCGCGCTCTGGACCGTGCACTCGGTAACGCTCCTCGCCGGCCTCGGGCTGCTGGTCGGCCTCTGTATCGCTCCCGCCCTGATCACGAGCTACACGCTGGTCGAGTCGCTGGTGCCCGCCTCGGCGCGCACCGAGGCGTTCACGTGGCTGACCGGCGCGGTCGCGCTCGGGCAGGCGGCGGCGGTCACGGCCGCCGGGCAGCTCGCCGATGCCTATGGCTCGCGCGCCGGATTCGTGGTCCCGCTCGCGGGCACGGCGCTGGCGCTGGCCACCCTGGTGGCACTGCGTTCACGGCTCGCCCCGAAGGCTTCGGGACGGGTCGCCGCGCGTGGCATGAGTCACCGCGTGCCGGTGGCAGTGGACTGATCGCTCGGAATAGGTCACTATGGAGCGTCGTTAGCACTCATTGAATGAGAGTGCCAGGAGGAGCAAGTGCCGACCTACCAGTACCAGTGCACCCAGTGTGGCGAGGGCCTCGAGGCGGTGCAGAAGTTCACCGATGATGCCCTCACGGTGTGCCCGAATTGCGAAGGACGCCTGAAGAAGGTCTTCTCCGCGGTCGGCATCGTCTTCAAGGGCTCCGGGTTCTACCGCAACGACAGCCGTGGCTCGTCGTCGAGCAGCGCGCCCGCGGCGGCGAGTTCCTCGGGGTCCTCCGGTTCCGGGTCTTCCGGCTCCGGCTCCTCGGGTGCGAAGCCGTCCTCGGACTCCAAGGCCTCGGCATCCGCCTCGTCCTCTTCGAGCTCCGGCTCCTCCTCGACGAGCGGGTCATCCGGCTCGTCGAGCAGCTCCAGCGGCTCCTCGGCCGCCTGATTCTTCTCCTTTCACCGCCAGGACCCCGCCGTTCCCCACGGCCGGGGTCCTTTGCGTGACTCCGCACCGGTGGGCGCGGCAGGCCCGTACCGGATACGGGTGCGGGGGTCCCGCTACTGTGACCGGATGGTGAATGCAGAGATCGGCGTGATCGGTGGCTCCGGCTTCTACTCCTTCCTGGAGGACGTGACGGAGGTACAGGTGGAGACCCCGTACGGACCGCCCAGTGACTCTCTCTTCCTCGGTGAGATCGCCGGCCGGAAGGTCGCGTTCCTGCCCCGGCACGGGCGCTCGCACGGCCTTCCCCCGCACCGCATCAACTACCGCGCCAATCTGTGGGCCCTGCGCTCCGTGGGCGTGAGGCAGGTTCTGGGACCGTGCGCGGTGGGCGGACTGCGGCCGGAGTTCGGCCCGGGGACACTGCTCGTACCCGATCAGCTGGTGGACCGCACGAAGGCCCGCACCCAGACGTACTACGACGGGCTGCCGCTGCCGGACGGCAGTGCCTCCAAAGTCGTCCATATCTCACTCGCCGATCCGTACTGTCCCGAAGGGCGCAGGACAACTCTGGCGGCAGCGCGTGGGCGCGACTGGGAGCCGGTGGACGGCGGAACGCTCGTCGTGATCGAGGGCCCGCGCTTCTCCACGCGGGCGGAGTCACGCTGGCATGCGGCGATGGGCTGGTCGGTCGTCGGGATGACCGGTCATCCCGAGGCCGTACTCGCCCGTGAACTGGGTCTCTGCTACACCTCCATGACGCTCGTGACGGATCTGGACGCGGGGGCCGAGGCCGGCGAGGGGGTCTCCCACGAGGAGGTCCTCAAGGTCTTCGCCGCCAACGTCGACCGGCTGCGCACCGTGCTTTTCGATGCCGTGGCCGGACTGCCGTCGGACGACGCACGCGACTGTCCGTGCGCGCACGCGCTGGACGGAATCGACACCGGGATTCAACTGCCCTGACCCCGATGCACCTTGATCTTGAACTGATCCGTTGATCTTGAATCGTCGCACGATCTTGAATTGCCGCGCTCTCGCTCAGGCTACGCACGGAAGCGGGGCAATTCGACGGGTAGCACCCTGAACCACCCTTGCGGGTGAGGGAGTTATCCACAATCGGGAATTGATCCACAGGCCTCAGCGGGATCTCGGCGGCCGGTGCATCGTGAGGAGCGATCGCAGAAACTTCTCACGTCAGGCGGTGTTCGCCGTGTCCGGTTCCTTCACGCATGATCCCTCCCGCGCTCCCGCGCTTCCCCCCTACGCACACCCGCCCCTCGTCGCCCCGCGTCCCCCGTTTCTTCCGTCCGGTGCCACGCCGGAGCCGCGCGACGTGCCGCCGTTCCCCCCGCTGTGCGTGGGCGGATCGCGGCAGCGGCTGCGCAGGGTCCTGAGGAAACGACGGCGGGCGGCGGCGGCCGGTCTGGCCGTGACGGCGGCCGCGCTGGCCGCCGCCGGAGCCGGTGGCGCGGCCGGCGGCACCGCGGGCGCCGAGGCCCGAGTGGGGACCGCCCCGGGCGCCCTCAGCACGTCACCGCCGCCTTCCCGAGGACAGCGGGCTCCGCGGCCGGTGAAAATGGTGTCCGCGCCCGTGCGTATCGCCGACGCGGCGACGGTCCGGCTGCTGCGCCGGGGGGACCGTGTCGATGTGATCGCGTCCGCGGTGCCTCCGCCGGGATCCGCGGGGATCGGGGAGAGCGGGCCCGAGGCGCGTGTGGTGGCGGTGGGCGCCCGGGTCGCGGACGTCCCGAAGGCCCCGGAGATCTCGCCGGAGGGCGGGGCCCTGATCGTTCTGTCCGTGCCGCGCGCCACCGCCACGGCGCTGGCCGGAGCGAGCTCCACGTCGCGGCTGGCGGTGACGCTGTGCTGATCCGCGCGGTGTGGAGTCGGGTGCGGAGCGGCGCGACGCGGGTGAGGCCGGTTCTAGGACCTCTGCTCCGGACGGGGGTGGAGCTGGGCCGTGCGGTACGGACTCGCACTGGCGAGCTGTGGCGTCGCCTGATCGCGTGTGCGGAGTGGACAGCGCGGGCACGCGCTGCCGTAGGTTGCGGAACAGATTGTCACCCCTACAGCACATGTGAAGAAAGGCTCACTCGTGAGCAAGGAGAAGGAAAGCGTCCTGGAGGGCTTCAAGGCCTTCCTGATGCGCGGCAACGTGATCGACCTCGCGGTGGCGGTGGTCATCGGGGCGGCGTTCACCAACGTGGTGACCTCGGTCGTCAAGGGCGTCATCAACCCGGTGGTCGGCGCGTTCGGCACACAGGATCTGAACAAGTACAGCTCGTGCCTGAAGGCGCCGTGCAAGGTGAACGACGCGGGCGAGGTCGTCCGAGGCATCCCGATCATGTGGGGAACGGTGCTGAGCGCGGTTCTCACCTTCCTGATCACGGCGGCCGTCGTGTACTTCCTGATGGTGCTGCCGATGGCCAAGTACCTCGCCCGGCGCGCCAGGCAGCAGGCCGCCAAGGAAGAGGTCCAGGAGGTCATCGAGGTCAGCGAGCTGGAGGTGCTCAAGGAGATCAGGGACGCTCTGGTCGCGCAGCGCGGCACCGGCGGCAACAGCCCGGGCCGGAGCACGCCTTAGGGCCTCGCGTCGGGATCGTGCCGGGCTCGCGCGTCCTGGCGGCGCACCGTGGAGCGCCCGGCCCGGGGCGGTCGCCTCAGATGTGGTGGGGCGGCTTCTCGTCGAGGAAGCGGGCGAGATCGGCGGAGCCGCCGCCGCTGCCCGCGGGGCGGTCCCCCCAGCCGTCGTCGGTGTCGTCCGAGGACTGCTGGTCCAGCGGATCGTCGAAGATCAGCGCGGCGTGCGGACGCGGCGGCCCGGTCGGCCGACGCGGCTCTGAGGGCTGTTCCGCGGGGGCCGGCTCCGGGGTCGGGGTGGTGCTCATGCCTCCAGAGTACGGGGGCGCCCGGGCCGTCGGTGCGTACGCGGACGGGCGGTGGACGACGCCCGGGGCCGGGATCGGCCGACGCGCGCGCGGCCCACCTCCGACACCGCCGACGCCCGCTCCGCCCCGCCCTCCCCCGCCGTTTCTCCGGCGTACAGCGCTTCACTGCCCGTAGCGCGTGGTACGCATGGGGCTCATGGCATCGAATAACGCACTGACCGACGTGGCGGGCCTCCGGGTAGGGCACGCCCAGGTGGCCGGAGATCGCGCGCTCACCGGCACCACCGTCGTGCTCGCCCCGGAGGGCGGGGTGGTCACCGCCGTGGACATACGGGGCGGCGGTCCGGCCACGAAGGAGACCGACGCGCTCGACCCGCGCAACATCGTCCAGCGCACGGAGGCCGTCGTGCTGACGGGCGGCAGCGCGTACGGGCTCGACTCGGCGTCCGGTGTGATGGCGTGGCTGGAGGAGCAGGGGCGGGGCATACGGGTCGGCGCCGACCCGGGTCAGGTGGTGCCCGTCGTCCCGGCGGCGGGCATCTTCGACCTGGGGCGCGGCGGCGACTGGCGGGTCCGGCCCGACGCGGCGACGGGGCGTGCGGCGGTGGAGGCGGCGGCAGCGTCGACGGGTGGGGCACCGGTCGCGGAGGGATGCGTGGGCGCGGGGGTCGGCGCCCTCGTCGGGGCGGTCAAGGGCGGTGTGGGGACGGCGAGTACGGTCCTGGAGTCCGGAATCACCGTCGCCGCACTGATCGTGGCCAACGCGGCGGGCTCCGTGATCGATCCGCTGACCGGCGTGCTGTACGGACGTTACTTCAGCGGCCGTACGGAGTACCCGACACCTGAGGTACATCAGGCGGCGCAACGACGACTGGTCGAATTGAGCGAGCGGAACGGCCCCGCTCCGCTCAACACCACCCTGGCCGTGGTCGCCACCGACGCCGAGCTCTCCCGTGCCCAGGCGCAGAAGCTCGCGGGGACGGCGCACGACGGCATCGCGCGCGCCGTCCGTCCTGTGCATCTGCTCAACGACGGGGATACTGTTTTCGCGTTGTCGACGGGCGTCCAGCCTCTGCCCGAGGGGGATTTGCTCGCTCTCAACGCGATACTGGCAGCAGGCGCGGACGTGGTGACCAGGGCGATCGTCTCGGCCGTGCGTGCGGCGGAAGGGGTCGAGGGGCCTGGCGGGACGTTCCCTTCGTACCGCGAGTTGTACGAGCTCGACTGAGGGGCGTGTCCGGCGAGTTGGCAAGGGGCGCGCGGGAACTTCGCGTACGCCCCCTTCGTTTTCTCAAACTTAGGACGCGATGTCAGCCCTAGGCACTACGTTATGCAATCACCAAGTGACATGTGGCGACGGCCTGGAGACCCATCTTGAACGATCCCTACGAGACAACCGAGACGCACCTCGAGCGACTCCTGGGTCGGGCACTCAACTCCTTCGACCTGCCTGACGCATTGGTCGATCGACTCGACCGTGCGCTGGCGCACGCCAGCTCGCTGTGTTCCGCGCACCACAGTGCGGGGCTGCACCGCGAGACGTACCGGCACACCTATCTGCTCAACGACGGCAGCGCGCTCAGCCTTTGGGAGCTGGTGCACAACACCGGCCGGGACGGCGCGCGGCTGCATGAGCTGTACGGGGACGAGTCCGAGGCCCAGCTCGCCGCGGCGCGGCTGTGCCGTCCGGGCAGTCCGGAGGCACCGCGGCTCTCGTCGGCCGACCCGCACCAGGAGGACGACGAGGCGTACTGGGGAGAACGAGGATGCCTGGACGACGAACTCCGGGAGGAGGAACCCCGAAGTCGTGAGACGGCCATGGACGATCTCGCGACGGATCTGCTCGCGGAGCTGGAGTCGGAGCGCACGGCGGAGATCGACGCTCATCTCGCGTTGATCCGCGGACTGCGCGCGCTGCCCGCCCCGGCGTCCGCGCCGCGGCACCGGCTGTACTCACCCGACAACTCCCCGGACCACGCCCGCAGAGTGCTCCGCCGGGCGGAGAACATGGACTGCCCGGGTGAGGAGACCAAGCTGCTGTTGAAGACGGCGTTCGCGCATCACATCACGCAGGTCTTCGGCCGGCAGTGCCAAGTCGAGGGGAAGGACGCGGGGTTCATGCTCTACGAGCACGCGTTCCTGCTGATCGACGGCACCGAGATGAGTCTGTGGGAGGTGGAGCACACGGCGACGCCGGACGGCCGGCACATGTGTGAGGTGTACGGGGCCGAAGAGACGGCGCGCGAAGCCATGGAGCTCCGCGCGCGGGTTCTGTGAGGGCAGGCCGGGGCTGAGCGGACCGGGCCGGGAGGAAGGTCGTACGGCCGCCAGGGGTGGACGGACCGTACGACCTCCCGGGATGGGCACCGGGGCGGGACCGGCCGGTGGGCTCAGACGCCCACGGGCACCTTGGCCTCCGCTCCGGCGCCGCTCGCTCCGTCGGCTCCGGCCCCGGCGGCCTGGTCCGGACGGCCGGTCTTCCGTGCTCCCTTGAGCAGGGTGACCAGTCCGGCGGTGACGGCCGTACCCGCCGCGATCGCGATCAGGTAGAGGAACGGATTGCCGATCAGCGGGATCACGAAGACGCCGCCGTGCGGGGCCCGCAGCGTGCACTCGAAGAGCATCGAGAGCGCGCCGGTCACCGCGCCGCCGGCCATCGCGGACGGGATCACCCGCAGCGGGTCGGCCGCGGCGAACGGAATCGCGCCCTCGGTGATGAAGGAGGCACCGAGCACCCAGGCGGCCTTGCCGTTCTCGCGTTCGGTACGGGTGAACAGCTTGCCGCGTACGGTCGTGGCGAGCGCCATGGCCAGCGGCGGGACCATGCCGGCTGCCATCACGGCGGCCATGACCTTCAGGCTGCCCTCGTTGGGGTTGGCGAGACCGCCGACGGCGAAGGCGTAGGCGACCTTGTTGAGCGGGCCGCCCAGGTCGAAGCACATCATCAGGCCGAGGATGACGCCCAGGATGATCGCGTTGGCCCCGGAGAGGCCGGAGAGCCAGCTGGACAGGGCTTCCTGGAGCGAGGCGATCGGCTTGCCGACCACCAGGAACATCAGGAATCCGACGACCGCGGAGGAGATCAGGGGGATCACGACGACCGGCATGATGCCGCGCAGCGGGGCGGGCACCTTGACCCGCTGGATGGCCATCACCACGCCACCGGCGATCAGACCGGCGGCGAGGCCGCCGAGGAAGCCCGCGTTGATGGTGAGGGCGATGGAGCCGCCCACGAAGCCGGGCACGAGACCTGGGCGGTCGGCCATCCCGTACGCGATGTAGCCCGCGAGGACGGGCACCAGGAAGCCGAAGGCCAGGCCGCCGATCTGGAAGAGCAGAGCGGCCCAGCTCATGCTCTCCGTCCAGACGAAGTGCTCGGCGACGGAAGGGGCCTTGTTGACGGTGTAGCCGCCGATGGCGAAGCCGAGGGCGATGAGGAGACCGCCCGCCGCGACGAACGGGACCATGTAGCTGACACCCGACATCAGCCACTTGCGCAGCTTGGTGCCGTACCCCTCGCCGGGCTCTCCCGCGTCGTCCACGGGTGAGCTGTGGGCGCCCGCGGCGTCGCTGATCTCGCCGCGTTCGGCCTTGCCGCGTACCTCGGCGATGAGCTCGGCGGGGCGGTTGATGCCCGCCTTGACGCCGACGTCGACCGTCGGCTTCCCGGCGAAGCGTTCCTTCTCCCGTACGGGCACGTCGTGCGCGAAGATCACGCCGTCGGCGGCGGCGATGACGGCCGGGTCGAGCCGGTTGAAGCCGGAGGATCCCTGCGGTTCGACGACGAGTTCGACGCCGGTCTGCTGTCCGGCCTTTTCCAGGGCCTCGGCGGCCATGTAGGTGTGTGCGATACCGGTGGGGCAGGAGGTGACGGCGACGATCCGGAAGACCTGGGGAGCGGCCGGGGCGGCTGCCGGGGTGGCTGCCGGGGTGGCCGGCTGGGCCTGCGCTCCCGGTGCCCCTCCCGGTGCCTTCTCGGAGGCTGTCTCCGGGGCCTTGGCCGGCTCGGGGGCGGGGGCCGGCTCGGGGGCGGGGGCCGGCTCGGGGGCGGGGGCGGGAGCCTCGGGGGCAGCGGCGGCCTCGGGGTTGGCCGGCGTGGGCTTCTCGCCGCGGATCAGCGCGGCGGTCGCCGTCGCGTCCGTCGCCGAGCGGAGCGCCGTGGTGAACTCCTCGTTCATCAGGCGGCGGGCCAGGGCGGAGAGGATCGTGAGGTGCGCGTCGTCGGCGCCGGCCGGGGCCGCGATCAGGAAGATCAGGTCGGCGGGGCCGTCGGGGGCGCCGAAGTCGATGCCCCGCGCCGACCGGCCGAAGGCCAGCGTCGGTTCGGCGACATGGGCGCTGCGGCAGTGCGGGATGCCGATGCCGCCGTCGAGACCGGTCGGCATCTGCGCCTCGCGGGCGGCCACGTCGGCCAGGAAGCCGTCCAGGTCGGTGACCCGGCCCAGGGTCACCATCCGCTCGGCCAGCGAGCGGGCCGCTGCTTCCTTGGTCTCGGCGGCCAGGTCGAGGTCGACCAGGTCCGCGGTGATCATGTCGCTCATCGCGGGCTCCTTTGCTCGCTTATCGCGCGGGTCAGGTCCAGAAGGGGGACGGGGAGGGGAACAACGGAAAGAGGAAAAGGGGCTGGGGACGGCAAGGGGGTCATGAGGCGGGCTCCCTGAGGAGGCGGTCGAGCGGGATGTCGGCGGTCACCGTGACCGCCGCCGGGTCCAGGTCCCCGGGCGCCGGCATGACGCTGCCCGGGAGCTGTACCGCCGCCGCGCCGTGCGCGACGGCCGACGCGAGCGCCTCCGGGCCTTCGCCGCCCGCCGCCAGGAACCCGGCGAGCGAGGCGTCGCCCGCACCGACGTTACTGCGGACGGTGGTGACCGTGGCGGAGCCGAAGTACGTCCCCGCCCCGGAGACCAGGAGCTGGCCGTCCGCGCCGAGGCTGGCGAGGACGGCGGCGGCACCGTACGTGCGCAGCTCCTCCGCGGCCTTGACGGCGTCACCGACGGTCGCGAGGGGGCGGCCGACGGCCTGGGCCAGTTCTTCGGCGTTCGGCTTGACGACGTCCGGCCGCTCGCGCAGCGCGGCCAGCAGCGAGGGGCCCGAGGTGTCGAGCGCGATCCTCGCCCCCGCGTGGTGGGCGCCGGCGACCAGTTCCGCGTACCACTCGGGGGCCAGTCCGCGTGGCAGGCTGCCGCAGCAGGCGATCCAGGCCGCGGCGGCGGAGTGGGTGCGGATCTGCGTGCGCACCACGGCGAGCAGTGACTCCGACTCCTCCGCGGTCAGCTCGGGCCCCGGTGCGTTGATCTTGGTCAGGGTGCCGTCGGGCTCGGCGAGCGCGATGTTGGAGCGGGTCGCCCCCGCGACCGGCACCGGCGCGACCTCTATCCCCTGCCCGGCCAGCAGCTCCGCTACCAGCGCCCCCGGGGCGCCCCCGAGGGGCAGCACGGCGACCGTACGACGGCCGGCCGCCGCGACGGCGCGGGAGACGTTGACGCCCTTGCCGCCGGGGTCCATGCGCTCGGCGGTGGCCCGCAGCACCTCGCCACGGTCGAGGGCCGGGACCTCGTACGTACGGTCCAGGCTCGGGTTGGGGGTGACGGTGAGGATCATGCGGCGTTCTCCTAAACACACAGCACTTCGGTGCCGGCGGCCTCGATGGCCGCGACATCCGAAGCGCTGAGCCCGCTGTCGGTGATGAGCAGGTCGACATCGGCGAGCGTGCCGAAGCGCGCGAAGTGCTCCTGGCCGTGTTTGGCCGAGTCGGCGAGGAGCACCACGCGCCGCGCCGCGCCGATGACCGCGCGCTTCACGGCGGCTTCGGCGAGGTCGGGGGTGGTGAGACCGCCTTCGGGGGAGAAACCGTTCGCGCCGAGGAAGACGACATCGGCGCGGATCTCCCCGTAGGCCCGCAGCGCCCAGGCGTCGACGGCGGCGCGGGTGCGGTGCCGGACCCGCCCGCCGACCAGGTGGAGGTAGATCCCCGGGTGGTCGGCGAGGCGGGCGGCGACGGGGAGGGAGTGGGTCACGACGGTGAGCCCGCACTCCAGCGGCAGCTCGGCCACGAGCCGGGCGACGGTCGATCCGGCGTCCAGGATCACGCTGCCGTCCTGCGGCAGTTCCGCGAGCGCCGCGTGCGCGATGCGGTCCTTCTCGTCGGCGGCGGTGGACTCGCGCTCCGCGAGGTCGGGCTCGAAGTCCATCCGCCCGGCCGGTATGGCCCCGCCGTGCACGCGGCGGACGAGACCGGCCCGGTCGAGTGCCTTCAGGTCACGCCGTACGGTCTCCGCCGTGACCTGGAACTGCTCGGCAAGCGACAGCACGTCGACGCGTCCGCCCTCGCGGGCAAGGCGCAGGATCTCCTGCTGACGCTCCGGTGCGTACATGTGGGTTTACGTCCGTTCCGTGCCCGAACCTGTGGTTTCGGCGACACGCTACGCCCACATTTCTGGAAAGTAAACAGATTCGGACGAACAACGGACACGATCAGTCATTCCGCGTCGGTACCCACACCGGTTGCCGCTTCCGTGCTCGTTTCGGCGGTCGGCTCGGCGGTCGGCTCGACGGTCGGCTTCGGCGGAAGCGCGAACATCATGGTGAAGATGACCGCGAGCACGGCCACCACCCACCACAGCGCGTGCTGGAAGCCATCGGCGAAGGCCTCGTTCATCGCGCTCGCCGGCCGGTCGTCGACCACTCCGAAGAACACCACCGACACCAGTCCGAGCCCCAGCGCGTTGCCCATCTGCTGGGTGGTGTTGATCAGGCCGGACGCGGATCCCGAGTGTTCGCGCGGGACGCCCGAGAGCACCGCGTCCGTCAGCGGGGCGACGATCAGTCCCATGCCCGCGCCCATCACCACCAGGGGCAGCGCCATCTGCCAGGAGCGGATCTCCAGGCCGTACCGTCCGGCCGCGCCGATGTAGAGCAGCAGCCCCGCGATCATCGTCAGCGCGCCCGCCTGGAGGACCCCGCGCCCGAAGCGCGGGACCAGCTTCTGCACGGAGACACCGGCCGCGACCGATACGGCGAGGGAGAACGGCACCCCCGTGAGCCCCGCGTGCAGCGGGCTCCAGCCGAGACCGATCTGCATGTACAGCGTCCAGACCAGGAAGAAGATGCCCAGCGCGACCCCGAAGGTGAGCTGGACCGCGACGCCCGCGGCGAAGCTCTTCACCCGGAACAGGGACAGTTCAATCAGCGGCGACCCGTCCTTGCGGGCCTTCCTCCGCTCGTACGCCACCAGCACCGCCAGCACGCCGAGACTGCCGGCCATGCAGACATGACCCCACAGCGGCCAGCCCAGCTCGCGGCCGCGGGTGAGGGGATAGACCAGCATCAGCAGCGCGACCGTCACCAGCACCACGCCCACCAGGTCGAGCCGGAGCGCCTTGGGCGCTTTGGACTCGACGATGAACCGCCGGCCGAGCAGCACTCCGGCCACGCCGACCGGCAGATTGATGAGGAAGATCGGGCGCCATTCCAGACCGAGAAGGTTCCACTGGGTGAGCAGCGCGCCGAGCAGCGGGCCCGAGACCGCGCCGAGGCCGACGATCGCCCCGAACAGCCCGAAGACCTTGCCGCGCTCGTGGGCGGGGAAGGTGACATGGATGATCGCCAGCACCTGGGGCACCATCATCGCGGCCATGGCGCCCTGGAGCAGCCGCGAGCCGACCAGCATCTCCGGGCTGACCGCGAAGCCGCAGAGCGCGGAGGCCACCGTGAATCCGCTGATACCGATCAGGAAGAGCCGCTTGCGGCCGTATATGTCACCGAGTCGGCCACCGGTGATCAGCCCGGCGGCGAAGGCGAGCGCGTACCCGGCGGTGATCCACTGGATCGCCCCGAACGTCGCGCCGAGGTCCCGCTCGATGCTCGGAATGGCGATGTTGACGATGGTGACATCGACCAGGTCCATGAAGGCGGCCGTCATGACCACCGCCAGGGCCAGCCAGCGACGCCGGTCACCGGCCTCCGGAGCCCGCCCTGAGGGCGCTTCGAGAGCGGCGGACGACGGGGCAGGAGAGGGGGTGGGAGATGGCGCTGCCGGGGATGTCGGGGATGTGGTGGGTGAACTCATGCGCCACAAATTAGGGAGCATCCAGGTCGGAACATGTCCTAGATGACGCGCACCATGGACGCATGACCGACACCCCGGCACGGCTCCTGAGGCTGCTCTCCCTCCTCCAGACCCCGCGCGAGTGGCCGGGCAGCGAACTGGCCGAGCGGCTCGACGTCAGCGCGCGCACCATCCGCCGCGACATCGACCGGCTCCGCACCCTCGGATACCCCGTCGAGGCCACGATGGGGGCGGTCGGCGGCTACCGCCTCGTCGCCGGTGCGGCCATGCCTCCGCTGCTCCTCGACGACGAGGAGGCCGTGGCCATCGCCGTCGGCCTGCGGGCCGGGGCGGGCCACGCCATCGAGGGCGTCGACGAGGCGTCCGTACGCGCCCTGGCCAAGCTGGAGCAGGTGCTGCCGTCCCGGCTCCGGCACCGTGTCTCCACCCTCCAGACGGCGACGATGCCGCTCACCCGCGGGGACGGCACGACCATCGACCCCGACACGCTCACGGTGATGGCCGGCGCCGTCGCCGGCACCGAGCGGCTGCGCTTCGGCTACCGCTCCGGGGACGGCACCGAGACGAAGCGGCAGGTCGAGCCGTACCGGCTGGTCTCGACCGGCAGGCGCTGGTATCTCGTCGCGTACGACCTGGAGCGCGACGACTGGCGTACGTTCCGGGTCGACCGGGTCAGCGCGCCGTTCGCCACCGGTGCCCGGTTCTCCCCCCGCGAGCTGCCGACGGGGGACGCCGCACAGTTCCTGGTCCGGTCCATGTCACGGATGCAGCCCCAGGTGGACGTGGACGTCACCTTCCGGGCACCCGTCGAGTTCGTGGCGGCCCGGCTGCCGGCGCACCTCGGCGCACCCGAGTCCACCGGGCCGGACACCTGCCGGCTGCGTACGACCGTCGGCGACTCACTGGAGTGGCTGGCGCTGCGCCTGGCTCTGGTGGACTGCGAGTTCACCGCGCACGCCCCGGCCCAGCTCACCGGGTATCTGCGGGAGCTGGGGGCCCGGCTGACCCGGGCCTCCGCCGCCTCCGCGGCCTCTGCGGCATCCGAGGTCTCCGCGCCGACGACCGCCTAGCACCGACGACCGCTCAGGACGGCCACTCAGCCAGGGGGGACCCCCTGGCTACGCCCGGTGCCGGGGCAGAAGGGAGCCCCGGCACCTGGGGGGGGTTGGTGCCGGGGCTCGTCTCTGGGGCCGACGCGTCGGCCGTCCCGTACCGCTCGGAGAACGAGTGCGGGTAAAGGGGACACTACGGCCATGACGCCTCGACGTCACGCCGCCGCGTCGAAGCCGGTGTCCCGCGCCATCTTTTTCAGCTCCAGCAGCGCGTGCTTCTCGATCTGGCGAATCCGCTCGCGGGTCAGGCCGTGCTGCTTGCCGACCTCGGTCAGCGTGCGCTCGCGGCCGTCCTCGATGCCGTACCGCATCTTGATGATCGAGGCGGTGCGCTGGTCGAGCTTGCCGATCAGATCCTCCAGCTCCTCGCTGCGCAGCAGCGTGAGCACGGACTGCTCGGGCGAGACCGCGGAGGTGTCCTCCAGCAGATCACCGAACTGCGTGTCCCCGTCGTCGTCCACCGACATGTTCAGGCTGACCGGGTCACGGGCCCAGTCCAGGACATCGATGACGCGCGCCGGGTTCGAGTCCAGCTCGGCGGCGACCTCCGTGGGCTCCGGGTCGCGGCCGTGCTCCCGGTTGAACTCCCGCTGCACGCGGCGGATCCTGCCGAGCTCCTCCACGAGGTGAACGGGGAGCCGGATCGTGCGCGACTGGTCGGCTATGGAGCGGGTGATGGCCTGGCGGATCCACCAGGTCGCGTACGTCGAGAACTTGAAGCCCTTGGCGTAGTCGAACTTCTCGACCGCGCGGACCAGGCCCGCGTTGCCCTCCTGGATGAGATCCAGCAGCGGCAGACCGCTGCGCGGGTAACGGCGCGCGACAGCCACCACCAGGCGGAGGTTCGAGCGTATGAAGACGTCCTTCGCGCGCTCGCTCTCGGCGACGAGCGCCTCCAGCTCCTCGCGTGAGGCACCGCCCGCCTCGCTCTCCACCTCTCCGTCGAGGATCTGCCGGGCGTAGACTCCGGCCTCGATGGTCTGGGACAGCTCGACTTCCTTTGCTGCGTCGAGCAGCGGCGTACGCGCGATCTCGTCGAGGTACATGCCGACCAGGTCGCGGTCGGCGATCTCCCCGCCTACGGCGCGAACACTGCTTGCCGCTTTCGCCCCGCTGGAGGCGGAACGACGGGCGACGGCACGGGTTGCCATGCGAGCTCCCTTACTGAACTGAGTAGGTCGCGACACCCTTCCGGGTGCCCTGCATCCGTTGGAAACAACGACTGGAATCCGGACAGAATTCCCATGGCGTGCATGGATTTTGTGATCATGCAGTACCCTGTGCCGTCGACCGGCTGGCCCGGCCCCTCCGATGGACAGAGAAGCGCAGGTCAGGACAGTTACCGAAGCTGACGCCGACCGCGCTCACGAGGTTGCGCCACCGGCGGCTTCAGCAGCTCCGCTCACTTCTTGAAGACGACCCGCATGCGACTTTGGTTGCTCAGCGGTCGCCGAGCCGGCGCCCGACGGGCACCCCACCCGTGCGCGGCAGGCGCCCCTCCCGTGCCCCCGCCGGCGCTCAGCCGAACTGGAGCGACCTCTTCGCCAGCCCCATCCAGAAGCCGTCGATGACGCTCCTGCCGGTGCCCAGCTCGTGCTCCGCGGCCCCGAGCGTCACGAACAGCGGGGCGAAGTGCTCGGTACGGGGATGGGCCAGGCGGCCGGCCGGGGCCTTGTGCTCGAAGTCGAGCAGGGCGTCGATGTCCTGCGCCTGGAGCGCCCGCGTACCCCAGTCGTCGAACTCCGCGGACCAGCCGGGTACGCCGCCCTGGTGGCGCAGTGCCGCGAGGTTGTGGGTGAAGAAGCCGCTGCCGACGATCAGGACGCCCTCGTCGCGCAGCGGGGCCAGCTTGCGGCCGATGTCCAGCAGCTTGCGCGGGTCGAGCGTCGGCAGGGAGATCTGCAGCACGGGGATGTCCGCCTCGGGGAACATCTCGACCAGCGGTACGTACGCACCGTGGTCCAGCCCGCGGTCCGGCACGTCCTGGACGGGCGTACCGGCGCCGCTCAGCAGCTTCCGCACGGAGTCCGCGAGCCCCGGGGCGCCGGGGGCGTCGTAACGCACCTGGTAGTAGTGCTCGGGGAAGCCCCAGAAGTCGTACACCAGCGGTACGGATTCCGTGGCGCCCAGCGCGAGCGGGGCCTCCTCCCAGTGCGCCGAGACCATCAGGACGGCCTTGGGGCGGGGCAGCGCCGCCGACCAGGCCGCCAGTTCCCCCGGCCAGACCGGGTCGTCGGCCAGGGGCGGGGCCCCGTGGGAGAGGTAGAGGGCGGGCATCCGCTCCGCGACGGCGTTCATGGCGACTCCCGGGTCATGGGTCACGCGGGCCCAAAATTTGAAAGCTCAAGCATTCATTTCTTAGCAGCTTAACCAGATCTAGTTTAACTTTCAAGAATGAGTACAGTGGAATACATGACCATGGCACCCACCGGCACAGGAGCCGGCCCAGGCGAAGTAACCGGCGAGGCTGAGCACCGGGTGGAGGAGACGCGCTGGCTCAGTGACGAGGAGCAGCGCGTCTGGTTGAACTACGTGCATGCGACGACGCTGCTGGAGGACCACCTCGACCGTCAGCTCCAGCGTGACGCGGGGATGCCGCACGTCTACTACGGGCTCCTCGTCAAACTCTCGTCGGCGCCGCGCCGCCGGCTGCGGATGACGCAGCTCGCCATGGAGGCCAAAATCACCCGCTCACGGCTCTCCCACGCGATCGCGCGGCTGGAGGAGAACGGCTGGGTGCGGCGCGAGGAGTGCCCCTCCGACAAGCGGGGGCAGAACGCGTACCTCACGGACCAGGGTTTCGAGATGCTGAAGCGGTCGGCGCCGGGCCATGTCGCCGCCGTACGCCAGGCGATCTTCGACCGGCTCACCCCGGAACAGGTCGGTCAGCTCGGCGAGATCATGCAGGTGATGGCGGAGGGGCTGCAGCCCGAGGGGACGGGCGCGGATCTGCCCTGGCGCCGCTGACTCCTGAGAGCGGCGGCGCCAGGGGAGATCCGTCGTCGTCCCGGCCGTTTCGCCTTTCGCGCGGGGCAGGCGGCGCGGTCAGTGCATCGCGACCGGGAGCTGCACCTCGTCCGCCTCCGCGCCCTGCGTACCGCCCGCGCCCGGGGCGCCCGCGGAGGCGCCGGGGCGACCGGTGTTGATGAGGGTGATCGCGATCGCCGCCGCGACGGTGAGGATGCCGACCGCCCACCAGATGGCGCTGGAGAACCCGGCCACCAGGGCACGCATCTGGAGCAGCTGCGCGTCGCCGCCCGCGGTGGCCGCGTGCGAGGCGAGGTACGAGGTCGTGGCCGAGGCCGCGATCGTGTTCAGCAGGGCCGTCCCGATCGCGCCGCCCACCTGCTGCGAGGTGTTGACCATCGCGGAGGCGACGCCCGCGTCACGCGGTTCGATGCCGAACGTCGCGAGCGACATGGCCGGCATGAACGCCGTACCCATGCCCAGGCCCAGCAGGAGCTGGCCGGGCAGGATCACACCCGCGTACGAGGAACCGAGGTCGAGCCGCGTCAGCAGCAGCATGCCGACCGCCGCGACCAGGAAGCCGGGGCCCATCAGGTAGCGCGGCGGGACCCGGGTCATCAGCCGGGCGCCGATCTGGGTCGAGCCCGTGATCATGCCCGCGATCATCGGGAGGAAGGCGAAGCCGGTCCTGACCGGTGAGTACCCCTGCACCACCTGGAGGTAGTACGTCAGGAAGAGGAACAGGCCGAACATCGCGATGATGGCCAGGCCCAGCGAGAGGTAGACACCGGCGCGGTTGCGGTTGGTGACGACGCGCAGCGGCAGCAGCGGGGCCTTGACCCTCGACTCGACGACCGTGAAGAGGACGAGCAGGACGGCCGCCGCCACGAAGAGCGTGACGGTGACGGGGTGGCTCCAGCCGTCGGACTCGGCGCGCGTGAAGCCGTACACCAGTGAGACCAGGCCCAGTGTCGAGAGCACGACGCCGGGGATGTCGAGCGCGGAGCGGTTACGGCCCGCCGCGGGCTCGCGGATCACGAAGTACGCGCCGAGCGCGGCCACCACCGCGAACGGGATGTTGACGAAGAACGTCCACCTCCAGTCCAGGTACTCGGTGAGGAACCCGCCGAGGATCAGCCCGACGGCGCCACCGCCACCGGCGATCGCACCGAAGATGCCGAACGCCTTGGCGCGCTCCTTGGCGTCGCTGAAGGTCACCGCGAGCAGCGAGAGCGCGGCGGGGGCGAGGAGCGCGCCGAAGGCGCCCTGCAGCGCGCGGGCGCCGAGCAGCATCGCCTCGCCGCTCGCGGCACCGCCGATGGCGGACGCGGCGGCGAAGCCGATCAGGCCGGTGACGAAGGTGCGCTTACGGCCCCACAGGTCGGCGATGCGGCCGCCGAAGAGCAGCAGACCGCCGAAGGCGAGGGCGTAGGCGGTGATGACCCACTGCTTGTTGCCGTCCGATATCCCCAGGTCCTGCTGGGCGGAGGGCAGCGCGATGTTCACGATGGTCGCGTCGAGCACGACCATGAGCTGGGCCAGCGCGATGAAGACGAGCGCCTTCCAGCGCCCCGGATCGGGGGCCGACGAGGCCTCGGGGGCGCCGGGGGTGCCTGGGGCACCTGCGGTACCTGCGGCACCTGGGGCACCTGGGGCGGGAAGCCGCTTTTCAGCTGCTTTTGACATGGAGGTATCCACCTAAGGATGCAGAAAGGGCGAAACGTACGTAAGTACAGGCGACGCTGCCGGACTTACGAAGTCATTGCGGGGTGATGACGGCGGCGTGAAGCCGTCGCGGGCAGCGCGTGGCCCGCTGGCGGGCCTGGCTGCCGGTGGTCGTGGATGGGCCTTGGTTCAGCAACGCGTCGGCTCGTCGGCCGAGCTGCGTACGTGCGTACGTGCCTGCGCGGGTGCGTGCGTACGCGTCTGCGCGTCTGGCAAGGCTGGGCTGGTTCGGGTCGGTCAGGGATTCAGGACGTACTTCGCTTCGGGCCTGCTCCTGCTTGAGGCCTGTTCCGGTTCTTGGTTCAAGGGCGCGTCACGGAGCGGCGCGGCGCAGATCCTCCAGGGTCGCGGCCGAGCCGGGCAGTTCGGACCGGGCGGGGTTCTCCAGTCCGTCCAGGAAGAGCTGGAGGTGCCGGTGCACGAACCGGTCCATGGCGAGACAGCGACTGTCGGGCAGCGGCCGGGTGAGCTGGGACAGCGCGACCATGAGATCGCCGGACTCGACGTCCGGGCGCAGCCGTCCCGCCTGCCGGGCCCGCTCCATCAGCCCCTCGACGGCGCCTTCGAGGCGACGGCGCGCGGCCTCCAGATCGGGACGGTTCCGGTCGAACGCCTCGGAGAGCATCGGGCAGAGCGCGCCGATCCGCTCGTCGGCCGCCGTGTGGGTGAAGCGGCGCAGCGCGGTGAACGCGTCGGCCTCCTCGGCTGCGATCCGCTCCGCCTGGTCGGCGACCTTGGCCATGACGGCGAGGACGACCTCGTGCACGAGGGCATGCCGGTCGGCGAAGTGCCGGTAGAGCGTGGCGTTGCCGATGCCGGCCCGGCGGGCGATCTCGTCCAGCGGCGCCTCGGAGCCGTACTCCACGTACACCTCACGGGCCGCCGCCACGATCCGCTCCCGGTTGCGCAGGGCGTCCGCGCGCGGCCGGGGGGCGCGGCGCGCCTCCCGGCCCGCGGCGGCGGAAGGGGCGGCCGTGGCCGTACCCCCGGCCGCCGCGCCCATGGCGGTGCCGGATGCGACAGCGGCGGTGGCGGTGGCGGTCACGTGGCGCCCCTCCCCATTTCGTGGTCGTTCGGTCTGTGTGCCCCGGCCATCCGGGGACGTAGATGCAAACGGGGAACTCGTCCCCGGTTATTTCACCCATCGGTGTGACCTGAGCCACAGCCCGGAGTTCATGGGGGTCCATACCCGATCGGCGCACCCAGCGAGCGCCGACACGCCCACCGTCGGAGGGTGATCTGACGGAGGGCAGTCAGGACGGTCGGCTGCCGAGAAGGAAGGCGGCCGCATGCGGCAGAGGCTTCTCATACCCGGACCCGGCGCCCGCCGTCTCGGCGCTCTCGCCGGTCTCGCGGCGCTCACCCTCGCCGCCCTGACCAGCGCGAGCGGCACCCTCCCCGTCGCCGGCCACGCGGGGCCCGGCGCGGTCAAGGACATGAGCCGCGGGCCGTGCCGTATCTCCGCCGCCACGGCCGTGGCGATGTCGGAGGGGCTGCCCACACCGCCCGGCTACGCCCGCTCGACCGGCCGGATCCGCGCCCTCAACCTCATGATCGACTTCTCGGACGCGCCAGGCCCCGGGAAGGCGCTCGACCGGCTCGCCGAATTCTTCCCGAAGACGTCGGAGTGGTTCAGAACCAGTTCGTACGGGCGCCTCGACTACCGTCCCGAGGCGCCGGTCAAGGACTGGCTGCGGATGCCGCTGCCGTTCGCGGAGTACGGGATAGAGCGCGGCGCGCCGTACGAGCCCGGCTACCGGCGGCTGGTCGCCGACATCGTGGCCGCCGCCGACGACCGGGTGAACTTCGCCGGGTACGACCTGGTCAACATCCTGGTGACGCCCAACGCCGGCCCTTCGGCACTGGACACCGTCCTGTCCGTCACCTTCTCGGGCAACGCGGACGCCCCGAAGGCGGACGGCGTACCGCTCGCCAACACGTCTTTCGTCTACAGCCGTCAGGACGACGGCTCCGGCTCGTACGGCGACACCGGCTACCGGGTCCTGCCGCACGAGAACGGGCATGTCTTCGGCCTCCCCGACCTCTACACGGTGGACGGCGGCGGCTCGGTCGGGCACTGGGACATCATGTCCGAGGACTGGGGCGCCAACAACGATCTGCTGGGCTGGCACAAGTGGAAGCTGGGCTGGCTCGACGACGAGCAGATCGGCTGCGCGTCGGAGCGCGGCAGCACGGACCATCTGCTCGGTCCGCTGGCGACATCGGGCGGGCCGAAGATGGCCTTCGTGCCGATCTCCGCGGAGTCGGGGTACGCCGTGGAGGTGCGGACGCGGTCCGGCAACGACGAGGCGGTCTGCGAGCCGGGCGTGCTGGTCTACCGCGTGGACGCCGCCGTCGACACGGGGCGCGGTCCGGTCACGATCGCGGACAGCAGGGAGAACAGCGGCGGCTGCACGCGGCGGCCGAACGTCCACGCGGAGCTGTCGGACGCGCCGTACCGGCCGGGGCAGTCCTTCGAGGACCGCGACAACGGGATCCTGATCTCGGTGCTGTCGGAGGAGCCGAACGAGCACTTCAGGGTGCGGGTGACCCGGTCCTGAGGCGGTTCCGGTGATCCGGTCCCGAGGCGGTACGGACCCGCCCCCGAGGCGGTACGGACCCGCCCCTGAGGCAGTACGGGTGACCCGGTCCTGAGGCGCCGGCGCAAGCAGGGGCGCGCGGCGCGCGGGCGGATGGCCACGGGACGGTCGCCGGCCCTACGATGTCGCGCTGTCGGGCGAATGTGATCACGTGAAAGGCCGCCGGGCCGATCGGGCACCGGGCCGCGTGATCGGTGGGAGAAGCGGTGGTTGTGGAATTCGGCGAGCGCGCCCATGCCGCGCAGCGCTGGTCGGCACGGGTCTCGCTGGCCTCCGCCGGGGTGGCCGTGCTGCTGCCGCTCGGGTACGCGGGCGCCGCCAGTGTGGTGCTGGTCGGCGTGATCGTGGGCGGGACGGCGCTCACCGCCGCGGCCGTCTGGTGGGTCCTGACCCGCCGCGGGGTCGCCCGGGCGGGGGCCGTGGCGCTGGCCGTGGCGACGCCGGTCACCGTCCTCGGGTTCTTCGACGCGGCGAACCTGCTGTGGCTGGTCCTGGTCTCCGCGGCGCTGTGGGCGCTGGCCGTCTGGACGGGCCGTACCGCGCTCAGCAGTACGGGCGCCACGCCCGCCCCGGCCATGACGGAGCACGAGACGGCGCCGCCCCGGCGTCCCTTCCTCATCATGAACCCGCGCTCCGGCGGCGGAAAGGTCGGCAGGTTCGGGCTGCGGGAGAAGGCGGAGCGCCTCGGCGCGCGCGTCCTGCTGCTCGACACGGGCCGTCATCAGGACGTGGCCGCCCTCGCCCGTTCGGCCGCCGACGACGGGGCCGATCTGCTGGGCGTGGCGGGCGGCGACGGCACGCAGGCCCTGGTGGCGGCCGTGGCGGCGGAGCGGGGGCTGCCGTTCCTGGTGATCTCCTCCGGGACCCGCAACCACTTCGCGATGGACCTGGGGCTCGACCGGGAGGACCCGGCGGCCTGCCTGGACGCGCTGACCGACGGCGTCGAACTCCACGTCGACCTCGGCTACGCGGGCGGGCACCCCTTCGTCAACAACGCGTCCTTCGGGGCGTACGCGGCGGTCGTGCAGAGCCCCGCCTACCGCGACGACAAGGTACGCACCACCCTTGAGCTGCTGCCCGAGCTGCTGACCCACGAGCGCGGCCCGCTGCTGACGGCCACCGCCACCGCCACGGACGGAACGCCGGTCACCGTGACCGGCCCGCAGGCCCTGCTGGTGAGCAACAACCCGTACCGCACGGAGGATCCGGCCGGTCTGGGCTTCCGCGAGCGGCTGGACTCGGGGGCGCTCGGGTTGCTCGGTGTACGGGTCGACAGCGCGGCGGAGGCGGCCGGGCTGCTGCGCGGCCGGCAGTCGGCCGGGCTCACGGTCCTGACGGCCGACGCGGTGACGGTGGACGCCGACCGGGCGGAGATCGAGGTCGGCGTCGACGGGGAGGCGCTGGTCCTGCCCACGCCCGTACAGTGCCGCATCGAGCCCGGCGCCCTGCGCGTACGGGTCCCGAGGAACCGGCCGGGCGTCCCGGCGGTGAAGCCGCCCCTGGACTGGCGGCGGCTGCGCAAGCTCGCGGCGACGGTCGGCCGTACGGCGGTCGCACGACGCGGACGCCCCGCCGGCTGACCCGACGGCCCTACGACGCCCGCCTCAGTGCTGGGGCGGGCGGCCGGTCCGGGGTGCTTCCGGCTCGTGCGCGGCCATGTCGAGAAGGACGATCGCGTCGTGCTCGGCGGTACCGGGCTCGGCGTAGTAGGCGATCAGACGGTGGCCGGGGGTGCCCTCCAGCAGCAGGGACTGGTGGCCGAGGGTGAGGTCGCCGACGTCGGGGTGGTGGAAGGCCGTGCGGCCGTGGCCGCTGCTCCGCACGTCGCGGCGTTCCCACAGGCGGGCGAACTCCGGGCTCTTGAGAAGGAGTTCACCGGCGAGCCGGGCGAGGTCGGGGGCGTCCCGGTCGGTGGCGGCCAGCGCCCGGAGCCGGGCGACGCAGCCGCGCAACTGACCGTCCCGGTCGGCGAAGAGGTCGCGGGCCGCGGGGTGGAGGAAGACGTACCGCGCGAGGTTGCGCCGGGTGGCCGGCCAGTCCCCCAGCCCGGCGAACAGCCGTAGTCCGCCCGGGTTGTGGGCGAGCAGGTCGCCGGTACGGCTGACCACGTGCGCGGGGCCGGGCCGCAGGCTCTCCAGGAGCACTCCGACGCCGGGCCGCACCGATCGGCCGGGCGCGGCCGCGGGTTCCGGCGCGGTCCTGGCGGCGAGGGCGGCCAGGTCCCGCAGGTGTTCGTGCTCCTCCGTGTCGAGCAGGAGCGCGCGGGCGAGGGCGTCGACGACGGACGGGCCGGGGCGGGTTTCCCTGCCGCGCTCCAGACGCGTGTAGTGGTCGACACTGATCCCGGAGAGCGTGGCCAGCTCCTCGCGGCGCAGTCCGGGCGTACGGCGCCGCCCGGGGCCTGTGGTGCCGAGACCGGCCTCGGCGGGGGTCACCCGGGCCCGGCGGGCACGCAGGAAACGGCCCAGCTCCGTACCGCCCGTGCCTGCGCCGGTGCCCGTGCCCGTGCCGGTGCCGCCGCCGTGCTGCCCACGTGTCATGCCTTTCAGTGTGGCGGCGCCGGTGAGCCGCGTGGCAGAGCCGTGAGGGGCCCTGTCGCGCCCCTGAACACCGTTCCCCGGTACGGCACGCTCTGCCGCGCGGCGCGCGTGACGGCGAGGCTGAATAGGAACGCGGGCACGCGTGAGCCGGCGTGAGCACGGCTCACGTAAGCCGGCGTGAGCACGGCACGCGTGAGCCCGCATGAGCACAGCTCGCGTAAGCCCGCATGAGCGCGCGCGGGCCACCACGCGCACCCGATCGAGAAACGGAGCGACCATCATGATCCACGTCAAGCTGGGAGACCTGGACGTCTCCCGTATCGGCCTGGGCGCGATGTCGATGTCCTTCGGCTACACCGGAGCGGGCACGGACGACGCCGAGTCGATCCGCACCATCCACCGGGCGCTCGACCTGGGCGTCACCTTCATCGACACCGCCGAGATCTACGGACCGTACGTCAACGAGGAACTCGTCGGACGGGCCCTCAAGGGCCGCCGTGACCAGGTCGTCCTGGCGACGAAGTTCGGCTTCGTCTCGCACGCGGGTTCCGGACCCGGGCATCTCGACAGCAGCCCGGCCAACATCCGTACGGCCGTCGAAGGCTCCCTGAAGCGGCTCGGCACCGACCGCATCGACCTGTACTACCAGCACCGGGTCGACCCGGACACTCCCATCGAGGAGACCGTCGGCGCCATGGCCGAGCTGGTCGCCGAGGGCAAGGTACGCCACCTCGGGCTCTCCGAGGCCGGGGCCGCCACCATCGCCCGCGCCCACGCCGTCCACCCGATCAGCGCCCTGCAGTCGGAGTACTCGCTGTGGACCCGCGATCCGGAGGCGGAGGTGCTGCCGCTGCTGCGCGAACTGCGGATCGGCTTCGTGCCCTACTCGCCGCTGGGGCACGGCTTCCTCACCGGCCGGATCCGCTCCACCGACGACTTCGACGACACCGACTGGCGGAAGAACAACCCGCGCTTCACCGGCGAGAACTTCCGGCGCAACCTGCGCATCGTCGACGAGGTCGAGGCCGTCGCCGCCGAAGCGGGCGCCACCCCGGCGCAGATCGCCCTCGCCTGGCTGCTCGCCCAGGGCGACGACATCGCCCCCATCCCCGGC
Organism: Streptomyces sp. NPDC059255; assembly: GCF_042752355.1. Taxonomy (NCBI): domain Bacteria; kingdom Bacillati; phylum Actinomycetota; class Actinomycetes; order Kitasatosporales; family Streptomycetaceae; genus Streptomyces; species Streptomyces sp. NPDC059255. The sequence goes on from NZ_JBHYZP010000001.1 coordinate 170,065, forward strand.
ACCAAGCGCGTCTCCCGCGTCGAGGAGAACACCGCGGCCGACGGCATCACGCTGACCGCCGAACAGATCCGGAAGCTCGACCACCTCACCCCGGCCTCCGGCGACCACCACGAGGAGGATCAGATGCGGCTGATCGGACGCTGACGCCGATCCGGGTCCGGGTCCAGGTCCGGGTCCAGGTCCAGGTTCGGGTCCGGGTCCGGGTCCGGATGGAGATTGCAGGAGCGATACGCAGGATCTACTGTGACACCGAGTTTCACTTTCAATCCTTTGATTCATCATCGAAGTGGAGATGCGACATCGTGTCCGAGAACCAGATCCGGCCCCCGCTCCGCACCCTCGGGCTCATCGGCACCGGCATGATCGGCGGCGGGCTGGCCCGCCTCGCCGTCGCGGCCGGACTGGATGTCGTACTGAGCAATTCGCGCGGCCCCGAGACCCTCACCGAGCTCGTCACCGAACTCGGCGGGCACGCCCGGGCGGCCACGCCCGCCGAGGCCGCCCGGGCGGGCGACCTCGTGGTGGCGACCATCCCGCTGCACGCCTACACGCGGCTCTCCGCAGCGGACCTGGCGGGCAGGATCGTCATCGACACGATGAACTACTACCCGGAGCGCGACGACCGCATCGCCGAACTGGACGCGGCCGAGCGGACCTCCAGCGAGATGGTGCAGCGGCACCTGTCCGGCTCGCGCGTGGTCAAGGCGTTCAACAACATCGACTTCCGCCGCCTGGTCACCAGCGCCCGGCCCGCCGGAGCCGCCGACCGCAGCGCCCTGCCCCTCGCCGGTGACGACGCGGACGCCAAGGCGCGGGTGGCGGAGCTGCTGGACCTGATCGGCTACGACGCGGTGGACATCGGCACGCTCGCCGAGAGCTGGCGCAGCGAGCCCGGCACCTCCGGCTACGTACGGCCGTACATGGCAGCACGGCCCCAGGGGATGGACGAGGAGGCGCAACGGCGCTGGTTCTTCGAGGCCCCGGGGGTCCCGGTCGGCGCCGACCGGGTCAGGGAACTGGCCGCCACGACCGACCGCGTCACCCCGGGCGGCGCCCGCGCGGCCCTCTCGGAGGACTGAGCGGCAGAGGACCGAGCGGCCGAGGAGCCGGCGGGCCGGAGCCCGCGGCTCCTCAGCGCCGCATGTGCCAGCGGATCCAGCCGGCCTGTCCGCCGTCGACGAGCAGGTCGGTGCCGGTGATGTACAGCGCTTCCGGCCCGGCCAGGAAGGCCACGGCGTCGGCGATCTCCCCGGGTGTGCCGGTACGGCCCGCACCGCACGCCTCGACCATGCGGAGCATGTGTCCCTCCGGATCCGAGTCGGCCTCCGCCTTCGACATCGCGGTGGAGATGACCCCCGGGCTGACCGTGTTGATCCGGGCTCCGCGCAGGTTCCAGGCGAGCGCCGCGGCCTCCACCCGTACGTGGTTGGCGCGCTTGGCCACGATGTACGCGGCCGTCGCGTCCTCCCCCACGGCGGTGACCGCGCCCAGTGCGAGCAGTTCCTCCGCCGGGGCCGTCGCGAGGGCGGCCTCGTCCTCGTGGCTCAGCGACGCGTAGTGGCCCGCCATGCTGGAGACGCAGACCAGCGAGGTGCCGCGGACGGCCACCCGCTCGAACGCGTCGATCACATGGACCGTGCCGAGCAGGTCGACATCGAAGATCTTCCGGGCCGACGAGGTGGCGGCGGCGACCCCCGCCGTGTGCACGACAGCGGTCAGCCGGCCCTCCCCCGCGGCCGTCCGCGCCAGTTCCTCGACGGAGGCGCGGTCGGAGACATCGGTCGGCACACCGCGTACGGCGTACCCTTCGGCGCTCAGCGCGTCGACGGCCCGGTCGAGCTGGTCCCGCGAGGCGTCGGCGAGGATCAGCGTCCGCCCGCTGCCGAGCCGCCGCGCGACGGCCGATCCCATGCCGCCCGCCCCGGTGACCACCACCACGTCCCGCGCGTCGTCGTACGTACGGTCCTGCGTGTCCTGCGTGTCCTGCGTGTCCTGCGTGTCCTGCATGAACGACCCCTTTCTCCTCGGGCGTTGGGGGTTGGGTGTTGGATGTTGAGCTGTGAACGGCGGTCAGGCGGCCTCGGCCGGCACGGACGCCCCGTCCGGCACGGTCCCGTCCCAGGAGGCGCCCGTCGCGACGGCCTGACGCCACTGCCGGAGCTCCTTCGGCGGCATCCCGACCGCGAGGGCCCCGGTCACCCGGTCCCCGGTGCGGTACGCGGCCACGAACCGGCGCTCCGCCAGGTCCCCGGCCACGACGGCGACCTCCTCGTGGCCGCGCAGGTATCCGTACGCCTGGATCTTCATGTCGTACTGGTCCGACCAGAAGTACGGGACCGGCGCGAACGGCTTGCGCGCGTCCGGGCGGAGCAGGTTGCGGGCGGCGGCCATGCCCTGCTCGGCCGCGTGCGTACGGTGCTCGATCCGCATGTCGACTCCGAACAGCGGGTTGTGCCAGCGGGCCACGTCGCCCGCCCCGTACACACCGGGGGCGGCCTCGCAGTACGCGTCGCACACCAGCCCGTCGCCGATGGCCAGCCCGCTCGCCGCCAGCCAGTCGGTGTTGGGCAGCGACCCGACGGCGACCAGGACCTCGTCCGCCGCGACCAGGCCGCCGTCGGCGAGGCGCACACCGTCCTCGGTGATCTCCCGCACCGCGACACCGGTGCGCAGGTCCACGCCGTGGTCGAGGTGGGCCCCGGACAGGACGCGGCCGACCTCCTCGCCGACCGCGTGGGCCAGCGGCACCGGGGCCGGTTCCAGCAGGGTGACCCGCGCACCGAGCCCGCGGGCCACGGCGGCGGCCTCCGCACCGAGAAACCCGGCACCCACCACGGCCAGATGCCGCCCCGGGCCGAGCCGGTCCCGCAGCGCGAGGGCGTCGTCGAGGGTGCGCAGCACATGCGCGCCCGCGCCGGGCAGCCGCCGGGGCCGTACCCCGGTGGCCACGATCAGCCCGTCGTACCGCAGCCGCGTCCCGTCCGCCAGCCGCACCGTACGGTGCGCCGGGTCCAGCCCGGTCGCCGCCAGGCCCAGCCGCAGATCGAGGCCGAGGGCTTCGAGATCGGCGTACGGGCGCAGCGGCAGGCGCTCGGGGCTCCACTCCCCGGCGAGGATCTGCTTGGAGAGCGGCGGCCGGTCGTACGGGGCGTGCGGCTCCGCCCCGACCAGGGTGAGGGCCCCGTCGTACCCCTCCCTGCGCAGGGTCTCGGCCGCCGCGAGCCCGGCGGCCGAGGCGCCCACGACCACGATCCGTTTCACCGCTCCACCAGCCGGATGGCCGCTGCCGGGCAGATCGCCACGGCTTCGCGCACGCCGTCGAGGAGGGCGTCGTCAGGGTGCTCCTCCAGCAGGATCGCGACGCCGTCGTCCTCCCGCTGGTCGAAGACCTCGGGGGAGGCCATGACGCACTGGCCCGATGCGACACACTTCGGCTCGTCCAGTTCTACGCGCATGATCGTTCACCTCTGCTTGTTCGTGGGGGTGTGGGGGTGTGGCTGTGGGGGTCGCTGTGGGTGAGAGTGAGGGTGCGGGTGGCGAGAGGGCCGCGGGACGTCACCAGGTGACCGGCAGGCTGTGCACGCCGTACGTCGTCCCGGTGTGGTCGAACTCCAGGTCCGTGATCTCCGCGTCCAGGCGCAGCGTGGGGATCCGGCGGTAGAGCGTGCCGTACACGACCTGGAGCTCCAGACGGGCCAGGTTCTGTCCGAGGCACTGGTGCGGCCCGTACCCGAACGCCTGGTGCTGGCGCGCCGGACGGGTCAGGTCCAGGCGCTCGGCCTCGGGGAACGCCTCCGGGTCCCAGTTCGCCGCGTGCAGGTCGAAGATCATCCCGTCGCCCGCCTTGATGACGACACCGCCGATCTCGATGTCCTCCTTGGCGACGCGCCGCACCCCGGTCTGCACGATCGACAGGTAGCGGAGCACCTCGTCGACCGCGTTCGCGATCACCTTCGGGTCGTCGGTGTCGCGCAGCAGGGCGAGCTGGTCGGGGTGTTGCAGCAGCGCCAGGGTGCCCAGGCTGATCATCGTGGCGGTGGTCTCGTGGCCGGCGATCAGCATCGCGACGCCCATGTTGACGGCCTCGACCCGGCTCATCTCACCGGTCTTGACGCGCCCGCCCATCTCCGAGAGCACGTCGTTGCCGGGGGCCGCCATCTTCTCTTCGAGCAGCTTGTCCAGGTACGCCGCCAGCGCGCCGCTGACCTCGCGCGCCTTCGCCGGCGGCACCGTGCTGTCCAGCACCGTGCTGCTGCTGGACTGGAAGAAGTCGTGGTCCTTGTACGGCACCCCGAGCAGCTCGGCGATCACGAGGGACGGCACCGGCAGCGCGAACGTCTTGAGCAGGTCCGCCGAGTTCGGCCCGGCCAGCATCTCGTCGAGCAGATCGTCGACGATCTTCTGGATCGGCTCCCGCATCTTCTCGATCCGCTTGATGACGAACGGGCCGTTGACGGTCCGCCGCAGCCGGGTGTGCTCCGGCGCGTCCGTGTTCGTGATCATCCGCGGCGACAGCGGCGCGATCTCGGCCCGGTGCGCGTTCACGTACGGGAAACCCGGGTCGAGGTCGTCGTCGCTGACGCGGGGGTCGGTGAGCAGGGCCCGCTGGTCGGCGTGGCGGGTGATCAGCCAGGGTGTGCCGCCGTTCCAGATCCGTACCTTCGTGATCGGCTCCTCCGCGCGCAGCTTCTGCGCGGTCGGGGCCGGCGCCAGCGGGCACTGCGCGGCGCGCTCCATCGGGTACTCCGGCAGCGGCTGCGCGCCGCCCGCGGGGCAGGACAGGGTCTCGGTCATGACATCTCCTCCGTGTCTGTGGGGGGTCGAGATCCGGGAGGGTGAAGAGCTCGACTGGCCCCCATGGAAGGGGAGCGGACTGACGGCCCCCGGCCAGTCGCCTGACATAACCCTGACGTGACACACCTCACATGGCGGGGCGGTTGTGTGCGCTGTTCCCGGGGGAGGCGGGACCGGCCCGGAGCGCCGCGCGGGGCTGTGGGTACGCTGCGAAGCACACCGGCACCGAGCTTCACCGCCGCCCGCTGCTGACGATCGAGAGCCACGCCGTCATGCGTCCCGCCCTTCCGGCCCGCCCCGGTCCCCCGGCCTCCGGGGTGCCGCGGGCTGTCCGGGCGGCCCTGCTCGCGGCCGCCTGCGTGCTGCTGCCGCTGGCCGGGCACCTGCTGGCGCAGGGGCACGCGCCCCAGTGGTGCGTGGACGGGGCCGTCGCCGCGGTCGCCGTGCTCGGCGCGGTCGGCCTCACCCGGAGACGGCTCTCCGATGCCCAGTTGCTGAGCGCACTGGCCGCCGCGCAGGTGGCCTACCACGCCGCGTACTCCCTGCCCGGGGCGTGCGGGGTCGCTCGCGCCCCGGGCGCTCCCGCGCCCTCGGGCGGCGGGCTCTCCGGCGCCGTGGAACATGCCGCCGCCGGGCCCCCGCCCTGGGTCATGCTCACGGGGCACCTCGTGACCGTGGTGATCGCCGCCCGGCTGCTGGGTGTCACCGAGGCGTTGCTGTGGCGCGGCGAGTCCCTGATGGCCACCGCGTGGCAACTGCTGCTGTTCGTCTGGCCGTCGGTGCCCGGAGAGCGCCACGGGCCGGCCGTCGGGCACCGTGACACCGCCGCCGCGCCGCGGCCCGCGCTGATCATCCGGCGGAACTCGGGGCGCGCGCCGCCCCGTTGGCGGCGTGCCGTGGTGCCGCCTGCCCTTCTCCCCCTTTCCGGGCCGATGCTCCTCGGCGGTCCCGCCCTGCCCTGACGGGCGGGCCGGCCAGACCATACGAGCGGGCGACGGCCGTCCCGTCCCGGCGAGCCGAGCCGCCCGCCGGTGGACAGAAAGCTCCTTCCCCATGCCTGTGATGAACCGGCGTGCCGCCCGTACGGCGGCGCGCGGCGCCGTGCTGCCCGCGGTGGCCGCCCTGCTCTGGACGAGCGCCACGCCCGCCGCCGCCCACACCGAACTGACCGGCGCCACCCCGGCCGAGGGCTCCTCGGTCGCCTCGCTTCCCGAGCGCGTACGGCTGTCCTTCAGCGACCCGATGTCCCGGAAGTACGCGAAGGTGTCGCTCACCGGACCCCGGGGCGCGGCCCTCGCCGGCGAGCCCGAGGTCGACGGCGAGGACGTCTCGGTCCGTCCGTCACCCTCCTCCCCTCCCGGCCGCTACCGGATCGGCTACCGCGTGGTCTCCGCCGACGGCCACCCCGTCTCGGGGGTGCTCTCCTTCACCGTGACGGGGACGCCGGTGACGGAGACTCCGGTGCCGAAGACCTCTGTGGCGGAGACTCCGGTGGCGGGAACCCCGGTGCCGAAGACCTCTGTGCCGGGGACGCCCGCGCCGGAGACGCCTGGGCCGGAGGCCACCGCCCCGGCCGGGGGTTCCTCGGGCCGGGACACGCTGGTCGGTGCCGTCGGCGCGGTGGCCGTCGTCGGGTCCGGCTGGGCCTGGATGCGGCTCGCGCGGCGAAGGCGGGCCCGCCGTGCACACTGATCACGCACCGACAGAGACGGAGACAGAGACAGAAGCAGGGGCAGAAGCAGGGGTACGGGTAGGGCGGGTACGTGTACCGCTGCCCGCGCTGCTCGGCGCCGGTGTCGCCGTGGCGGTGACCGCCGCGACGGCCGCGCTCTGGTTCGGCGGCGGCACCGCGCCGCCGGTGGCCGGGATCCCGGATGCCGGGAGGGTGACCGCGTACGGGCTCCCCGTGGCCAGGACCGTGCTGGACGCGGCGGCCGTCGCCACCGTGGGCGTGCTCCTGCTGATCGCGGTGCTGCTGCCCGGCCGTGAGGTCCGGCTCTCCGCCGCCCGGCGCCGGTACCTCCCGTGGGCCGCGCTCGCCGCCGCGGTGTGGGCCGCCGCGGCGGCCGTCACGCTGGTGTTCACCTTCTCCGACCTGGCCGCCCTGCCGGTCGCCGAGGCCCTCGCCCCCGGCCCGCTGGCGGACTTCATCGCCACCGACGCGCGGGGGCGCGCCTACGCCGCCGTGGTGGTCGCGGGCGCCACGCTCGCCACGCTCGTCCCCGGGACCGGTACGGCGCGCGGCGCGTGGTGGGCCCTGGTGGCCGCCGTGGGGGCGCTGCTGCCGCCCGCGTTCACCGGTCACTCCTCGGCGGCGCCCGACCACGACACGGCGGTCGCCGCCCTGGCCCTGCACCTGGCCGGTGTCGCCCTGTGGGCCGGCGGCCTGCTCGCCGTCCTCGTGGTGGCGGTACGGCGCGACCCCGCCGCGGCCGTCGCGGCCCGGCGCTTCAGCGTCCTGGCCGGCTGGGCCCTGCTGACGGTCGGCGCGAGCGGGCTGCTCAGTGCGGCGGTACGGCTGCCCTCCCCGGGCGCTCTCCTCACCGATCCGTACGGGGTGCTGATCCTGGCCAAGGCGGTCGCCCTCGCCGTGCTCGGCTGGTGCGGGTGGCTGCACCGGCGCCGCACCCTCGGCCGGCTCGACGCGGGCGGCGCCGGCCCCTTCGTCCGGCTGGCCGCCGGTGAACTCCTGCTGATGGCCGCCGCCACGGGCCTCGCCGTGGCGCTCTCCCGTACCCCCGCGCCCGGCGGCGGCAGCGGGGACGCACCGTACTCCGCCGCCCGGGAACTGCTCGGGTACGGCATGCCCGCGCCGCTCGGCGGCTTCCCGTGGACCCCGCTCTTCACCGCCTGGCGGTTCGACGTCGTGTTCGCGTTCGGGTGCGCGGCCCTGGCGCTGGCCTACCTGGCGGGCGTACGGAGACTGCGCCGGCGCGGCGACGCCTGGCCGGCCGGGCGGACGGTCGCCTGGCTGCTGGGGCTCGCGGTGACCGTCTTCACGACCATGGGCGGGCTGGCCACGTACGGAAAAGTAATGTTCAGCGTCCACATGGGCCAGCACATGATCCTGGCGATGACCGTGCCGATCCTGCTCGTGCTCGGCGCCCCGGTCACCCTGGCGCTGCGCGCCCTGCCCGCGGCGGGGAAGGGCGAACGGCGCGGAGTGCGGGAGGTGCTGCTCTCCCTGCTGCACAGCCGCTACCTGCGCGTCGTCTCCCACCCCGCCGTGGCGGGCGTGCTCTTCATCGGCAGCGCCTTCGCCGTCTACTACACGCCGCTGTTCGCCGTCCTGATGCGCAGCCACCTCGGGCATCTCGCGATGCAGGCGCATTTCCTCGCGACCGGGCTGCTCTTCTTCTGGGTGATCATCGGTATCGATCCGGGGCCGCGCAGGCCCCCGTACCTGGCGAAGCTGTTCGTGCTGATGCTGGCGATGCCGTTCCACTCCTGGTTCAGCATCTCGCTGATGAGCTCGGCCGACCTCGTCGGCGCGGAGTGGTGGACGGCGCTCGGCCGCACCTGGGGCCCGTCGTTGGCGGACGACCAGTACAACGCCGGGGCCATCGCCTGGGCGACCGGCGACATCCCCGTCCTCATCACCACGATCATCCTCGCCGTGCAGTGGGTGCGCTCCGACGCCCGCGAGGCGCGGCGCGTCGACCGGACCATCGACCGCGGGGACGGCAAGGACCCGCTGACCGAGTACAACGCCTACCTCGCCGCGCTCCACGCACGGGACGCGCGGCGGCCCCCGACATGACGCCCATCCCTGTTACGAGGTTCCCGTGAAGAAGCATGTCTACATCGCCCTGGTCATCGTGGCCGCCTTCGCCGCCGCCCTGGGCTCGTTCCTCGCCTTCCGCCCCGACGACCCCACCCGGACCGGCGCGGTCGACGCCCGGCCCGCCGCGCAGGCCCAGTCGGTCCGCGCGGACAGCCACCGGCTCACCCGGCCCGAGCGCAGCGAGCTGACCGTGGTGGAGTTCCTCGACTTCGAGTGCGAGGGGTGCGGAGCCGCGTACCCCGTCGTGGAGAGGCTCCGGGAGGAGTACGGCGACCGGGTCACCTTCGTCGCCCGCTACTTCCCGATGCCGGGCCACCGCAACGGCGAGCTCGCCGCGCGTACCGCCGAAGCGGCGTCCCGGCAGGGGAAGTTCGAGCCGATGTACCGCAAACTCTTCGCCACGCAGGCCGCGTGGGGCGAGGCGCAGGACTCCAAGAAGGAGACCTTCCGCGGTTACGCCGGCGAACTCGGCCTGGACATGGCCGAGTTCGACGCGGCGCTCGACTCGCCCGAGACCGCCGCCCGGGTCCGGGCCGACCAGCAGGACGGCCTGGGCCTGGGCGTGCAGGGCACCCCCACCTTCTTCGTCGGTGGGATCAAGGTGGCCACGCCGGGCTCCTACGAAGCCTTCAGGGAGCTGATCGAAGCCCGGCTGGCCGGGTGAACCGACTTCCTACTCCGTTCCGGGGCGGCCCCGCCGCTTGAGCCAGAGCAGGGCCCCTATGCCGAGGACCACGACCGCGGAGGCGAGGCCGACGAGGAGTCCGGTCAGGGTGGTGGCGTTGTCGCCGTCATCGGCGGCGGCCTCGGCCCCTTCGGTCCCGTTCCCGTCCGCGTCCTCGGCGCCGTCCTCCGCCGGGGTGGCGGTGGGGGAGGGAGCGGAGGCCGTCACACTGGGGCTGGGGCTGGCACTGGGGCTGGGGCCGGTGCCCTGGTCGATCGGGGTGGCCCCCTCGGCGGCGGGCTTCAGTTCGAGGATCGGGGCGATGTTGTCGGGCTTCTCCTCGCCGGCCCGGGGCAGCTCGATCCACCGCGAGACCTCGCCGTCGCCGTAGGTCTCGATCGTCTTGAACGCCAGCGTCTTCGCGTCGGGCAACTGCTTGACGGTGACGCTGTGTTCGGCGTCGGTGCCCGGGGCGAGAGCTGTACCGGCCAGGTCGTAACCGTCCTCGGTACGGGTGAACTTCCAGCCCTTCGGGGCGCTCTTGAGGCTCACCGCGTCGACGGGGATGCCCTCGGGCAGCACCACCCGGAGCTTGGCGATGCCCGCCTCCGCGGACTCCGCCTCGGAGGTGAACTCCAGCGTGACGTCCCGGGCGAGGGCGCGCGGGTCGGACGCCGTCACCTCGGCATGGGCCGCGGCGGTGGTGGCGGTGGCCAGCACCACGGCGGACGCGGCGAGGACGACGGCACCCGCTCCGGACAGCCCGGAGAGCCGCACACGGGCCGGACGGGAGGGCGGGGAGGGCAGATGGGAGGGCAAGCGGAAAGGCATGCGGAAAGCGGTCATGGCTGGTCTCGTCTCTTGCTCTGCGGCGGACACCCGGTCCACGGGTCCCGCCGGTCGGATCACTGGGCGGTCGTGGCACACACCAGTGGTCCGGGCGGCCCTCTGCGGACGAGGACATGAGCGAGCAGGGCGTCCGCCGGGGTCCCCGGCGCCGTGTCGGAGCGCGCGGCAGAGCGGCGGGGCCCGGCCCGCGACGGGACCGGGCGGCACCGGCCGCGCCGCAGACAGCGGGCCAGCGCCGCGCGGAGCGCGCCCGCCAGCCGGCCGAGTACGACGGGGAGGGCCGGGAGGTTCGGGAGCGCGGACAGCCGGGCGTCCGTGGCGTACAGCAGCACGGCCACCGCGACGGCCGCCAGCACATGCGCGAGGAGCATCGTCCCGTCACCGACGGAGATGCCATGGCCACTCGCGGCGGAGGCCGGATGCCCCAGACCGTGCCGCATGCCCGCCAGCTGCCCGGCCGCCTCCGAGGCCCCGGCGGGCCCGGAGGCTCCACCCGTCGCGGCGGCCGTGCGCGCGGCGGCGGCCAGGATCTCGTGCGCGACCAGCTGGGCCGCGAACGTCGCCGCCAGCACGCCCGGCAGCGAGCGGCGCAGCCCCGCCCACGGCAGAGCAAGGGCGAACACCGCCACGGCGGCGCCCAACAGCCCGCCCCAGGAGAGCGGTTCACCGGATGCGACATGGTGCCCCACCACCGCGAGCCCGGTACCGGCCACCGTGAAGACACCGGCCCGCACCAGCCGCGTCCCGGCCCAGGCCCGCACCGGCCGCGTCCCGGCCCAGGCCCGCACCAGCCGCGTCGCGGCCGGGCGCCGGCCGGCGGGCGGGGCGGCCGCACCGTACCCGTACGCCCGCTCGTACGCGTACCCGTACGCGTCCTCGTGCTTCTCCACGCGGTGACCACGTCTTCCGCTCGTCGTGTGCCGCGAGGCCCGGTCCCAGCGGGTACGGACGCGGGGCCCCCGCCGTTCACCGGTGGGCCGCCCGGACCGGCCGGCGGTCAGAGAGTCGGCCCGCAGGTGAGCAGGAGCGGGAAGACCGGCGCCGCGACCGACGCCGCCACGATGGCGAGCCAGGCCGCGCGGTGCGGCCTCGGCTGCGGGGCGAGGACCCGGCGTACCCGGATCAGGGTGCCGGGACCGCCCGCGCCCAGCGCGGGTCGCGGCGCCCGGCCCGCCGCGACCTCGCACATCGCGGCGGCCAGCGTCTCCCGGGGGTGGCGGCGCAGCGCCCGGTCGTCCGCGATCATCTCCAGCAGCAGCGCGGTCTGTTCCCCGGCCCGCCGGGCGAGCGGCAGACCGGGAAAGGCCCGGGCGAACGCGTCGGCCGCCATGTGGAGGAGGTGGTGGCGGCCCGTGAGATGAGCCTGCTCGTGGGCGAGGACCGCGCGGAGCTGGGCGTCCGAGAGGACATCGAGCGCGCCGCGCGTGACGACCACGCGCGGGCGGCGTCCGGGCAGGCAGTAGACGGCCGGGATGTCGTGGTCCACGACGGTGGCGCCGTACTCGGGGGCCGGGCTGCCGACGAGGGCGAGCAGATCGAGCCGCCGCTGCCGGGCCCGGCGCGAGCGCCACACCGTACGCAGCAGCCAGCCCAGCGGAAGCAGCACGACCGCCGCCGGGGCCAGGAGCGTCACGGCGTCCGCGGCCGGGGCCTCCGCGGCACCGGCGGGTCCTGGCTCCGCGCCGCGCGGGGCACCGGAGGGAGCCGCGGCCGGGACGTCCGCCGCCACGCCGCAGATGCTGAGCAGCCCGACGAGGCCCCGGTGCACATGCTCCTCGGTCAGCACGAGGTGGTACGCGGCCAGCGCGACGGAGACCACGAAGGTCACCATCAGCCCCTGCCAGGCCAGCACGGCGACGGCCGGGGCGCGGTGCGCCCAGCGCGCCCTCGCCAGACCGTACGGCGCCACGGCGCCCACCAGAACCGCGTATCCGGTCAGCGCCACGGCCGCGATCATGTCCCGCTCCGCCGCTTCGCCGTGCGCAGGGCCGCCCGCAGCGCGTCGGCCTCCTCCGGTGTGATCTGCTCCACGAAGCTGACGAGGGCGCCGGCCGGATCCGGGTTGCCGCCGAGGGCGTCCTGCATCAGGGCCGCCGTGTACTGCTGGCGTGTGCCGGTGGGTTCGTACACCCAGGCCCGGCCCTCCTTCTCGCGCCGGAGCATGCCCTTGCGGTAGAGGATGTCGGCCACGGTCTTGACCGTGCTGTAGGCGAGGGGCCGCTTCTTGTTGAGGTCGGTCAGCACGTCGCGCGCGGTCGCCGGCCTGCCCCAGGCCCACAGGCGGTGCATGATCTCCGCCTCCAGCTCGCCCAGTTGTCGCACGGCCGCTCCCCTTGTCCGTCGTCCCCTCGCTCCCCGGCCGTTCATCGTAGTCTCCGGGGCCGGACCGGCGTTCATGGCGCTCGGCGCCAATCCGCTTAGCAGCACAGCCGGTTCCCGGTCACCGTCGCCGTACGAATCCGTACGGAATCGAGCCGCGTATGGGCGTCAACGGCAGCCACGCCACTCCCCCTTGGAACAGTAGAGCTAATCTGCTTAGTATTCCGACGGCCGAGTCGGATCGGAGTCAGAGAGAGAAGGAGCTGCCTCATCGTGGCGTCCCACCGCCGTCCCAAGCCGCAGCGCAATGCCTACGGAACGATGCTCACGGTCACCGCCACGGCCGCGGTCGCCCTGTCGGCGCAGTCCGCCTCGGCAGATCCCCTCCCGGACCCGAACAAGAAGGGCGTCAAGGCGCAGGTCGACCGCCTCTACGAGGAGGCCACGCAGGCGACCGAGAAGTACAGCGGCGCGAAGGAGAAGGCGGGCACCCTCCAGAAGGAGGTCGAGGTCCTCCAGGACACCGCCGCCCGCAAGCAGGAGGCCCTCAACGAGCTGCGGAACCGCATCGGCGGCATCGCCGCCGACCAGTACCGCAGCGGCGGCCTCGCCCCCTCCATGCAGCTCCTGCTCTCCTCCGACCCGGACGCCTATCTGGACCAGGCGACCCTCATGGACCAGCTCGGCGCCCGCGACGTGAGCGACCTGCAGAAGTTCCAGGTCCAGCAGCGCGAGGTGCAGCAGCAGCGCACGCAGGCCGCCACGAAGCTCACGGAACTTCGGGACACCCGGGCCGAGTTGGGGCGCAAGAAGACAGAGATCCAGGGCAAGCTGGCCAAGGCCCAGCAGCTCCTCAACACGCTCAGCGCCAAGGAGCGGGCCAAGATCACCCAGGAGGAGGACCGCGCCAACCGCGACAGCGCCCGCGCGGACCTCGGCAACGAGGCCAGCGCCTCCTCGCGCGGCGCCGCGGCGTTCGCCGCCGCCAAGAGCCGCGTCGGCATGCCGTACGTGTGGGGAGCCAGCGGGCCGGGGTCCTTCGACTGCTCCGGACTGACCTCGTGGGCCTTCAAGCAGGCCGGCGTCTCACTCCCCCGCACCTCGCAGGACCAGGCCAACGCGGGGACCCGGATCAACTCCCTCGGGGACCTCAGGCCCGGCGACCTCATCATCATGCGCACCGACCTGAGCCATGTCGGCTTCTACGCGGGCAACGGCCAGATCCTCCACTCGCCGAAGCCCGGGGCGCAGGTCCGCTACGAGTCGATCGCGCGCAGCGGCATGCCGTTCATGTGGGGCGTACGCATCTGACGCGCAGGCGCGTCCAGGACGTATGCCTCGGGGGCGTACGCGCGTCTCAGCCGTACGCCCCCGAGGCCCCGTCACTTCACGTCACCTCACTTCACGTCACCTCACGTCGGCCGCCCGGCGCCAGGCCGCCTCGCGCAGCAGGCGCAGGCCGTTGAGGCCGACGATGACGGTGGACCCCTCGTGCCCGAGGACGCCGAGGGGCAGCGGCAGATGGCCGACCAGGTCCCAGACGACCAGGCCGGAGATGAACACGCCCGCGATGACCAGGTTCTGGATCACGAGACGGCGGGCCGCGCGGGAGAGCGCCACGACGGCGGGCACGGTGGCGAGTTCGTCCCGGACGATGACGGCGTCGGCGGTCTCCAGCGCGAGGTCGGAGCCGGCCCGCCCCATGGCGACGCCGGTGTGGGCGGCGGCCAGGGCGGGGGCGTCGTTGACCCCGTCGCCGACCACGAGCACCCGCCGCCCCGCCGCCTCCCGCTCGCGCACGGCGGCGACCTTGTCCTGGGGCAGCAGCCCGGCACGTACGTCGGTGATGCCGACCTCGTCGGCGAGACGGGCCGCGGCGCGCGGGTTGTCGCCGGTCAGCAGCGCCGGGGCAGTGCCGGTCAGGGTGGTGAGGGCGGCGACCGTGGCGGCGGCGCCGGGGCGCAGCCGGTCCGCGATGCCCAGCACCCCGACGGGACGGCCGTCGCACCGGACGAGGACCGCGGTACGGCCACCGTCCTCCAGCTCCGCGACGACCGCGCCGGCCGCGTCAGCCGCCTCCACCGCGCCGGCCGTTTCCGCCTCCACCGGGTCCGCCAGGAGCCGGGACGGGGCGCCGACCGCGACCGTACGGCCGTCGACGACGGCGGTCACCCCGACGCCCGGCGCGGAGGTGAAGTCCCGTGCGTCCGCGAGGTCCAGGCCGCGTTCGCGGGCGGCGCCGACGATCGCGCGGGCCAGCGGGTGCTCGCTGGGGTGTTCGGCCGCCGCGGCCAGGCCCAGCAGCTCGTCCTCGGAGAGCCCGGCGCCGGGCAGGGGGCGCAGGTCGGTGACGCGGGGGGTGCCTTCGGTGAGGGTGCCGGTCTTGTCCAGGGCCACCGCGTCGACCTGGCCGAGGCGTTCCATGACGACGGCGGACTTGACCAGCACTCCGTGGCGCCCGGCGTTGGCGATGGCGGAGAGCAGCGGCGGCATGGTGGCCAGCACGACGGCGCACGGCGAGGCGACGATCATGAAGGTCATGGCCCGCAGCAGGGAGTCGGTCAGGTTCGCGCCGAAGCCGAGGGGGATCGCGAAGACGGCGAGGGTGGCGACGACGATGCCGACCGAGTAGCGCTGCTCGACCTTCTCGATGAAGAGCTGCGTCGGGGCCTTGGTCTCGGACGCCTCCTCGACCATCGCCACGATCCGGGCGATCACCGAGTCGGATGCGTCCCGTTCGACCGTGACCCGCAGGGCGCCGGTCCCGTTGAGGGTCCCGGCGAAGACCTCGTCCCCGGCCTCCTTCGGTACGGGCAGGGGCTCGCCGGTGATGGTGGCCTGGTCGACCTCGCTCGCCCCGTCGGCCACCCGGCCGTCGGCCCCGACGCGCTCACCGGGGCGGATGAGGATGGTGTCGCCGACCGCCAGGTCCTCGGTGGCGACCGTACGCTCCACTCCGTCGCCGTCCAGCCGGGTCGCGGTGGCGGGGGCGAGGTCGAGCAGTCCGCGTACGGAGTCGGCGGTGCGCGCGGTGGCCAGCGCCTCCAGCGCGCCGGACGTGGCGAAAATGACGATGAGCAGCGCGCCGTCCATGACCTGCCCGATGGAGGCCGCGCCGATCGCCGCGACGATCATCAGCAGGTCGACGTCGAGGGTCTTCTCCTTCAGCGCCAGCAGCCCCGCCCAGGCCGGCTCCCAGCCGCCGGTCACGTAGGCCGCCGCGTACAGCGGGCCCCAGATCCAGGCGGGGGCGCCGGTCAGTTGCAGCGGGAGCGCGAGCAGGAAGAGCA
Organism: Streptomyces sp. NPDC059255; assembly: GCF_042752355.1. NCBI lineage: Bacteria > Bacillati > Actinomycetota > Actinomycetes > Kitasatosporales > Streptomycetaceae > Streptomyces > Streptomyces sp. NPDC059255. The sequence continues at coordinate 185,765 of NZ_JBHYZP010000001.1, forward strand.
CCAGCGACGCGGCGGCCCAGCGGGCCTCGGGCAGGGCGAGGACCCGCGTACGGCGACGGGGCGCGGCCCCGCCGCGGCCGGCTGGGTCCTGGGCCGGGGTGGGGCGCTCGGCGAGGGTGGCGGACATACGGGTTCCTTCGGTGGGCGGCAGGGGCTGACCAGCTCACCGTACAGGAAAGAATGAATACCTCTTCATTTATGCCGCACAGGTACGGACGCGGGCCGCGATTCCCGTACGGGCACGGATGCGCGGGCGGGCCACAGGACGGCCGCGGCGAGGGCGGCGGCCAGCGCGACACCACCGAGGACCAGGGCGGTGACCGGCAGCCCCGCGCCCGCGCCGAGCCGGCCCGCGAGGGGATAGGTGAGCAGCCAGCAGCCGTGGGAGAGGGAGAACTGGGCGGCGAAGGCGGCGGGCAGCTCCGCGTCCGTGACGGAGCGCCGGATCACCCGCCCGCCGGGGGTGAGGACGGCGGAACAGGCGGCGCCGATCGCCGCCCAGGCCGCCAGGACCCCGACCCAGCTCCCGGCGGTGGGCGCGGCGGCCCCGAGCGCGGCGACACCGGCGAGGATCACGGGCAGGGCGAAGGCCGCGGGCAGCATCACCGCGCGGTCACCGGCCCGCCGCAGCAGCCGGGGCAGGAGCAGGGCGGTCAGCACGGAGCCCGCGCCGTACGCGCCGAGGGCGAGGGACAGGTCACCTGCGGGCCGGTGAAAGTGGTCGCGTACGAGTACGACGGTGTTGACGAAGACGATCGCGCCGCTCGCCGCGACCGCGAGATCGAGCGCGAGCAGCGCCCGCAGCCCGGGCGCGGCCCGGAACAACCGCACCCCGAGGAGCACGTCCCCGCGAACGCCACCCTTGCCGCGCACGGCACCCGAACGCCCGCGCACGACACCCGAGCGCCCACGCACGGCGCCGGAACGCCCGGGCAGAGCGACGGAGACCACCAGAACGGCCGAGGCGAGAAAGCCCATCGCGGTGCCGACGAACAGCCGCCCCGAGGAGACCAGGACGAGCAGCCCGGCGGCGAGCGCCGGGCTGAACAGGCTCTCCAGGTCGTAGGCGAGCCGGGAGAGCGACAGGGCCCGCGTGTAGTCGCGTTCGGCGGGCAGCACCTCGGGGATGACCGCCTGGAAGGTCGGCGTGAACACGGCGGACGCCGCCTGCAGCAGGAAGACCAGGACGTAGATCTGCCAGATCTGCCCGACGAAGGGCAGCGCCAGCGCGACACCCGCGCGCGTGAGGTCGGCGCCCACCATCAGGGAACGGCGGGACACCCGGGCGGCGAGGACTCCGGCGAGCGGCGCGACGGCGACGTAGGCGACCATCTTGATCGCCAGCGCGGTGCCCAGCACGGCGGAGGCACGGTCCCCCGCCCTGTCGTACGCGAGCAGGCCGAGCGCCACGGTGGCGAGACCGGTGCCTACCAGGGCGACGACCTGGGCGGCGAACAGGTGGCGGTAGGTGCGGTTGCGCAGCACGGACAGCATCGGCCCCGTCCCGGATCGGCGGCATGAGACCTCACCACCATACTCAACATGTGCGCACCTGAGCACATGTTGGACCCGAAACCGCCCGGGTACGACACCTCGTCACGGCCTCAGTCGTGGGCCGGCAGAGCACCGATCTGATGGTCGGCGACGCTCAGCGCCTCGTCGACGAGGCGGCGCAGATGACCGTGGCGCAGGGAGTAGACGACGCGGCGGCCGTCCTTGCGGGCGGTCACCAGACCGGCGAGCCGGAGCTTGGCCAGGTGCTGGCTGACGGAGGGCCGCGCCGCGCCGCACGCCTCCGTGAGGGTGGTGACATCGGCCTCCCCCTGCCCCAGCCGCGCCAGCAGGGCCAGCCGCGTACGGTCCGCGAGCAGCGCCAGCACCGAGGCCGCGACCTCCAGCCGGTCACCGGCGCCCGCTTCCCCCGGATCCCGCGCCTCCCCTGCTTCTTGCACAGGGTGCGCACCTGCTACTCGCGGGCTCGTTGCCATGCACTCATCGTAGGACCACCACCGGCCGGTCCATACGAGCCGGTCTATACGATGGGCGCATGGGACACGGAGCCGAGGAACGCGCCACGCGCACGGAACACCTCGACGCGGAGTCCGCCGCCACCATCGCCGCCACCCTCCAGGCCCTGGCCACACCGTCCCGCCTGATGATCCTGACGCGCCTGCGGCAGAACCCCTGCGGGGTCACGGAACTCGCCGAAGCCGTCGCCATGGAGCAGTCGGCCGTCTCCCACCAACTGCGCCTCCTGCGCGCACTGAGCCTGGTCACCGGCGTCCGCCAGGGCAGGCGCATCGTCTACAGCCTGTACGACAACCACGTGGCGCAACTCCTCGACGAGGCCGTCTACCACATCGAGCACCTGCGCCTGGGCGCCCGCGACCTCCCCGTACGCCCCGCCCCCACCCGCGTGGAGCCCTAGAACCCTTCCCTTCCGCCCACCGGCCCTACCGAGGCGCGAGAGCGGCGAAGGCTTCGTCCAGGAGGCCGACGAGGTCCAGGTGGCCGTCGGACGCGATCCAGTGGTCCAGGGCGATGTCCAGACACTCCAGCGCCGCACCGGCCTTGACCGACAGAGCCACCGCGACAGGCCGTGGCGGATCCGTGCGCTCGGCCAGGGCCCGCACCAGAAGCGGACGCCAGCGGTGCTGCTTCTCCCGCTGCCGTGAACACAGCGCCGGGGTGCCCATGATGAGCCGGGCCGTGGCAAGGGCCTCGGCCGGGTCCCGCCGGTAGGACTCCATGAGCACGTCCAGCGAACGCCGCAGCGCCGTCCAGTCGTCCTCGCCGGAGGGGCGGGCGCGCAGCGCGTCGGCGAGCTGCCCGCCCTGCGCCTCGACGGCGCCGAGCACGGCGTCCTCCTTGGTACCGAAGTACCGCAGGAAGGTACTGCGGGACACCCCCGCCGCCGCGGCCAGGTCGCTGACGGTCACCTGGTCGAAGCCCTCGCGCCGGATCAGGCCGTAGGCCACCTGCGCCAGCTCCGACCGCACGGCAGCCCGTGCGATGTCCCTCGTCGTCGTACGCGGTCCTCCGTTCACCTCGCGATCCTATGGCTTGCGCGAGGGGTGTAGCCGGCTACACCCCCGGTTCGGGAGAGCACTCCCTCGTGGCCGCGACGGCCGGACGGGATCGTGGAAATCACTGAGGCACACCGTCCCGGTCTCCGGCAGACACCGACGTCAACGCCAACGCCAACGTCACAGCCAACGTCACAGCCAACGCCAACGCCAACACCGGCACCGGCACCGGCACCGGCACCGGCACCGGCGGAGAAAGCCTCACTTCCCCTGTCTTGCACCGCCGATCTGGAGGCTCTCCCACCGTCATGGCAACCTTCCTGTTTCATCTGGGCCGCATCGCCTTCCGGTGGCGATGGTTCGTCACCTTCCTGTGGATAGCCGTCCTGGCCGCCGTCGGCTTCGCCGCCATGAAGGCCCCGGCCTCGCCCGACGACGGGTTCGCCATGCCGGGCATCGAGTCCCAGAAGGCCTTCGACCTCCTGGACCAGCGCTTCCCCGGCTCAGGGGCCGACGGGGCGAGCGCCCGGATCGTCTTCATCGCGCCGAACGGGGAGAAGGTCACCGCCGCAGACAACAAGGCCGCGATCGAGCACCTGGTCGACGAGGCCTCCGACGGCCCGCAGGTGACCGGCGTGCTCAACCCCTTCCAGGCGAAGGCGGTCAGCGAGGACGGCTCCACGGCCTACGCCACCGTCTCCTTCAAGGCCCCGGCCGCCGACCTGACCGACGCAGGCAAGGAACATCTGACACGCGCCGTCGACCGGGCCCGCGACGCGGGCCTGACCGTCGAGATCGGCGGAGACGCCCTGGCGACACAGCCCGCCGCCGGCGGATCCGCCGAGATGATCGGCATCGCGATCGCCGCGGTCGTGCTGCTGATCACCTTCGGCTCCATGGCCGCGGCCGGGCTGCCGCTGCTGACCGCGATCATCGGCGTCGCCGTCAGCATGACGGCCATCATCGCCCTGGGCAGCACCTTCGGACTCTCCCTGACCAGCGGAACCCTCGCCTCCATGCTGGGGCTGGCCTGCGGCATCGACTACGCCCTGTTCGTCGTCTCCCGCTACCGCGAAGAACGCGGAAAGGGCCGCCCGCCCAGGGAAGCCGCCGCGATGGCCGTCGGCACCGCCGGGTCCGCCGTGGTCTTCGCCGGCCTGACCGTCGTCATCGCGCTCGCCGGCCTGTCGGTCGTGGGCATCCCGATGCTCACCAAGATGGGCCTCACCGCGGCCGGCGCCGTCGTCGTCGCCGTACTGATCTGCCTCACCCTGGTCCCGGCCCTGCTCGGCTTCTGGCCGAACGCCGTCCTCGCACGCCGCGTCCGCAAGGGCAGCAAGCCCCGCCGTACGAAGACCGACAACGCGGGCAACGCGGAGAACGGCGGCAGCCGCTGGGCGCGCCTGGTCATCCGCCACCCCCTGCCCGTGCTGCTGCTCGGCGTCGTCGGCCTGGGCGTACTCGCCGTACCGGCCGCCGACCTCCAGCTCGGTATGCCCGGCGACGAGGCCAAGCCCACCTCCACCACCGAACGCCGGGCCTACGACGCCCTCGCCGACGGCTTCGGCCCCGGCTTCAACGGCCCCCTGACCATCGTCGTCGACACCAAGGGCGCCGACGACCCCCAGGCCGCGGCCTCCCTGATCAGCAAGCGGATCGCGGACACCGGCGGAGTCGTCTCCGTCTCCCCCGCGCAGTTCAACCAGGCAGGCGACGCCGCGACACTCTCCGCCACCCCGTCCACCAGCCCCACCGACTCCAGGACCATCGACCTGGTCAAGACCATCCGCGCGGAACGCCCCGGCATCGAGCAGGAAGCCGGGGCCACCTACGAAGTCACCGGCAGCACCGCGATGAACATCGACGTCGCGAAGAAGTTCCAGGACGCGCTGATCCCGTACCTCATCGTCGTGGTCGGCCTCGCGATCGTGCTCCTGCTCTTCGTCTTCCGCTCCCTCCTCGTCCCGCTGAAGGCCGCCCTGGGCTACCTGCTCTCCGTGCTCGCCTCGCTCGGTGTGGTCGTCGCGGTGTTCCAGTACGGCCATGGCGCCGACCTCCTCGGCGTCGAACAGACCGGCCCGATCATGTCCATGATGCCGATCTTCCTGGTGGGCATCGTGTTCGGACTCGCCATGGACTACGAGGTCTTCCTGGTCTCCCGGATCCGCGAGGCGTACGTCCACGGCGACCGGCCCGCACAGGCGATCGTCTCCGGATTCCGCACCAGCGCCCGCGTGGTCGTCGCCGCCGCACTGATCATGACGGCGGTCTTCGCCGGATTCGTCGGCGCCGACGAATCCATGATCAAGATGATCGGGTTCGGCCTGGCCATCGCCGTCCTCTTCGACGCCTTCGTCGTCCGGATGGCCATCGTGCCCGCCGTCCTCGCCCTCCTCGGCGACCGCGCCTGGCGCCTGCCCCGATGGCTCGACCGGATCCTGCCCGCCATCGACATCGAGGGAGAGGCCATCACCCGCAAGCACCCGGCTCCTGCGGCACCGGCCGGCCAGGACAACTCCGAACTCGTACTCAGCACGTAGCTCTCGGCCGAACCCGGTGGCCGCCTCCCGCAGGCGGCCACCGCTCAGGACCCGGGGCCGCCCTGGCGGTATCGGCCCCGCGCTCGCCGCACCCGTGGGGACGGGGAACGGCGAGAACCCCGGCCCGGCGGCGAGCACCGGCTGCTCGCCGCCGGGCCGGGCACTGCCCGCCCGGAACAGGCACCGTCGTGAGCAACCGCTGCCACCCGAACCGGCTCGGCGGCGGAGCTGACACTCCTGCCTCGCCACCGCGGCGTACGCACCCTGCTGCCCGCAGAGGCTGTCCCGCCACGTCCACGGGCGGGCATGGAGGCCGACCGGCTTCCGCACCCGTCTTCGTGGGGCGTTGGCCGCGATGGGGCCCCTGGCCTTCGGGCTCGGCGAATTAGCCTGGTCCGCATGCGAAGAACAGTGCTGCAGGCGGCGCGGGCCACGGCGCAACTGGCGGGAGCCGCGATGCTGGGCTTCTTCTCCTACCTGTTCATCACCGTGCTGCTGTTCACGGGTGCCGTCACCGTGCTGCTGGTCGGCGCCGGGATACTGCCGGAGACGGTGCTGCTGATCCGCCGGCTGGCCGGGGCCAAGCGGCGCCAGGTCGCCGCCTGGACGGGCCGGGAGATCCCCGAGGCGTACCTCCCCATCACCGGGACGCTCCGGCAGCGACTGCGCACGGCGGTCACCGACCCCGGCACACGCACCGACCTGCGGTGGATGATCGCCTATTACGTCTACGGTCTCCTGGCCCTCCTGGCAGTGCCGCTGTGGCCGGTGGGACTGATCGTGGACGGTGTGGGATGCGGGCTGCTGCGGCGCCGGGCGATCGTCCTGCCGCTGATCGTCCGGCTCGCGGATCTCGACGCCGCCTGGTCGACGGCGCTGCTCAAGCCCTCGCCGAAGGCGCGGCTCGCCGAGCGCGTCGAGGAGCTGACCGAGACCCGGGCGGGCGCGATCGCCGCACACGGCGCCGAACTGCGCCGTATCGAACGGGACCTGCACGACGGCACCCAGGCCCGGCTGGTCTCGCTCTCCCTGCGGATCGGCCTCGCGAAGCGGATGTACGACGGCGACCCGGTGGCCGCCCGCAAGCTCCTGGACGACGCGCAGGACCAGGCCGAGGAGGCGCTGACCGAACTGCGGCACGTCGTACGCGGCATCCACCCCCCGATCCTCACCGACCGCGGCCTCGCCGGAGCCGTACGCGCACTCGCCGCGAGCAGCGGCCTCGACGTGACCGTCACGGTGACCGGCCTGGCGGACGGCGACGGCGGGGACGACAGGCCCGACGGGCCCCGCGCCCCGGCGGCGGTCGAGGCCGCCGCGTACTTCGCCGTCGCGGAGACCCTGACCAATGCGGCCCGGCACAGCGGCTCCGACCGGGCCGAGGTCCGGCTCGACCGTACGGCGACGGGGCTGCGCGTGCGGGTGCGCGACGAGGGCGGGGGCGGCGCCGAACACGCCCTCGCCGGAGCCGCCCCCGGCACCGGCTCCGGTCTGGAGCCGGGCGGCTCGGGACTGCTCGGCCTGCGGCGCCGGGTCGCCGCGCTGGACGGAACCGTCATCCTGACCAGCCCCGTCGGGGGCCCGACCGTGATCGAAGTGGAGTTGCCGTGCGTGTGGTGATCGCCGAGGACCATGCCCTGCTGCGGGAAGGGCTCGTCCTGCTGCTCTCCTCCGCCGGGCACGAGGTGGTGGCCGTGGCGGGCAGCGGACCCGAGGTGGTGCCCGCGCTGCTCGCGCACCGCCCGGACGTCGCCGTGCTCGACGTCAGGATGCCGCCCGGCTTCCGCGACGAAGGCCTGCGCGCCGCGCTAGAGGCACGGAGGGAGATCCCCGGGCTGCCGGTGCTCGTCCTCTCGCAGTACGTCGAGGAGTCCTACGCCGCCGAACTGCTGGGCGGCGGCGCGCGCGGCGTCGGCTACCTGCTCAAGGACCGGGTGGGCCGGGTCGACGAGTTCCTGGACGCGCTGGACCGGGTGGCGGCCGGCGGCACGGCGCTCGACCCCGAGGTGGTGACCGAACTCCTCACCCGCCGCCGGGACTCGCCCCTCGACTCGCTGACACCGCGCGAGCGCGAGGTCCTGAAGCTGATGGCCGAGGGCCATGACAACACGACCATGGCCAAGACCCTCGTCGTCACCGAGCGCGCGGTGAGCAAGCACATCGGCAATGTGTTCCTGAAGCTGGGACTGCCGCCGAGCGACAGCGGACACCGTCGGGTGCAGGCGGTACTCACGTATCTGAACAACACGCCCGGTAGCCCCGACGAGAACCCCTCGGGCCGCCGGTGAGGGCGCACGGCGTCGACGACTCCGCGGCCCGGTTCCGGCCGGTGGCGAAGACGTACAGGCGCAGCACCAGAAACCGTCCCGTACCGGCGAGTCCGGAAGCACAGAGGTAGACCGCCTGCTCGCTCAGCGTCCCGGCCGCCGGTCGCACCACGTACAGGATGACCACCGCGACGGTGGTGACGACATAGGCGGCCGCCGCCGACCCCGCCGACTGCCAATGCTGACGCCATCCCGCACGCTGCCGGGCCCCGAACGTGAAACGCGCGTGAAGCTCCGTGCACAGCACGGTGGAGGCCACGGTGATCAGCGCATTCGCGACCGTCCAAGGCATCAGCCCGGCAAGCAGAACGACGGCAGAACTGGAGGCGACCCCGACGCTGCCACCGAAGACCACAAACCGGGCAAAGGATGCGAGTGGTCCGGGGAGGGACCCCGTCCGGAATGCGCCCTCCCTCCCGGCTTCTGTTTCCTCCGCACGTCCCGTCTCACGATCCATGCCCGGATTCGAGGGAACGAGCGACTTCATCGGTATTCCTTCCGCTGCGGGAACCGGCGAACCTCCGGGATCAACCGGGTTCAACGGTCCCGCCGCCCGCTCGCCGGAACGAGGAGGTGCTCTCCCGAACTCATGGTGCAGCGGGCTACACCATGGCCGGGGTGCCCGCTCTCCCGCGCCCGGGGGAGTGGGGATTTAGCTTGGTCGGCATGCGAAGAACAGTGAGGCAGGCAGCGCAGGCCACGGCGCAGTTGGCGGGAGCCGCAGCCCTCGGCTTCTTCTCCTACCTGTTCGTCACGGTGCTCCTGGCCGTGGCCGCCGGCACGATGATGCTGGTCGGTGCCGGGCTGCTGCCGGAGGCGGTCCTGCTGCTGCGCCGGCTGGCGGGAGCCAAGCGACGCCAGGTCGAGGGATGGACGGGGAGAGAGATCCCTGAGGCCTATCCGTCCCTGACGGGCCCGCTCCGGACGCGGCTGCGCACGGCGGTGGGCGATCCCGGTACGCACACCGATCTGCGGTGGATGGCGGCCTACTACGCCTACGGCCTGCTGGCCGTGCTGGCGGTGCCGCTGTGGGTGGCGGGTCTGCCTGTCGACGGCGTACGGTGCGTGCTGCTGCGCCGGGAGGCAGTCGTCCTGCCGCTGATCAGCCGTGTCGCGGACCTCGACGCCGCCTGGTCGACAGCGCTGCTCAAGCCCTCGCCGCGGGCCCGCCTCGCCGAGCGCGTCGACGAGCTGACCGAGACCAGATCGGGTGCGATCGCCGCGCACGGCGCCGAACTACGCCGTATCGAACGGGACCTGCACGACGGCACCCAGGCCCGGCTCGTCTCCCTGTCCCTGCGGATCGGCCTCGCGAAACGGATGTACGACGGCGACCCGGTGGCCGCCCGCAAGCTCCTGAACGACGCGCAGGACCAGGCCGACGAGGCGCTGACCGAACTCCGGCACGTCGTACGCGGCATCCACCCCCCGATCCTCACCGACCGCGGCCTCACCGGAGCCGTACGCGCACTCGCCGCCGGCAGCGCACTCGACGTCACGGTGCGGGTGGAGGGCCTGGAGGACGGAGCGCGGAGCGGCGCTCGCGCCCCAGCGGCGATCGAGGCGGCCGCGTACTTCGTCGTGGCCGAGGCACTGACGAACGCGGCCAAGTACAGCGGGGCCGTCCGGGCCGAGGTATGGCTCGCCGGCACCCTCACCGGACTGGTGGTCATGGTCCGCGACGAGGGCCGGGGCGGCGCCGACGAGAAGAACGGCTCCGGACTGGTGGGTATACGGCGCCGGGTCGCCGCCCTCGACGGAACCGTCACCCTGACCAGCCCCGTCGGGGGCCCGACCGTGATCGACGTGGAGCTGCCCTGCGCATGGTGACCGGGGCCGAGCAGGACAGGCACGGCGGCCGGACTCTCGCACGGGACAGCACCACGCCTGCAGGTCCCCAGTGGCGCCTTGCCTGCGAGCGGAGCCTCTGCGCGGCCGGGGCCGACCCTCTCTCACCGAATTGGCCACCCTGTCCGAATGCCGCCGCACAGAAGTAGTCCCCGGAGCGCGACGGCACCTCGCCTTCGGCCGGGGGCCTTCGAGCCACCATCCGAGATCCCCGGGCCGGTCCGCCAAGGCCCGGGGGCCTCGCGGCCGGCCAACCGGGCCGGCGGGGGGGCCTGTCGTGTGAGCGTTCACGGTGCGGGGTCCGGGATCCTGCGGTCGATCTCGAAGGCGAGGGTCAGCTCGGCCAGGTCGCGGGGGTGGGACAGTGTCCGGCCCGTCCGGTCCTGGAGTCGGCGCAGGCGGTGCCGGACGGTGTTCGGGTGGCAGAACAGGGCGGTGGCGGCGCGGTCGGCGGACCCGCCGGCGTCGAGCCAGGCGCCGAAGGTGCCGAGCAGCAGTGCGCGGTCATGTTCGGGAGCCTGGTCGAGTGGGCCGAGGATGGTTCGGGCTACGGTGCGCATGATCTGCGGGGCGCCGGCCGCGGCGATGGCCAGCGGGTCCCGGTCGAAGACAGTGACCCGCTGCCCGTCGTGTGCGCCGCGCAGCGCGATCCTGGCCAGTTTCAGGGCATCTGCGGATGTGCGCAGGTCGTGGTAGGGCGGGCTGATCCCGACGCTGCCCTTGGCGGCGTTCTCCAATGCGTCGGCGAGGTCCTTGACGCAGGGGCGGGCAGTGGGTAGCCGTGCGATGCCGACTTCGGCGTCGTGCAGCAGTCGCCACGCGGAGGCCACGCCGAGGGCGTGGAGCGCGTCCTGGACGCGCGGGAGCGCATGGCGTGCCACCTCGGGCACCTGGGCGGCGATGACGACGTAAGGCCCCTGTGCCGGAAGGCGCAGGATGTCAGCGGCCTCGTAGACGTGGGTCTCGTCCAGGCGGCCTTCGAGCAGTGCCTCCATCACGGCCGAGCGTTCGGCTTCGCGGGTGAGGGTCTGGGAGGTGATCTCCTCGCGGTAACCGTCGGCCATTTCCTGGGTGAAGATGTCGAGCACGAGCCACATCTCCGAGGCGGCGCGCAGGGCGGCCTCGGGCGCGACCTCATCGGTGGCGGTGTGTTCGGCCAGGCGTTCCCACAGGAGCCGGGCGCTGACGCGGTAGGCCTCCATCACCGAGGTCAGCGGTACCCCGGCCGTTGCGCGGCGCCGTCCGTTGTCCCGGGACTCCGGCGAGGTACGTGCCGGGACGTGTCCCATCGGCCCGAAGACGAAGTCGATGTTCTCCAGGCAGGTGCGGCGCAGTTCCGCGGCCGTGATGACCGCGTCGCTCCGGTAGACCGGCACGGCCGCTCGGATCCGCTCGACCATCTCGTCGGCCAGTTCACCGGCCCGCTCCAGCATCCGAGCGCCCAGCAGTGCGACCTGCGCGCCAACAGGGTCAGGCACGGGATGTTCCATGAACCAATCCTAGGTGTCACCCGGTCACGAACTGACGGGAGTTCGGCCTCCACGCGGCGCCACCGTTGTCCCCCGGAACAATCCGGCCGGGAAACTCGTGTCGCTCCGGACATCGCTCCCGCCCCCGAGGGCGGGTCAGGATGAGGGGCGGCAGGAACCCCGGTCCTGTCCACTCGGCACCGTCATCGCGTCCGAGAGACACCTGGAATCGAAAGGCGGCACGCCGATGAGTCTTACCTCCCGTGAAAAGGACGAGATCACCCGAGCGAACGCGTCGGGCCTCAAGCCGGTCGTGTTCGTGCACGGGCTGTGGATGCTGGCCTCCAGTTGGGAGCCATGGCGCTCGTTCTTCGAAGAGAACGGCTACGCCACCCTCGCCCCGGGCTGGCCGGACGACCCGGAGACCGTCGCCCAAGCCCGGGCGAACCCGCGGGTGTTCGCCGGCAAGAGCGTCAAGCAGGTCACCGACCACATGGCCGAGGCCATCGGCGCGCTCAGCCGGCGCCCGGCCGTCCTCGGCCACTCCTTCGGCGGCCTCATCACCCAGCAGCTGGCCGGACGGGGCCTGGCCACGGTCTCGGTGCCGATGGACTCCGCTCCGTTTCGCGGGGTGCTCCCGCTCCCGCTGTCCGCACTCAGGTCCGCGCTCCCGGTCATCGGCAACCCGGCCAACTACCGGCGGGCCGTGGCGTTGACCTACGACCAGTTCCGCTACTCGTTCGCGAACGCGGTGAGCGAGAGCGAGGCCAAGCGCCTGTACGAGACGTATCCAGTGGCCGGCTCCGGGATCCCGCTGTTCCAGGCCGCCACCGCGAACGTCAACCCGTTCACCGAGATCAAGGTCGACACACGGACCCCGCAGCGCGGCCCGATGCTCCTGATCAGCGGAGAGAAGGACCACATCGCACCGTCCGCGATCGCCAACGCCTCCTACAGGAAGCAGAAACGCAATCCCGCACCGACTGTCATCCACGAGATCCCCAACCGCGGCCACTCCCTCGTATTCGACAGCGGCTGGCAGGAGGTCGCCGAAGCGGCCCTGGCCTTCGTCAAGGAACACCACGAAGGGGGCGGAGAGGCGAGCTGACATCCGGTTTGCTGTCACTGAACGTGTGACCGCGCGGGCTTCGGGCCGATCGAGGGGCTTGGCCGTGCCGGAGTGACGAGGAAGGGTGCAGTTGCGTGAGCTGCCAAAGCGCTTCGGGTCGTGGCGGACCGTCCATGAACGGCACGGGCTGTGGGCGGCCGGCGGCACCTGGGGCGGGCTGCTGCGGCATGCCCCAGGCTCCGCGCTCGTCGTAACGGGTGGAAACGGCTCCGAACTGCTCGATACCCGGCGTGGCTGACGTCGATCGCCGCCCCCTCCCAGGCGCGTTCCGGGGCAGCTGATGGTTTGGGGTTGCCATCGTGACCGGCCGGACGAGCACACTCGGTCCACGTCCCTGCCGGCCGACGAGAAACAGGTGGCCAGCCCGGCCGAGTATCTAACTCGTACCGGCGGGCGGGTCGGCGTAGGTACCGTGCAGCATGCCGGTGGCCTGTCCGACTTCGATGAGATAGCCGTCCGGGTCACGCAGGTAGCACCGCACCTCGGCCTTGCGATCGATGGGTGGCGTCAGGAATTCGGCACCCTTCGCGCTCCACTCCCGGTGGCATGCCTCGATGTCGGCGACGCGGAGGTTGAGAAAGGCGCTGACCGTGCTCGGGTCGGTGGGCGGGCGCAGGGTGACGTCCGGCTTGTCCGGGGTGGGGCCGCCGCCCGGGTTCATGATGATCCATCCGTTGGCGAGTTTCACGGTGCAGGGGTTTTCTTCGAGTACCACCTCACCGCCGAGAACGTCGGCGTAGAAGGCGCGAGAGCGGGCCACGTCGGCCACCGTCAGGAAGTGGGTGAGGAGGAGCCCGGATTCCGGGGCGGGAAAGCCATCACGGTGCATGCAGAACCTCCGGATGAATCGGATGTTTCCTCCCATAGTGATGGATGGAGGTCCATGGGCACGCGGAAACACGGCGGGGAGGGAGCCGACCGCGCCGGCCGCCGGGCCCTCCGGCGTGCCGCAGGCCCCGCCCCGGCTGACTGGCACGCCCGGGACAGGTCCGGCGGAGAACGCCCGTTCACCGCGGACCCGCATACCGTCGCGCCGTACGGCGGCGCCGGTGCGGCGCGCTGTGGTGACGTCGGTGGAGCCCTCCCCCGCAGCAAGCGCAGGAACTCGCCTGAGCCGTTACTCAGCGTGGGTTGTTTCTCAACACGGGGATGGCGTCCCGTCCCACGCACCTGGCGACGAACGCCCCTCACTGCTCATCGGAGAGCTCGTGAGAGCCGCTGTATCGCCACCGGTGCAGTGCCCTGACCCCGAATTCGTCGGCCCAGTAGAAGTGACGGAAGAAGACCACCCGCGTGGCCAGCACCCCGGCCACGGCGAGTCCCACGCTCAGCCACTGCGGCAGGGCGAGGAAGTAGTTCCGGAAGAGTCCGAACACTTCCGCGAGCCAGAAGAACGGCACCGCGGAAAGCCCTGACAACAGGAGCAGCAGCCCGAACCACAACGCTCTCAGCCGGCGCGTGCAGGTGACGCTGAAGACGGAGAAGCCGGCGCGGTGCCCACAGAAGTCGCACGTCATGAGCACCGTGGCCTTGCCGTGCTCGGGGCGCTCGACATCGCGGGAGCTCAGGACATAGGAGTACTGGATCAACGACGAGTGCTTCTCGTGCGGTCTGCGATCGGTTTCATGCCGCAGGTGGATCGTGCATTGCGCGGCCACAGTGCGAGCCCTCATACGCACACTCCACGAGCCTCAAATCACGCACGGTACAGACTCGTTCACCATCCGCTGTGAAAGGCGATCCCGATCTCCCGAGCTCCGGCTTCGAGGGGCTGTCGGGCTCACGCCACCTCCGAGCCGGGACCGTGAGCACGTGCGCAAGGCGGCCCCCGGTCATGTCGCCGCGGTCCGGCAGCTGATCTTCGACGGCCTCGGCGATGACGGCCGCGAGGAACTCGGCCGCACGGTCGACCGCATCGTCGCCTCCCTGAGCCGGACGAACCTGCCCGTCACTCCGCCGACGCCGCCTGAGCCGGGCGCCGGCAGCGCGGAGAACTGAGCACCACGCGGAGGCTCGGCCGATGCTGTTCGGGCGGCTCGACGTGCAGAGGCAGGTGCGGGTTTGCACCTGCCGTAGCGTCATGTGGTCAGGTGGAGCTGTCCTCGTTTGTTGGTGAAAGGTCCTTCACTGATGCCCATGTCCTTCTTCGTATCGCGTCAGGCCAAGATCGGTGACGTGGCGGCCCTCGTGGGCACGACACCGCGGGCGATCCGGCACTACCACGACATGGGCCTGATCCCCGAGCCCGGACGGGGCGGCGACGACCGCCGCCGCTACGGCTTGCAGGACGTGGTCCGGCTGCTGTGGATCCGGAAGATGGCCGACGCGGGAATCGCCCTGGACGACATCCGTGACGCCTTCACCAACACCACCGTTGCCGTGGCCGGGGCCGGCGAGAGTGAAGGGGACGGCGTAGAGGCCACCCTGGCCCGGCTGGAGGAGGCCCTCGCCGCCCAGGAGGCGGAGCTTGCCCGCCAGCGGGCCCGCGTGCAGCGGATGCGCGCCGAGGGCAGCCGGATGGGCCTGCTCTCCGAGGCAGTCACCGGCCGCCTGAAGGATCTTCCCGAGGGCTCGCTGCGCCAGGCGGACCTGGACACCCTGCTCGTCACCGAGCGGATCTTCGGCCCTCTCGGCGCGGCCGTGCAGGCATCCCGGTTCATCGCGCTGGCCACCCGTCCCGAACTTCGGGCCGAGTCCGACCGCGTGGACACCGCCGAGGAAGCACTCGACGACACCGTCGCCGTCGACGACCCGCGCGTCGCCGAGACGGCCGCCCAGCGCCACGCCTTCGAGAAGACCCTGCTGGCGCTGATCGAAGAGTCAGGGATCGCGGAGGAGGAAGCAGCCCTCCTCGACGCCCTGGACGCCGCTCACCCCGAGGACGCCGAAAACACACCGGAGCCGGATGCCAAGGATGGTGGCATGAGCGCGTTTGACGCGGTCACCAAGCTGCCCCACGACTTCTCCCCTGCCCGAGTGCGCTGCGCGGAACTGGCCCAGGAACTCGACACGCGCGACTGAGTACCCCCTCCTGAGCCGCACATGACATGAGCCTGCGGTGGGGGAGTCTGGGCGAGCCCGCTTCAAGGTGCCCCGCTACATCGAGTTCCGCGACAGCCTCCCGCACACGTCCAGCGGATCGACCGGCGCCCACTGGTCGATCGTGGGGCAGCGCGTCGCCCACCCCGGCGACATCCGCGCACACGGCGGTTTCGCCGATTACACCTTGGCCGATGCCTCACTCCTCGCCGCGTCCCCGACGGGCTGGAACCAGCGGAGGCGGCTGCCGTTCCCTCGGCCGGGCCAACCGCCTACCAAGCGGTGGCCCGCCGCCTCCACGTCGGCAAGGACGGCACCGCGCTGATCACCGGCGGCGCAGGCGGGGTCGGTGGGTTCGCCGTGCAGCTTGCGGCGCCGGCAGGCGCCCGCGTGATCGCCACCGCGTCGTCGCGTGACTCCCGGCTGCCGCGTCCCGCCCTGACCGAACCCGAAACGGAGCACGTCACCCGCACCTTTCGGCAGTCACCCGGCAGTCGCCGGGCACTTGCTCCATCCTTGAGGATGGCATCCGGTACGCTGTGCTGGGTCAGACGGCACCACCGCGAGGTCTCCTGTCCAGCCACTGGACAGACTTTGCACAGACCGCCTGACCTGCGGGCTTGTTCAATCGAGCCGAAGATCCGCTCGCCGGGTTTTCGACAAGGTTTTCCACAAGCCCCGGCCTTCGTAGCTCAGGGGATAGAGCACCGCTCTCCTAAAGCGGGTGTCGCAGGTTCGAATCCTGCCGAGGGCACCAGGCAAAAGGCCCACCCTGAACGTTCAGGGTGGGCCTTTGACATCCACTTCCGACATCAACACGGGCGATCACTGGCGACCGGGGCGCCTCGTGAGTAGCCGGTCCATGTGGCTGATCGCCTCACGCTGAGTGTCCTGGACGACGTGTGTGTAGACGCCCCTGGTGATGCCGATCTGACTGTGGCCGAGGATCTCCATCACGACGCGCGGGGCCACCCCGGCAGCGGTGAGGGTCGTGGCGCAGCCGTGCCGGGCGTCGTGCAGCCGGCACGAGGTCGTCAGTTACGACGCGCCTGTCGGTCACGGAAGGCGGCCACGGTCAGGGCGAAGACTGAGCGAACGTAAGGGCTGGTCTCCGTCCGGGCACAGGCGATCACCCGGGGGCTGGGCGGCATGTCGAGGAGAGGCACCATGGCCAGTCCCTCGTTCGGTTCGTGGTCCAAGGGGGTCATGCCGACGGTTCCGTTCCACAGGACGGCCTGGCGGCATTCGGTGACCGCTCGTACAACGGGGCCGGAGCGGGGCTTGCCACCGCTCCAGTAGGAACGCCACTGGGCGTCGGTGGACTCGGGGAAGCGAAACCACTCGCGTTCCTCCAAATCCGCGAGGCTGAGGTGGGGGCGCCCGGCCAAAGGATCACCGGCGCGCAGCAGAGCGGCGACGGAGTCCGTGGTGAGGTGGGTGACCCGCATGCCCGTCTCGTGGAACGGGCCGCGGGTCAGGGCGACATCGACCCGTCCAGCGGCGAGGCCACAGGTGGGATCGGTTAGATCGGCCTCGCGGACGCGTACCTCGGCCTCGGGGTGGTGGTGGCGGAACCCTTCCATGACGCGGTGGATGACGCTGGTGTCGCCGTCGCTCAGCAGCCCGAGGGTCAGGACGGCCGGGCCGGACAGGGCCGCGATCCGGGCACGGGCGTGATCGGCGTACTCCAGGAGAATGTGGGCCTCTTCGCGAAGGACGCTGCCCGCTGGGGTAAGGGTGACACCCGCCGGGGTCCGCACGAACAGGGCGGTACTCAACTCCGCTTCCAGTTTCTTGATCGCTCGGCTCAGCGGCGGCGGCGAATGTGGAGGCGGGCGGCGGCGCGGCCGAAGTTCAGCTCCTCAGCGACAGCGAGGAAGTAGCCCAGCAGCCGTAGATCCATTCGCCCACGATACCCGCCGGGTATCGGTCCGCTATGAGAGGTCTTGGACAGGATCCGCGCGGGGCGATGGAATCGGAGCATGGTTCGCGGAGGCCCCGGGCATGGCCCGTCCCCCGATGGTGCCGACGTGGGGCCCCACCTGTTCCGTACCGGGCAGGTGCCGGGGCGAAGCGCGGGGCAGGGGGCGGCAACTTCGTCGCACCAACCGGCAAGGGCCGCCAGTCACGGCCGTGGGAGTGAACAAGCTGAAGTGGGAGCCGAAATGAGATCCGTGTCGGAGCGGGGAGCGGGATTCGACAGGGCGCGGCGGGGAGTACTCAAGGCCCTGGTGACTGGTGGTGTGGTGGCAGCCGGAGCGTCCTCGCTGCGTTGGCCCGCAGGCGCGTCCGCGGCCGTTCCATCCGAAACGCCCCAGGCGCGGACCGAGGCATCGTCCACGGTGCGGGCACGCTGGCGTGCGCGGTCGCCGCTGCCGGTCAAGCGCGCGGAGGTGGCGGTGGCCGCGCTCGACGGCCGGATGTACGTCGTGGGTGGGACGACACAGACCAAGGACGAGTCCCCGATGTGGGCGACCACCGCGATCCACAGCTACGACCCGCGCCAGGACCAGTGGGCGGAGCACACGCCGCTACCGAGGCCGTTGACCCACGTCGGGGTGGCAGTATCGGGAGGGCAGTTGTACGCGTTCGGCGGGTTCGTCACGGCCGTGCACATGCATCCGCAGCCTGATGCCTATGTGTACGATCCGCGCCGCGATCGGTGGGAACGACTGCCGGACATGCCGACGGCGCTGGGCTCCGTTGCGGTGGCGGCGGTCGGTGGACGGGTGCACCTACTGGGCGGCCGGGACTCCCGGCGGGTCGGGACGCCCGAGGGATCGCCGATTTCCTTCGGCTTTGGGACCGTCCGCACCCACTACGTATTCGACCCGGCCCGCCGCACTTACACGCAGGCACAGTCACTGCCGGGCGAGCCACGGGACCACGCCGGAGCGGCGGTACTGGACGGCCGGGTCCACCTGGTCGGCGGCCGAGTAGAAGACACGGCGAACAACCTGAGTCGCCATGACGTGTACGACGTGCGGCGCGCGTGCTGGACGCGGGCCGCTCCGCTGCCGGTCGCCCGTTCGGCCGGGGCGGCCGTGGTGCTGGACGGTCGCCTGGTGTACGCGGGAGGCGAGTGCCGTCCGGGCGGTGGCAACGAGACGTTCGGTGACGTCACCGTGTACGACCCGCAGGCGCGCCGGTGGGACGCTGTCGCGGATCTGCCGGGTGGTCGACACGGTTTCGGAGCGGCGGTCTTGGGCGGGCGCGCGTACTTCACGGCAGGCGCGCCGAACTGCGGCGGCGGGGCCAGCGCGGACACGGTGGAACTCACTCTGTGCCGTTGACCGGCGATCCGGGCCGGAGGGGACGGCTCCGTAGCTTTCCGTCATGACCAGCCGGCCGTGTCATCAGGCAGACGGCCCGCCCGCGCGGCCCGCAGGCGAGCCGGAAGATGCCGCCGGCTTCCCAGCGGGCGAAGCAGCCGTAGAGGACACAGTAGGTGGCCGGTTCACGTGAGGTCGACAAGGGCGGGTGCCGGATCGCTCTCCATCACCTTGGAGATCGTCACGATGACTCCCTGGCTGCCGGCCCTGTCGCCAACTTCGAAGTCCGCCTCGACGTTCGATGGCGCTGCCTCTTCCGCTTCTGCGGTGTCGGCTTCGGGTGCCGCCTCTTCGGTGACCGTGACCGTGGCTGTCGGCGCCGGGCCGGCTTCGACTTCGCTGCTGCTGGTGACGCCGGCGGTGACAGCGGCAGCGATGACCGCGGCGGCTACTGCAGCCGCGGAAGCGATGATGGCCGTGCGGTTCTTCGGCGGTGTCGGCGGGGTGGGCGGGTTGTTTTCGGAGGCGCCGGGCTGGGTGGTCGCCGGCCGGCGGGAAGACCTTTGCCTCAGTCCGCCCCGCCCTTGCGCAGGAACCGGCGCAGCCGCCGCAGTGGCCAGGTGTTGATCACTTCGTCCGGGGTGCACCATCCGCGTTGCGCCGTGCCGGTTCCGTAGCGCAGGCAGGCGAGTTGGGGGATCGAGTGCGCGTCGGTGGCGATGCTGAACTTCGCCCCGTGGCTCCTGGCGCGGAGGATGTCCTCGTCGCCCAGGTCGAGGCGGTCGGGCTGGGCGTTGATCTCCAGGGCGGTGCCGGTGCGGGCGCAGGCGGCGAACACCTCGTCCCAGTCGGCGTCGATGCCCGGCCGCCTGCCGATCAGGCGGGTGGTGGGGTGGCCGATGACGTTGACGTGGGGGTTCTCGCAGGCCCGGACGAGGCGCCGGGTCATCGCCTCGCGGCCGGCGTTGAAGTGGGAGTGCACCGAGGCCACGCAGAGGTCGAAGCCCCGGAGGAACTCGTCGGGCCAGTCGACCTCCCCGCCGGGGCCGATGTTGAGCTCGGTGCCGTGCAGCAGCCGCATCCGGTGGTGCCTGCCGTCCAGTGCGCGCACGCTCTCGCGCTGGGCGAGGATCTTCTCGTCGGTCATGCGCTGCATGGACAGGTCCGGCGCGTGGTCGGTGATCGCGTAGTACGCGTATCCGCGCCCGGCGGCCGCCGCCACCATCTCCTCCAGCGTGGCGAGGCCGTCGGTGAGGTCGGTGTGGGTGTGCAGGTCGCCGCGGATGTCCTGTTCGGTCACCACCTCGGGCAGCTCGCCGCGCAGCCCCGCCTCGATCTCCCCGCGGTCCTCGCGCAGCGTGGGCGGGATCCACGGCAGGCCGAGCCTGGCGTACACCTCCTCCTCGGAGCGGGAGGCGACCCGCTTTCCGCCCTCGGTTTCGAACAGGCCGTACTCGGAGAGCTTCAGCCCCAGGCGGACGGCGATCGTGCGGGTGCGGATGTTGTGCGCCTTGGAGCCGGTGAAGTACTGCAGGCCGGCGCCCCACGCGTCCGGTCGCACCACGCGCAGGTCGACCTGGACGCCTTCGCCGGTACGGATCGAGGTCTTCTTCGCGCCGTGGGCGATGACCTCGGCGGTGGACGGCAGTTCGGTGAGGGCGTCCATGAAGGGGGCCGACCGGCCGGCGGCGACCAGGACGTCGATGTCGCCGACGGTCTCCTTCCCGCGGCGCAGCGAACCGGCGTACGCGCACTTCTCGCAGCCGGTGACCCGGGAGAGTTCCGTGACGATGTCCTCGGCGGATTCCAGGGCCGTGCTCGACAGGATCCGCTCTCCCGCCTGCCGCAGGAGCGCGATGCCGTGCAGGATGTTCTCCTCGGTCTTCTCCCCGAAGCCTTTCAGGTCGCGCAGCTTCTCCGCCTCGATGGCGTCGGCCAGCTCGTCCACCGAGGAGATGTGCAGAACCTCGTGGAGTGTCATCGCCCTCTTGGGACCGAGGGTGGGAATGGCGACGAGTTGCCGTACCCCCGCGGGAATCCTGGCCCGTCTCTCCTCGACCACCGTGACCTTGCCGGTGCGGAGGTACTCGACGACCTTCTCCGCGATCGACGTACCCACACCCGGGATCTCCTTCAGAGCCGCGACGTCGAGGTGGGAGACATCGGTGGGATGGCCGCCGATCGCGCGGGCGGCCTTCTCGTAGGCGCGCGCCTTGAACGCCTCGCCTCCGGTGATGGCGATGAGATCCGCGTACTCCTGAAGGAGCGCCTCGACCTCTTCGTTGGGCCGGACCACATGTCCCAGCGTAGGAACCGATGCGCCCGGCCCGCACGTCGGGCGGGCGCATCGGTCGGCACCGCTGCCTCCGGGAACGTCCCGGCCAGGCCCTTCGGCGCGCGAAACCGTGGGCCCAAGGGTGTACTGGGAGTGAGGAGGAGGTCGTGTCGTGTTCTTCAGGGATCGTCGTGACGCCGGCCGGCAGCTCGCCGCCCGGCTCGGGCATCTGAAAGGGACCGACGTGGTGGTGCTGGGGCTGCCCCGGGGAGGGGTGCCGGTCGCCGCGGAGGTCGCGAGGGCGCTGGGCGCGCCGCTGGACGTCTGCCTGGTGCGCAAGCTGGGTGTGCCGTTCCAGCCGGAGCTGGGCATGGGAGCGATCGGCGAGGGCGGCGTACGGGTGATCAACGACGACGTGGTGCGCGCGGCGCGGGTCACCCAGGCCGAGCTGGCCCGGGTCGAGGACCAGGAGCGGGAGGTGCTGGAGAGCCGCGCCCGGCGCTACCGGGGAGAGCGGGAACCGGTCGGTACGGAGGGCCGCACGGTGCTGGTGGTCGACGACGGGGTGGCCACGGGATCGACGGCGCGTGCGGCCTGCCGGATCGCCCGTGCGGGGGGAGCGGCGCGGATCGTGCTCGCCGTCCCGGTGGCACCGCACGACTGGACCGCACGGCTCGGCGGTGACGCCGACGAGCTGGTGAGCCCGCACGCCCCGTGGGGCTTCCACGCGATCGGGCAGTTCTACGCCGACTTCGCCCAGACCGGCGACGACGAAGTCGTCGCCTGCCTGGAAGAAGCCGCGGCCCGTACGCGGGGCACCCGCCGGACCGGGCCGCACCACTCCGTGCCGGAGGACCCGGAGGTGGAGGTGCGGGCCGGCGCGACGACCGTGCTGCACGGCCGGCTGACGGTGCCCGAGGACGCCGTCGGGGTCGTGCTGTTCGCGCACGGCAGCGGCAGCAGCCGGCACAGCCCGCGCAACCAGTTCGTCGCGCTCGGGCTGAACCGGGCCGGGCTCGGCACTCTCCTGTTCGACCTGCTCACCGAGGAGGAAGGCGCGGACAGGGCCAACGTGTTCGACACCGGTCTGCTGGCCCGGCGGCTGGCGGACACGACCCGCTGGCTGGGCGGCCGGCCGGAGACCCGGGGGCTGCCTGTCGGCTACTTCGGCGCGAGCACCGGTGCCGCCGCCGCGCTGTGGGCGGCGGCCGAACCCGGGGCGCGGATCGCCGCGGTCGTCTCCAGGGGAGGCAGGCCCGACCTGGCCGGGCCACGGCTGCCGGCCGTGACGGCACCCACGATGCTGATCGTCGGGGGCCACGACGAGCTGGTGCTCGGCCTCAACCGCGCCGCGCAGGCCCGGCTGCGCTGCCCGAGCCGGCTCGCGGTCGTCCCCGGCGCGACCCACCTCTTCGAGGAACCCGGCGCCCTGGAGAAGGTCACCGAGCTGGCCCGTGACTGGTTCACCGACCACATGGCCCCGGTCCCCGGTGCGACGCGCTGAATCCCGCACGCGTCACCCGCGCGGAGGGCGGAGGGCGGAGGGCGGAAGCCGGCTCGTACGGTCCCTCGGTGCCGGCTCGTACGGGTCCCTCAGCGCCGGCTCGGGCCGGGTGGTGCGGGCGGTGTGTCGGGGACGAGGGTGAGGCTGACGGTGTGGCGGGTGCGTCCGCCGCCGGGGGCGGTGCGGGTGTGGCGGGCGACGACGGCTTCGAGTTCCTCGACGAGTGCGGTGAATTCGTCGCCGGTCAGACACACCGCGCCCTGCCGGTAGAGGACACCGTCGCGAACGGGGTCCGACTCCTCGTGGGAGAGGTAGCGGTCGAAGTCGGCGAGCAGGGCCCCGGTGAAGACGGTGACCGCCTGCCGGTGGTCGTCCTTGGTCATGGCGGTACGGGCGTCGGCGTCGACCAGTGCGCCGCCGTCCACGCCCCGTCCTGGCCGTCACCGGGGAGAAGGACATCCAGGTCGACCCCGCCGACCTGGACGTGATCCGCCGGCCGGTGCCGGGCGGGGCGGAGATCCACCGCGCCCCCGGCCTCACCCATGTCCTGCGCCCCGACCCCGGACACCACACCCTGCGCTCCTACCGCCGCCTCCTGCGCGAACCGGTGGATCCCGGCCTGCTCGCCCTGGCCGCCGGGTGGCTCAGCCGTCAACTGAGCGCGTCTCGGGTGGAGTTGCCTTAGGGCCACTCGCCCTTCCCCCCTCCCGCTACCGGACGAGGGCGCGCCGCGCGCTCTCCCCGACGTCCTGGAGCGGGTCGTGCTGGTTGGGCCGCGGGGCCGACTCGGGCGGGTCCGTGACGGGTCGCGTCGAGGAGGCCGGAGAGGATGGAGAGGGCGGGGAGGGCTGGGGTGTACCGCCGGTGATGGGGCGGGAGCCCGCGGCCGTCGTGACGCGGTCGGTCAGCCAGCGCTGCTCCGGGGAGCCGTCGCGGGGGCGGACCACCACATCGGCGCCCCGGTCCCCGGACGCCGGGGTCACCGCCAGGTTGTCCTGCCAGCGGGGGATCAGGGTGCCCTGCACCGTCAGGTCGTACCGTACGTCCGCGCCGCGCGCCGGGCGGACGGCGCAGCGGCCGAGGACGGCGATGCCGTCGACGCCACGGGAGTTGAGGCACAGCTCGGGCTTGGCCGCGCTGCGCAGGAGGCCGTCGTCCTCGTACGACCAGCGCTGGGTGGCGGCCGAGGAGCAGGCCGCCGTCGTCACCTCGGCGCCCCGCTTGAGCCGCGCGTCCCGGATGTCGAGGCACAGGTCGGTGGCGGCGTTGCGCAGCCGGAGGTCCTGCGGGCCCGTGGCCATGCCGGAGGGGTCGGGCGGGACCCCGCCTCCGTTGGCCCCGGTGGAGCCGGAGGGCGAGGGGTACGGGGCGGAGGCGCTGCTGGACGCGGCGGAGCCGTAGTCGTCGGAGGCGTGCCGCGCGGGCCACAGGCTGACCGTCAGGACGGTCGCCAGCAGGACCGCCGAGCCGGCCCCCAGGCCGGCGAAGAACACGCGCGAGGGCACCGGCGCCAGGGACGACACCCGGTCCAGCACGGTGAACGCCGGCAGGAGCCGCTGCCGCCCGGGCGCCGAGTGGCGGCCCGCCGGCCGCGCGGTGCTCCGGGCCCCGGATTCCGGCGCCCGGGCACCGGCCCGCAGGTCGAGATAGCGGCGGGCGCCCCAGCCCAGTACGGCCTCCGCGAGCAGGACGCCCAGCTTGCCGTTGAAATGGGCCAGTTGGTCGGCGGCGTCCCGGCAGTGCGCGCACTCGGCGAGATGGTCCCGTACGTCGGGAAGGAGGGAACCGCCACGGCGAATCGGCACGTCGAGCAGACGGTTGTAATACCGGCATTCCGACTTCGGGGCGATTTCGATGTGCGCCCGGAGACATCCTCGCCGGAATTCCTCGCGCGCCTGTTCCAGTTCGATATGCGCGGTATCGGTGTCGAGCGCCAGCAATGCCGCCGGCACGGATATGGGTTCGGCCTCCACCTCGGTGTGCCAGAGCAGGCACTGCGCGGTTCCCGACATCGCCCGAAAAGAGCGGAGGGCGAGCTTCCGGTGGTCGGTGTCCCTCGACTTCGCCACCCGCGCCCCGCGCCGCACCGCCGGTCTGCGCAGTTCGGGCAGCAGGTCCGTGATGGGCTCCACGGACGACCACACCCCGACCATCTCCCGTACGGTCACGAGGAGTTGGGGCCTGATCGCGGCGGAGGGCTCGACCCGGCGGAGGGCTTCGAGCACTTGGTGGAAGGTCGCGGCGGCGACCACCGACGCGCTCTTCTCCGGGGAGGCGAGACAGACGGCCGCGTAGTCGTGGACCGCCTCCCAGTGCCGCGCCATCAGCAGCGCCACGGGGTACGTGTCCCCGGTGCCCGCCCTCGCCCGCACGGCGGTGAGCAGGCGCGCGTCGGATTCCCCGGGGCCTACGGACTCGGCGGGGCCGGAGTATTCACCGGGGCCGCCGTACTCACCGGAGCCGCCGTACTCACCGGGACGACCGTACTCACCCGGGCCGGAAGGCTCGTCGGGGGCGGGGGCGGGGGACTCCCCGGGGCCGAGAAACGCGCCGGAACCGGGAGCCGGACGGGCGGAACGGGGCGGATAGGCCGGGCGCGGGGGGTGAGGGGTGTGCACAGAGATACTTCCTTCCAAGGCGCAATGTCACACGCAGAAGTTCCGGCCTGAGAAAGCAGACCCTCGATTGGTACATACCTGTCCGGTATTGGCGCTGCGAACCTGCGCGGTCGGCGGCCCGGAATTCGAGCGGCGGAGCGAGGGCGGCCATTGACCATGCACGAGTAGGTGCACCTTTCCACAAGTGACTCGCGGGAAACAAGGCGCATGAGTACGGGGCCGCTGTTTTGACATAAAGTCAATTAAGAACGTGGGGGCAGGAGTTACTCGCGGGTCGACGCACAACGGGCCGACGCGTCGCGGGCCGACGACGGGCCGGCCGACACCAGGCCCGGCCCGTCGCCCGTCCCCGTACCTACGCGCAACCTACGTACCTATGCGCAACCTACGCGCACTTGACCCGCATCTGGGCGGCCGCGTGGTGCGCTCCGACCCGCTCCTCGCTGCCCCAGTCCTGGCCCCGGTCGACCAGCCGTACGGCGAACGTCTTCCCCTTGACCGGGTAACTGCCCACCTGGACCAGGCTGCCGCGGTGCGCGACCTGGCGTACCCCGAAGGTCGCGAAGCCGGAGGCGCTGTCCGCCGGATCGGCGAGCACCTGGTAGACGGTGGGATCACCCGCGGCGTCGGCGTCGCGCCCGCTGTCCGGTACGTAGACGGCGAGGGCGCACTTCTCGTACGACGCGTCGAGCTTCCAGGACCAGACGGCGGAGGAGCCCCCGTCCACCTTCGGGCTGCCCGACATCGGTACGGCGGAGAACCGCCCGTCGCACGAACTGCCCTTGTAGCCACCGGAGTGGACGGTGTACCAGGCGGCCTTGCCGTTCTCGAAGCGGCCGTGCTCGCGGTACTTGCCCGTCGTGCAGCCGGGGCCCGCCCACTCCCCCGCGCCGGGTCCGTCCCCCGGGGGCGGGGCGGCGGCGGGCGGGTCCGTGGTCGCGGAGGCTCCGGGGCCGGGTGCCACGCCGCCCGCCTGACCCGCGCCGCCCTGACCCGCGCCGCCCTCCGCCGCGCCGTCGCCGCCGCCTCCGCCGGCGTTGCCGGGGATCGTGCTCGGGGTGACCTCCCCGCCCAGCCCCGGCAGTTCCGGGGAGCCGATCCGCGACGGCTGTCCGGCGCCGGTGGCACCGCCTCCGTCACCGCCGCCCGTGCCCGCGACCACGGCGACCGTCACACCCAGGCAGCCGAGGGCCACCACCGCGACGGTGGTCAGCAGGCGCTTACGCGAGGCCGGGGAGCCGTCGGTGGAGGCGGAGTTGGACGCGGAGGAACCGGAGGAACGGGAGGAGCGAGAAGAACGGGGGGAGCGGGAAGAGCCGGGCGGGGAGAAGGGGCGGAGCGGTCCGTCGTCGTCCGGGGAGCTCCCCGGCATCATCGTTCTGGACACCCAGAGGTCCTCGTCCGCCGCAGGGGTCCCGTATGTACGGAACTCCCCCGGTCCGCGCGGCACTTGGGGCGCACCCGGCCCGTCCGGCGCCCGCGGCCCGCCCTCTTCGCCCCGCATCTCCTCGGTGCCCGCGCCGCATACGGGGCATTGCATGCCCGGCAGCCAGACTTCGTGGCCACTCCCGCACCGTTCACACCTCATGTCGCCTCACTATGGGGGATCGCACCGTACTCCGGCAGCAGAAGACCGCGATTGGTCTGCCAATTCTCCCGCGCCCCGAGTTGACCTTGCCCCGAGGTCAGGCACGCGTGCCCGGCCCGGTCCGCACGGTGGGCCCCAGGTGGCCGCGTACTGGACCGGGACCGCCTACCGCCACTCCCGAACCGGACCGCCTACCGCCACTCCCGTACCGCCGCCGTCATGGCGTCGACGGCGCCGCGCAGGCGGTCCGGGTCCGTGCGGACCGTGCGGCTGGCCTCGATGTGAAGGAACGGTACGTCCTCCTCGGCCGCGAGGACGCCCTGCTTGTTCGTACGGCCCGCGAGCGGGCACTTCGCCGACCAGGCGCGGCAGACCCGGAAGCCGTCGTCGACCAGGGCGCGCGCCAGGGTGACGGCCTGCGGGCGGGCCACCTCGCCCGCGCCCGTGGAGACGACCAGGTCATGCTCCGGGACGCTGCTGTCGGCGAATCCGTGCACCTGGATCCCGGGCATCCGGCGGGCGACCAGCTCGGCGCAGACGGCGTGGAAGACCGTGTCGCGGCGGTGCGCCACGTCGGCGGCCCGGCCCTCCCCCGCCTTGCGGTGCGTCCCGGCGATCACCAGCACGCCGCCGGGCGCCCCGCGCAGTATGCCGACGCCGAGGCGGTCGCTGTACGCGTCCGCGACAGGGTGCGGCACCTGTACGGAGAAGCGGACCGGGTCGTCGAGCGCCACGTACACCCGCCCCCAGCCGCGCATGTTCTCGGAGGCCCGGTCCGCGATCTCCGCGTACCGGCGGCCGGGCCGGTCGGCCGTGGCCTCGATGTCGCGCAGGATCCGTACGCCGAAGTCGACCTCCGCGAGTCTGCGTTCGGCCTCCTCGTGCTTGCCGTCCACGTACAGCGCCACCCCCTCGGCGAGGGTGTCGCGCTGGGCGCGGTCCGGCGGCAGGTAGCGGGCCTCCACGACCTTCCCGGTGGTGAAGTCGGCGATACGTCGCTCCAGGTCGACCTCGGTGGTCCGGCCGTCGTCACCGGCCCCGGAGCGGGGCGGGTCGGACCCGTCGGAGGACCGGCCCAGGATCGGGGTGACGATCACCACAATCACCGCGATCAAGGCTCCGGCCAGCAGGCTTGCCATGATTGTTATCTTCACGGTCGGAGATCGTGTCATATGCGGGTCAAAATACCGGTGTGAAGAGATCCCTCCCCCTGTCCCGCGCAGTGCCCCGCACGGCCCTGCGCACGGCGGCGCGCACCACCCTCCGCGCCGCCGCGGCCCTCGCCCTCGCCACCGCCGTCGCGGGGTGTTCCGCACTCGGCGCGGGCGACGACGGCGGATCGGGCGGGAGCGACGGGGCGAAGGCCGAAGGGCCGTCGTTCACGGTGGCCGCGGCCGGTGACGTACTGATCCACCCGCCCCTGATCGACCAGGCCGTCAAGGACGCGAAGGCGCCGGGCGGCAACGGCAAGGGGCTGGACTTCGGTCCCCTGCTGGCGGGCGTGCAGCCGGTGATCAGCAAGGCGGACCTGGCGATCTGTCACATGGAGCCGGTGATCGCCAAGAAGGGCGGCCCGTACGAGGGCTTCCCGAACTTCCAGGTCCCGCCGGAGATCACCACCACGCTCAAGGACATCGGGTACGACACCTGCTCGACGGCGTCGAACCACTCGATCGACCACGGCCCCGAGGGCGTGAAGCGCACGCTCGACACGCTCGACGCGGCCGGCCTGAAGCACACCGGCTCCGCCCGGACCAAGGAAGAGGCCGAGACGCCGCTGATCGTCGACGTCAAGGGCGTGAAGGTGGCGCAGATCTCCTTCGCCTTCGGCTTCGTCAAGCACGAGGTGCCCGCGGACAAGCCCTGGCTGGTCAACAAGACCTCCTTCAAGGCGATCGCCGCCGCCGAGCGCGCGGCGCGCAAGGCGGGCGCGGAGGTCGTCATCCTGAGCGTCCACTGGGGACGCGAGTACCAGCAGGAGCCCAGCACCGCGCAGATGAAGCTCGCCCGGCGCATCGCCGAGAAGACCGGCATCAACCTGGTGATCGGGCACCACGCCCATGTCGTGCAGCCGATGGAGAAGGTCGGCGGCACCTGGTTCGCCTACGGTCTGGGCAATCAGGTCGCCCGGCACGAGGTGCCCAGCGGTGTGTCCGAGGAGGGCGTCATCGGCTGGTTCACCTTCACCAAGCGGGGCGGCGAGTGGGACGTACGGCCGCAGTACCTGCCGACGTACGTGGACACCCCGCCCGCCCCGGAGGACCACGAGGACCCGGACTCGCTGCCGCCGGGGGCGGTCACGGACTTCCGGCTGCTCAACCCGGTGCAGGCGATCAAGGACGGCAAGGGCGCCGACGGGAAGAAGTACACCCAGGAGCAGCTCGCCCGCTACCGGCTGGCCTTCGACCGTACACAAGGGACGATGCTGAACCGTGGCGCGGAGAAGGACGGACTGACGCCCCTCCAGTCCCTGCCCGAATGACCGGGCGCCGCCTGAGGCGTCCCGCCCGCCCACGCCGTCGAACGCCCCGGGCCCGGGCCTGGGGCCGCCCCGAGTTACCAGGCCCTGCCCTGAGTTGCCAGGCGCCCCGGGCGAACTCTGAGTGAACTGTGCGGTCCGGGTGAGGTGCCCGTGCGCCCATGGGCCCACCGGCCCGTGGGCGCGCCGTATACCCCGAGCCGGGCGCGTTACCCACGCGCACACCACCTGTAACACAGATCACACATGAATTAGTTCGAGTCAGGGACAACCATTCGAGAGCCTGACCGGTCCTCATATCGCGACGGGGGCTCGTATCGCGACAGGGGCAGTGTTCTCACGCCTCCGTCCGTCCCCCATCGCCCTGTCTGAAACCGGCCCCGCGCCCGCCGCGTGGCCGCCACCAGCTGTGCCCGCACACACCGTCCTGAGAGAGGTACCCGCATGGCCGCGTCGTCTGCGAAGCGGCGGCACAAGGTCCGCAAACGGGCCGATATGTCGCTACTGGGCGGCATACGTCCACCGATCGCGGCCCTCTCGGCCCTGCTGCTCGCGCTGGCAGCCCTCACCGCCTTCGGCCTCGGCAACCCCATCAAGGACCCGCTGCCCGAGGCCGTACTCACCTCTCAGCAGCACTTCGCCGAGGACGGCGCCATCGCGCTGCGCGCCTCGCTGGACGAGTCGATCACCGACCTCAACCGGACGGCCGCCCTCTTCAACGCGGGCGACCCGGTCTCCGCCGACACCGTCCTCGACAAGCTCGGCAGCGTCTACCAGAAGTGGCGCGGCTCGGCCGTCGTCGAGATCAAGTCCGGCAAGCTGCTCGCCGCGCGCGGCGAGAACGTACCGCTGCTCGCGGTCGACCGGGACAAGCTCGCCGACCCCGGCGGCCTCGCGCCCCGCATGGTCCGGCTCAAGAACGGCGAGACCCGGCTGCTCACCTTCGCCCTGCTCTCCTGGGAGGGACAGCCGCAGCAGCTCCTGGTCACCTCGAACAGCCTGAAGTTCCCCGGCGTCAGCCTCGGCAAGTTCCGGGTGATCGCCGTCGTCGACTCGGGCGGCCAGATCCTCAGCAGCGACGGCATCCCGGTCCCCGAGAAGATCCCCTCCGACACGGTCGAGGAGGAGGTCAAGCAGACGAAGAAGCAGCTCGCCTCCTTCGCGAAGCGCAGCGCCGAGAAGGCCGCGGAGAACCCCCTCAAGGCCAAGGAGCCCGGCTCCGGCGGCTTCCTCGGCGTCAGCGGGACGATGACCGGAAAGCGCATCAGTGGTGAGCGCCCGATCGCCGGGTACGCCTCGCTGGCCGCGCCCGAGGCGGGCGAGTCCACCGACGCCACCGGCCTCGGACTCTCCGTCGTCTCCCTCGTCACCGTCCCCGAGAACACCAGCCGCGTGAACAGCCCGCTGTTCGGCCTGCTCTCGGCCGCCGCGCTGCTCCTCATCGGCGCGCTCGCCGTGACCCTGCTGCTCGGCACGGTCCAGCGCCCCCTGATCCGGCTCTTCCTGGAGAGCCGCCGCCTCACCCGCGGCGACCTCACCCGGCCCGTCACCGTGCCCCGCTTCGGCGAGGCGCGGCGGATCGGCCACGCCCTGGACCGGCTGCGCCGCCAGCTCCTCGGCGAGACGCCGGAGGCCACCGCGGACGGCGCGCCCACCACGGCGCCGAACGGCGACGGCCCGAACGGCGACGGCCCCGGCGGCAAGGCGCCGCGCCGCCGCCGCGGACGCCGCGTCGGCACCCGCGCGCTGCTCGCCACCGGCGGCATCCTGCTGCTCGTCTGGTCCGCCCCGATGATGCTGCTGCTCAACCGCGCCGGGGACTCCGTCGTCGTACCGCAGCAGATCGTCAACGACCAGCGCGAGCGCACCGACACCCTCGCCGACCGGGTGCGCCGCGCCCTCAACGAGGGCCACGCCGACATCGTCTCCGTCGCCACCCTCATCGGCGACAGGACCGAGCCCGACGCCATGTCCGCCGTCCTGGAGCGGACCATGGAGGAGCACGCGCGCTACCAGTCGATGTACGTCCTCTCCGGTGACGGCAAGGTCATCGCCAAGGCCGGCGACGCACCGAAGCACCCCGAGGGACAGAAGCCCGGCGCGGCCCCCCTCACCGTCCTCGACACCGACAGCAAGGAACCGCGCATCGCCGGCTACGCCGAGCTGCCGGGACGCGACGGCGCCGCCGTCGTCGGTGAGTTCCGCGTCGACTTCCTCAACTCGCTCCTGAAGCGGCCCGGCCTCGGCCAGGTGCGGATCGTCGACGCCGAACGGCGCGTCCTCGGCTCGAACACCGGCTACCTGGCCTTCGAGAAGCTGCCGTCCAAGCGGCTCGACTCGTTCGTAGCCGGCACCAACCAGCAGGTCGGCCTGAGCGCCAAGCCCAGCAGCGTCCTCTACCGCAGCGGCGGCGGCATCCAGATCGCCGCCGCAGCGCCCTTCGCGGGCGGCGGTGTGGCGAAGGAGCTGCGCTGGTCCGTCGTGAGCTGGCAGCCCGCCTCCGGACTCGCCATCCCCGAGTACAGCGCGCAGAACCGTACGGTCCTCGCCGGGCTGCTCGGTGTCACGGCCGCCGTCGGCTGCCTGGGCTGGCTGCACATCATCGTCGTACGTCCGCTGCGCGACCTGGCCAAGCAGGCCGAGACGCTGGCCGACGGCGACCGCCGTACCGTCCTCTACCCGCGCCACCACGACGAGGTCGGCGCCATCGCCCGCTCCCTGGAACTGCTGCGCCAGCAGCTCCAGGAGCAACGCAAGCGCGATGGCGCGCCGTCCGCCCTCGCCGGAAGGAACTGACCGACCGTGCTCTTCCTCTACTTCGTGCTGCTCATCTGCAGCACGATCCTGCTGGTCGCGGGACTCGTCGAACAGCGCAGGCACTTCACCAACCTGAACCGGATCCCCACCCGGGTGCTCGTCAACGGCATCCGCGGCAAGTCCTCCATCACCCGGCTCTGCGCGGGCGCGCTGCGCGGCGGCGACCTCGTCACGGTCGCCAAGACCACCGGCACCGCGGCACGCTTCATCCACCCGGACGCCACCGAGGAGCCCGTCTACCGCAAGTTCGGCATCGCCAACGTGGTGGAGCAGATCGGGATCGTGCGGCGGGCCGCCGCGTACAACCCCGACGCGCTGGTGATCGAGTGCATGGCCGTGATGCCCGCGCTCCAGGAGATCAACCAGTCCAAGCTGATCCGCTCCACGATCGGCGTGCTCTGCAACGTACGTGAGGACCACCTCGCCGAGATGGGCCCCACCCTGGACGACGTGGCCCGCTCGCTGTCGCGCTCCATGCCGGAGGACGGCATCTGCGTCACGGCGGAGAAGGATCGATTCGACATCCTCCAGGAGGAGGCGGACGCCCGTAACTGCCAGCTCATCTACGCGGACCCCGAGACGGTCTCCGACGAGGAGCTGCGCGGCTTCAGCTGGTTCACGTTCAAGGAGAACGTGGCCATCGCGCTGAAGGTCGCCGAGCTGATGGGCGTCGAGCGCGAGACCGCGCTCCAGGGCATGTACGACGCGCCGCCGGACCCGGGTGTCCTCTCCGTCGAGCGCTACCTCACGCCGGACGGCAAGAAGCTGCGGTTCGCCAACGTCTTCGCGGCGAACGACCCCGAGTCGACGCTGATGAACATCAACCAGCTCCTCGACCTGGGCGCGATCTCCCGCCCGCTCAACGTGGTCATCAACTGCCGTCCCGACCGCGTCGAGCGCAACGGCCAGATGGGCGAGATCATCCCCGAGCTGGAGCCGGAGAAGGTCTTCGTCATCGGCCACCCGGCGAAGAGCGCCATCGACGCGATCCCGGCCGAGTGGCGCTCGCACGCCGTCGACCTGGGCGGCGACAAGCGCGATCCCGAGGAGTTCATGCGCGAGCTGCTGGGGATGCTGGGGCAGGAGTCCTCGCTGGTCGCGATCGGCAACATCCACGGCCAGGGCGAGCTGCTGCTGGAGCACCTCGCGGAACTGCCCGCGGACGAGACGCCGGACCCCGAGGAAGAGGACGGACCCGCCGGAACCCCCGGCGGATCCGGAGGCACGGGCGGCACCGGTACGGTACGGACGCCTTCCGCCGCCACGCCCGACCCGGCGCCCGACGCGGCCGGCACCGTCGCCATCCCGGTGGTGTCCGCGCCCGCTGCTGCCGCCGCCCCGGCGCTCCGCGCCCTCCCGCCCGCGCCCGCCGACGTACGGCAGGGCGGGCAGGAGACCCCGCAGCCCGCCGCGCACCCCCGCCACGACGAGACCCTGGCACTGCCCCGCTACGCCCCGCGCCTCGACCCGTTCCGCCCCTATTCCGAGGCGTACGAGCAGCGCTACCAGCAGCGCCCCGCCACCGAAGTGCCGCGCCCGCGCGGCGCGTTCGAACCGGTCCAGATGCCGGACCAGGGCCAGAACGAAGGCCAGGTCCAGAACCAGGCTCAGGGCTACCAGGATCCGCACGGCCAACAGCAGCAGGCGCAGCACCACTTCCCCGACGGCGAGCACCCGGAGCACCCGGAGCACCCCTCGTCCCACCAGACCCCGCGGCAGAACCCAGGAGAGCTCCGTTGATCCCCGCAGTCCTCACCCCCGAGATCGCCGCGATCGGCATCGGCCTGGGCCTGATGTTCTCCCTGATCTGCTACCTCACCACCAACCTCTCCCCCGGTGGCATGATCACCCCGGGCTGGCTCGCGCTGACCCTCGTCGAGGACCTCCAGCGCGCCGCCATGGTGGTCGGCGTGACCGTGCTGACGTACGTCAGCACGCTGCTCGTCCAGCGCTTCGTGATCCTCTACGGGAAGCGCCTGTTCTCCGCGGTCGTCATGATCGGCGTGCTCCTCCAGGGGACCGTGATGATCGTGCTGTCGCTGGAGTTCCCCCTCATGTACGCCAACCAGACGCTCGGCTTCATCGTCCCGGGCCTGATCGCGTACCAGCTCGTACGCCAGCCCAAGGGCGCGACCATCCTCGCCACCGGCACGGTCACGCTCACGGCCTACGTCGTCCTCACCGCCGGCATCCTGCTCGGCGCACTGCCGTCAGCCTGACCAGCCCACCCACGGGAGCCGATTCGTCATGAGTGCCAAGTCCAAGAAGCGGGGCCGCCCGGTCCTGCATGCCACGACGGTCCTCGCGCTGCTGGCCGGCAGCGCCTACCTCACCGTAGAACTCCGCAAGGACGAGCAGGCCAAGGCGCCCGCCGTCCAGGCGATCACCGACACCCCCGGCAAGCTGGCGAACGGGTCCAAGGCGACCGGCGAGCAGACCTGGGAGCGGCTGAAGAGCCCGGAGCGCTCGGTGCTGCGCGGCGGGGACGGCGACATCCTCGCCACCTTCACCGACGGCGCGCGCACCGCCACCCTCACCGGCCCCAGCCGTACCTTCGACGAGCCGACCAACACCAAGTCCCGTGTCGTCACGGAGAACTGGGTGCGGCTGATGCCGGAGGTGTGGACGGAGGGCGCCGAGAAGGAGAAGTGGTTCAAGGACTGGTTCAAGGAGTTCTACGGCAGCGAGGAGGACGACATCTTCGCGTACGCCTTCCAGTACCTGGAGGGCGCGCCGCTCAAGAAGGACGACGAGGGCGTCCCGTACGCGGGCGACGCCAACTTCGGGCCGATCGACGAGAGCACCCCCGGCAACCGCCTGGAGCAGTCCGACTTCTACGACTACCTCGGCATCCCGTACACCTTCCGCGACGGCACCACCAAGCAGCCGCAGCAGGCCCGCTACCGCGCGATGGACTGCTCGGGCTTCATCAGGACGGTCTTCGGCTACCGCGCCCGCTACCCGCTGATGTCCAGCGACAAGGCCGGCGACGGACTGCCGCGCACCGCCAACGGCATGACGCGCTCGGACGTCGGCGTGGACATCTACAAGCTGGGCGGCCCCGCCCCCTGGTACAAGCGGCCGGACTCCACCAGCAAGCTCCAGCCGGGCGACCTGGTGTTCTTCAAGATGGACAAGCGCACCGCGAACCGGATGGACCACGTAGGCCTGTACGTCGGCAACGACACCGACGGCCACCAGATCTTCGTCTCCAGCCGCAAAGAGGTCAACGGCCCGACCATCGGCGACCAGGGCGGCACCTCGCGCCTGGACGGCAACGGCTTCTACGCGGCACTGCTGCGAGCCGCCAAGCGCCTCTGACGCACAGCACACCACCGCGAGCGCCCCGCGCCTGGACCAGTCGGCTCCGGGGCGGGGCGCTCGTACGTATACGCCGAAGCTCAGGCCCGGGTCGCGTACGAGAGGAAGCTGCTCCAAGCCGCCGGTGCGAGGGCGAGCTGCGGCCCCTGCCGCACCTTGGAATCCCGGACGTGAACGGTGTCGAGGCAGGTGGCCACCTCTACGCAGTCGTCACCGGAACCACCGCTGTAGCTGGACTTGTGCCAGGAGAGGGCGACCTCGACGCAGTCACCGTCACCGCCACTGCTGTAACTGCTCTTGAACCAGACCAGTTCCATGGTGCTCATCATGCTCCTCGCATCCGCCGCAACAGGCTCAGGGAGTCTTCGAGGGAGAGAGCCTGCGACCGCATCCTGGCATACCGCATCTGGAGCTTGCTGACCACCTTGGGGTCGGAGATGAACTGTCCGCTCTCCTGGCCCTCGCAGTACGCGAACCACCGGTTATCCGGGCTCTCCAGCAGCCGCATGGGTCCGTCGAGTCCCGCATGAGACTCCCGCACCTGTGGCATCACCTGGATCTCCACATTCCGCAACTCCGCGATCTCCAGCACATGCTCGACGAGCCCCCGCGTCACCTCCGCCCCGCCCGTCCGCCGCAGGAACAGGTGCTCCTCCAGGATGAAGCTGTACGTCGTGTTCGGCCGTTCCCGCAGCAGCCGCTGCCGTTCCGCCCGCGCCGCCCACTGCGCCTCGATCTGATCGTCGTCAAAGAGTGGCAACTGCTCCACGAACAGCGTGCGCGCGTACGCCTCCGTCTGCAAGAGGCCCGGAATCAGGCGGCATTCGTACGTGTACAGATTCAGCGCCTCCGCCTCCAGCAGCGCCCACTGCCTGAACCAGCTCGCCAGCCCCGGTTTCCGCGACAGGTGCCGTGCCGCGCCCCTGATCGCCCCGAATCCGTCCAGGACCTCCTCCGCCCGCTCCACGAAGGCCCGCTGCGGGAACCGCCTGCCCTGCTCGATCGAGGCGACCGTCTGCAGCGAGTACTGGACCCTCGGGGCGAACTCCTCCTGGGTCAGGCCCGCCCGCTTCCGGAAGGCCTTGACGACCTCGCCGAACGCCTTGAGGCTGTCCGACCTTTCCGGTTCAACTCCGCTGGGGCAGGGACCCGCCCCACCGGGTCCACCGATCTCACCCGTCCCGTCCGTACTGCCGATCTCGTCCGCCATGCCAGGACACCTCCCGCACACCCGCCTCGACGCACACTCTGAACCCGGACATGGTGACGTGGAGTCACCACACCAGTCCACCCTGTGTACCCGTACGCTGACTCAGCGTACGAGTCGCCGGACTGGTGAACCGGCGTTCGGCCGGGCCGGATTGGCGTACTGACGCCAACGCCGTCAGGTAGGGGTCGAGTCGCGGTCGCCTTCTTCTCGCGGTCCGCGTGGGCCGAGCCGGTGGTCGAGCGCGGCACCGACGTCGGGGCAGTTATCGCGGATGACGTCAAGAAAGGCGTTCAGCGCCGGGGAACGGTCCCGGGCGCTGAAGGACAGGACCAGATCGGGCAGAGGCGTGCGCGGGGTCACCTCGCAGAACCACGTGCCCCGTCGTGGGGCCGCCAGCATGCGGGAGGGCCCCAGACCGACGCCTGCACCACATGCGGCGAGGCCGATGATGGTGTGGATGTCCCTCGCGACGGTCGCGCCGGAGAGCGCCGGGGAGTCCTTGCCCAGGAGGGTCCGCAGCCCGGTGGCGACGGCGGGCTCGTCCTCCCCCGGCGCAACGATCAGCGGCTGTCGCCGCAGCTGGTCCACGTCCACCGACGACTGACCCGCGTACGGGTGTGTGCTGCTCACGACCGCGACCAGGTGGTCGTGCCCGATCGGCACCGATACCAACTGCTCGGCCCCGACGCCCCCTGGCCGGCCGAGGCCGATCGCCACGTCCAGCTCGCCGGCGACGAGCGCGGCCGTGCTGCGCCTGGTCGCCATCTCGTGCAGTTCCAGCCGCACGTCGGGCCGTTCGCTGCCGAACCGGCCGAGGACGTCCGGCAGGGGTTCGAGCAGCGCCGAGGCGATGAACCCCAGGCGCAGCCGGCCCGTCTCGCCGCGCGCCGCCCTGGCCGCGTCGACCGAGGCCGCCGCGATCTCGTCGAGCGCCCTGCGCGCCCGGGAGAGGAAGGCCGCGCCCGCAGCCGTCGGAAACACCCCCTGGCGGGTGCGGTCGAACAAGCGGGCGCCCACTTCCCGTTCGAGGTCGGCGATCTGCTTGGACAGCGGAGGCTGTGCGATGCCCAGCGCACCGGCGGCCCGGCCGAAGTGTGCGTGCTCGGCGAGGGTCAGTGCGTACCGCAGGTGCCGCGCCTCCATGCCGGCCTCCCGGTCATATCTTGAATGTATCGTCGGCCAGCTTGTCAGATCTTTCGCTGGATGATCGGGGCCGGGGCGCGTGGAATGCGGTCATGACTGATCCTTCCTCCCCAGACACCGTCTTCGTCTTCGTGCACGGAGCCTGGCACGGCTCCGGGCAGTGGGCGGCGACGCAGCGCGCACTCGCCGCACTCGGTGCCGCGAGCATGGCCGTCGATCTGCCGGGGCACGGCTTCGACGCGCCACTGCCCAGCGGATACCTCCAGCCGGGCCAGCCGGGCCTGTCGACCGAGAAGTCCGCGCTCGCCACCGTGACGATGGACGACAGCGCCGAGGCGGTGCTGGACACGCTGCGCCAGGCCCGCCGCCACCGTCGTGTCGTGCTCGTCGCACACAGTGCGGGCGGCGGCCCCGCGTCACTGGCCGCCGAGCGGGCACCCGAACTCGTCGACGAAATCGTCTACCTCTCCGCCTTCGTGCCCGCCGGACGGCCGCGATTCTTCGACTACCTCGGCTCGCCCGAGAACGCCACGGCACGGGGCAGGAGCCTCAACCTCGGCGACCCCGGGGAACTGGGCGCCGTGCGGATCAACCCGCTCTCGCAGGATCCCGCCTACGTCGAGGAACTGCGGCAGACTCACTACCACGACACCGCTCCGGACCGCTTCGACCGCTGGCGCTCGGCACTGAGCCCCGATCTGCCGCTGGCGATCCCCACCACCCCGGTCATCGTGACTCCGGGACGGTGGGGGCGCGTCCCGCGGACCTTCCTGCGCTGCGCGGACGACCGGGCGCTGCCGACGGCCGTGCAGGATCTGATGATCGCGGAAGCCGACCGGACCATGCCCGGCAACCCGTTCACCGTGCGCACCCTCCCGGGCAGCCACAGCCCGTTCGCCGCCCGGCCCCGTGAGCTCGCCGCGGCCCTGCTGCCGTGAGCGGCGGACGCCTCGTGCTGCCGGTGGTGCTCAGCGCCACTTTCGTGCAACTGCTCAACGTCACTGTCGCCCAGGTGGCCGCTCCGGCGATACAGGCCGGCCTGGGCGCCGGTCCGGGCGCCGTGCAACTGGTCCTCGCCGGATACACCCTGACGTACGCGTGCCTGCTCATCCCCGCCGCACGGCTGGGCGACCGGTACGGCTACCGCCGGCTGTTCGTGGCGGGCACCGTGGTCTTCACCGCGGGTTCGCTGGCCGGCGCGTGTGCCCCCGACGCCGCATCGCTGATCACGGCCCGGCTGGTGCAGGGCGCGGGCAGCGGTCTGGTCGCCCCCCAGGTCCTGTCGCTCATCCAGACCGCCGTTCCGGCGACACGCCGGCCGCGCGCCTTCGGCCTGTACGGCGCCACCATGGCCGTCGCGTCACTGGCCGGGCCGCTGATCGGCGGCCTCGTCCTCGGTGCCGATCTCCTCGGCCTCGGCTGGCGGCCGGTGATGCTCCTCACCGTGCCGGTGGCGCTCGCCTCGCTGGCCGGAGCGACCGCGCTGCCCCGCACCCGCGGGGCGGACGGACTCCGCGTCGACAAACTGGGTGCGCTGCTGGTCACCGTGGGAGCCGGCGCACTGGTCCTGCCCCTGGCGCTGGGGCGGGAAGCAGGCTGGCCCTGGTGGACGTGGGCCGGTTTCGCCGTGGCTGTCGCCGCCCTCGGCCACTTCGTCCGGAGCCTCCCGCACCGGCCTGACCCACTGATCCATCCCGCGGTGCTGCGTGACCGGTCGGCGCGGAGGGGCACGTTGCTGGTGTTCGTGTTCAACACGGGCGTGCCCTCCTTCACCTACCTGCTCTTCCTCCACCTTCAGTCCGCCGTCGGGTACTCGGCCCTGGCCGCCGCGCTGACGTCGGCACCGTTCGCCGCCGCCGCCGTCGTCGGCAGCAGAGCCGCGCCCGCTCTCACCCGCCGGCACGGGCCGACGGCGCTCACCGTCGCGTCCCTGGTGCTGGCCGGGATGTGCCTGGCGCTGGGCCCGCTCGTCGGCTCGGCGACGGGACGCCAGGCGGCACTGCCCGTGCTGGCGGTCGGCGGAGCCGCGTTCGGCGCCTTCACCGCGTCGGTGTTCGCCCTGGTCCTGGCCGAGGTGCACGGCCCCGCCGCCGGTTCGGTCTCCGGACTGCTGCCCACAGCACAGCAGTTCGGCGGATCCGTCGGAGTGACCGCGGCCGGACTCGCCTACTACGCCCCCGCCGCCGATGCGGACACCGCGTTCCGGCACGCCATGCTCTATCAGGTCGCCGCCTTCACGATCACCGCGCTGATCAGCCTCCGGCTCCGTCACCGGCCTGGCACCGAGCCCGTGCACGGCCACAGCAGTCACAGCGGAAGAGCACGTACGCAAGAGACGCAGCCGAGCTCCGACGACGGTGCCTTTCCGCCTTCCTCAGTTGAAGGGACAAGCGGCGAGTGACATCAAAAGCCACGGGCGGGTGCCGGAGACAGCCCGGCAGCAGTAACGCAGATGTGCGAACGAGCGGTGGGCGATCGCCCTTGCGGCTGGACGTACACTCCACACATGGGTCGCACATGCGCAGTGAGGGAGTGCCTTTCCCAGGCCGCTCATGCCCTGTGCCCGTCCGCCGCGTGCGCGACGGCCGTCGACCCGGTGAACGCGCCGGCGATCCACTGTCGCGCGTTGCACGGTCACGGCTAGCGATTCCGGGCGATTCTCGGCATTTCCCAGGTCACTCCGCCCCTGTATGCGGACCATTTTCTGCGCGGCCGCCCCTCCCCACCTCTGTCACCGCACGGCGACGGTCCTCGCCATAATTTCCTACTTTGTCACCCTTCGGCGCCCTGGCGCCGCCTGCGCGCCGACCGCCGGACGACCGGCAGCCGGTGCATCTTCGAGAGGACCCTTGTGAAGTTGAGCGAGCTGCTCGCCGGGCACGATCATGAAATCATCGAGGGCGATCCGGAGACGAGGATCACCGGAGGCATCTGCTTCGACGCTCACCGCGCCGCTCCGGGATCCCTGTTCATCGCGGTACCCGGTCATCGCGAGGGCGGCCCCGAGTCCATCGGACCGGCCCTCGCACGCGGCGCGGTGGCGGTACTCATCGACTCCGCGACGGCGCAACTTCCGGTCGCGACCTGGGCATCGGCAGCTGGTGTATGCGTCGTAGCAGTCGCGGACACGCGCAAGGCGGCCGCGGTCGTGGCCTCCCGCTACCACGGGGAGCCAGGCCGGCAGATGAAGATGGTGGCCGTCACGGGCACCAACGGGAAGACATCGGTTTCCTCCATGGTGGAGTCGGTGCTGAGGATCGCCGAGCACGCCAGGGTGGGGGTCATCGGGACGGGCGGCAGCCGGATCGGCGATGAACTGATCCCGATGCCGAGGTCGGTACTGACCACACCGGAGTCGCCGGACTTCCAGTATCTGCTCGGGTGCATGCGCGACCGCGGTGCCGGCACCGTGGCGCTCGAAGCCACGTCGATGGGCCTGCTGACCCACCGCCTCGACCACTCGTTCATCGACGTAGGGGTGTTCACCAACCTGACGCAGGATCACCTGGACGACCACGGCACCATGGAGAACTACCGGGACGCCAAACTGCTTCTGTTCCAGGGACTGTGCCGGCGTGCGGTGGTCAACGCCGACGACCCGGTCGGAGCCTGCATCGGGGCGATGATGCCCGGCGCGGTCGTCACGTACGGCATCGACGAGGAGGCGGACTACCGGGCGACCGACCTCACCATGGACGCCGTCGGCACCCGCTTCACCCTGCACCACGCCGGCCACAAGTATCCGGCGGCGATCCCCGTGCCTGGACGGTTCTCCGTCTCCAACGCACTGGCCGCTGTCGCAGCCTGCCACCTCATCGGCCACAATCTGGCCGGACTGGTCGCCGCGCTTGAGCAGTTGCCCCCGATCCCGGGAAGGTTCGAACGCTACGAGACCCCGGACGGCACGTCCGTCATCGTGGACTATGCGCACTCCCCGGACTCACTGGAGAAGGTGCTGACCACCATCCGCGGCTTCGCCTCCGGCCGGGTCGTCACGGTCTTCGGCTGCGGCGGGGACCGGGACGTCACCAAGCGCGCCCGGATGGGGGAGATCGCCGGCACCTACTCCGACCTGTGCGTTCTCACTTCGGACAATCCCCGGAACGAAGACCCCCGGGCGATCATGGATCAGATCGTCCCCGGCCTGCTCGCGAGCGGCACCACCTTCGAGCGGTTCGCCGACCGCCGCCGCGCCATCTCCTTCGCCCTGTCCGCCGCAGGGCACGGCGACGTCATCCTGATCGCGGGCAAAGGCAGCGAGCCCCACCAGATCGTCAAAGAGGAACTGCTGCCGTTCAGCGACATGGCGACGGTACGCGAACTCGCCACGCGGTAGGCGTACCGGCCTTCTTGACGCCCGGCGCTGGTTGCGGTGCCGGGCACGAGGACGTGCGGCTTCTCCGGATGCCGGCCTGCCGGCTGATGCGCGATGGCAGGTCCGCGGCCCCGGCCGAAGCGAAGGCGGTCGTCCGGCACATCGTCGGCCTCCAGCGCCGTCAGGGACCCGCTGCCCGCTACGCACGAGACCTTGTGGCCCCGCGGCTACCCGGGGGACGTGCGGGCCGCCCGCATTTCCGTCGGCGTGGACGCCTGATGGCGCTGATCGGGGCGGGCTGGGGTCGGCCATCCGGCGCAGGGCGGCCG
The DNA here is from genome assembly GCF_042752355.1 of Streptomyces sp. NPDC059255. Lineage (NCBI taxonomy): Bacteria > Bacillati > Actinomycetota > Actinomycetes > Kitasatosporales > Streptomycetaceae > Streptomyces > Streptomyces sp. NPDC059255. The sequence goes on from NZ_JBHYZP010000001.1 coordinate 228,014, forward strand.
GGGCCGGGGCCGGGGCCGGGGCCGGCGAGCATCCGGCTCAGCGCAGTTCCTCCGGGCAGCCCGTCCCGCGCGGCAGTTGGTACGGCGCGGCCAGCCGGTAGACCCCGGCCCGGGGGGCGAGCAGTTCCGTCCACTCGTCGCCCTGCGCGGTCGTCTCGGCCTTCAGCAGGCAGCCGTTGGGGTTGGTGAAGGTCTTCGGGCTGTTCCCGTCCGCCTCCCCGGCCGCCTTGGACGCGGCCGTCTCCTGCGGCGGCAGCACCCGCTTGCCGTTCTCGTCGACCAGCGCGAGCCACGGCGAGTACGGGATCCGGATGAGCACCCGCCCGGCGGACTTCACCTGGATCGTCACTTCTTCCGCGCCCGCCCGCTCGACGACCGAGGGCGGGTCGGCGAGCGGCGTCGGGTCCTGGACGACGTAGAGCGTCCAGTTGGCGTCGCCCCACAGGCGCTCCAGATAGGGCAGGCCGCCCTGGACCAGCTCGGCCTCCACGGCGGCGCCGTCGTCGAACCGGCCCTCGGGCAGCACCACGTAGTGCACGGCCCAGCGGTCCAGCCAGTCCCGGTACGTCGTCTCGGTCAGGGTGTCGTCGTAGAAGAGCGGGTTGCGCTCCATGTCGGCCTGCCGGTTCCAGCCCCGGGCGAGGTTGACGTACGGGGTGAGCGCGGAGGACTCGCGGTGGCTGCTGGCGGGCACGACCTCGACGCGGCCCTTGTCCGCGCCCCTGCGCTGCAACTGGTTGACCAGCGGCGCCAGCTCGCGCGCCCAGGAGGCGGTGGGGGCCGTCCGCACGATGTCGTCGACGCCCTTGAAGCCGATCCAGAAGTTCAGCCCGGCGAAGGCGACGACCAGGGCGTACCAGCGGCGGGTGCGCGGTGCGGTGTACGGCAGGGCGGCGAGCAGCACCACCCCGCCGACGATCATCGCGAACCGGGAGACGTTGGAGCCGATCTGCGAGTCGATCACGTACGTGAGCAGCACACCGGAGCCGTAGACGGCCGTGGCGACCCGGACCGTACGCCACTCCCCGGGGACGAGGACGAAGGTGAGGACGGAGAAGAGGAACGGCAGCGAGGCCGTGCCGACCGACATCGGCTGCGTGCCGGAGAACGGGAACAGCCAGGCCGAGACCGCCACGACCGCGGCCGGGGCGAGGCCGAGCGCGTAGGCCCCGGGGCGGCGCTTGTTGAGGAAGAGCGCGGCGGCCACGACACCGAGGAACAGCCCGGCGACCGGACTGGCGGCGGTGGCGAGCGCGGCGAGCGGCGCGGCGGCCACGCCCTTGAGCCAGCGCTTGCGGCGCCAGCGGTGAGGCCAGCAGAACACGGCGGCGACGGCGCCGAGCGCGAACATCACGCCGAGGCCGAAGGTGACGCGCCCGGAGAGCGCGTTGCACAGGAACGCGAACACCCCGGCGAGCGCGCACGCGACGGGGTTACGGACCGCCGGGACGCGGACGAGGATCAGCGCGGTCAGGGCGGCGGAGACCGTCCCGGCGACCATCATGGTCGAGCGGACGCCGAGGACCGACATCAGGTACGGCGAGACGACGCTGTACGAGACGGGGTGCATCCCGCCGTACCAGGCGAGGTTGTACGCGGAGTCGGGGTGGCGGCCCACGAACTCGGCCCAGGCGTCCTGGGCGGCGATGTCGCCGCCGCTGTTCGCGAAGAAGAAGAACCAGAGGACGTGGACGGCCGCGGCGACGAGGGTGGCGAAGAGGACGGGATGCCGCCGCACCCGCTCCCGGGCCCCTGGGAACCGCCCGCCTCCGCCGGGGACCCCGGGGCTCACGGACGCGTCCGTGAGCCCCGGGGCCGGCCTCGTGGACGGCCCGGTGCCCGGATTCGCCGTGGGCTCCGTGGGCTCCGTGGGCTCCGTGGCCGGCTCCGTGGCCGGGCTCGCGGATCGGTGCGTCGGGGGCTCCGGGGCCGGTCCCTCGGTCGGTACCGCGGATCGGTCCGCGGGCAGATCTATTCGCGCCTCGGCGGCGGGCGCACCGGGGACGGCGCCGCCGTCGGCGCGCGGCGGCTCAGCGGTCGTCACTTCGGCTCTCCACGTCTTCCCGTCCCACCGTCGATCCGCCGCGCGGTCCTGCGGTCCCGCGGTCGCCCGAAGCTCTTCTCCGTAGCCCGTCATTCGTCACGCGTAGTTCGTGGCCCGTGGCCCGGTGTGCCCACCCCGGCATCCTTGCAGGACGCCCGCATCTTCCAGGACGCCGACCCCGGGGCGATCAGTTGCCCGGGCGGCCGGTCGAGCGGCAGGCCGGGCAGATGACGGGGCAGTGCCCAACAGATGTCCGTTTCGCGACGCTAGCACGTATGGCTGGCGCGTACGGCAGGCGCGGGCTCCGAGGCCGTCACGTGCGGCCCTACGGCGGTGGCCCCGGAGCACGAATGCTCCGGGGCCACCGGCCTTCACACCGCTTCCGGCGACCGGTCAGCCGACGCGGGTCAGCTTCGCGCCGAAGCCGGGCTCGACCAGGTCTTCCTGGAGCGCGACCGGTGCGGTCACCTGGCCCGGTCCGGAACCGACGGTCAGCTGACCGACCACCGTGCCGGCCGCCGCCGTCTGCGGAACCGCCTTGCCGCCGTCCGTCACCCCGAGGGAGATCTTCAGGCTCGGCCAGCCGGCCGCCGTCAGGTCCTTGGTGGCGACGACGGGGGTCTGCCCGCCCAGGCCGTCGTCGACGTAGCCGACCGTCTGGCCCTTCTTCACCACCGTCTGCGACACCAGCAGTTCACGCGTGTCGATCAGCACCTTCTTGCTCGCCGCGTTGACCGCGTCGATGATCGAGGGGCCCCGCTGGCCGAGGATGGCGCCCACGACGTACTGCTTCTTCGTGCCCTCGACGTCCTTGGTCGCGGCGAAGAGCAGGTTGCCGCCGGCCTTGGTGGTGGTACCGGTCTTTATCCCGATGGCGCCGTTGTAGGGCACCAGGGTGTTCCAGTTGGGCCACGTCTTGCCGGACGGGTCGGTCCACTGCGGCAGCTGGGTGATCACCATCAGCGCCTGCATCTTCACCAGTTCCAGCCCCAGCTTCACCTGGTCGGACGCGGTGGAGACGGTCGTGGCGTCCAGACCCGACGGGTCCGTGTACTTCGTGTCCTTCATCCCGAGTTCCTCGGCCGCGTCGTTCATCTTCTTGACGAACGCGTCCTGCGAACCGGCGTCCCAACGCGCGAGCAGCCGGGCCACGTTGTTCGCCGACGGGATCATGAGCGCGCTGAGGGCGTCCTTCTGGGAGAGCTTGTCGCCCTCCTTGATCGTGTTCAGCGTCGACTCGTTGCCGGACTCGTCGTAGCCGCCCTCCTTCTCCGCCAGGGCGTCGACCGGGATCATCGCACCGTCCTGACCCACCTTCATGGGGTGGTCCCGCATGATGATGTACGCCGTCATCGACTTGGTCACGGAGGCGATCGGGACCGGCTTCTGCTCGCCGAAGGAGTCCACCGCCCCGAGCCCCGCCACCGACATGGCGCCCTGCCCGTGGTCGGGCCACGGCAGCGTGGGCTTGTCGCCGTCGAAGGAGTACTCGGAGTCCGCGCTGAGCATCAGCTCCGGGGCGGGGAGCGGCCGTACCGCCTGGACGACGGCGAAGACGACCACCGCGAGCAGCACCAGCGGCGTCCAGATCTTGACCCGGCGGACCATCGTGCGGACCGGGGTCTCCGGCGGGGCCGGCTTGTTGGTCAGCTCGGCGAGCAGGTCGAGCGGGGGCATCGGCGGCAACGGCTGCTGCCGGGTCCGCTCGGCCTCCGGGAAACCGGACGGCGCGGGCGACGGAGCCGGAGCCGGTGCCTGGGCCGGCTTGGACGCCGCGGGGGCCGCCGGGGACGCGGCCGGGGCCGGACGGTCGTCACGGCGCAGGGGTACGAACGTACTCGTCCGCTCCGCCGGGGCCTCGGCCACGTCGGCCGACTTGGGCAGCTTCAGCGCGGTGGTGGGCTGGTCGGTGGTGGGCTTGGGAAGGGTCTTGAAGACAGCGGTGGCCTGATCGACCGGCCCGGCCCCGGACTTGGCCCCGGGCTCGGTCTTGGAGCCGGACTTGGACTCGGGGTCGGATACGGGCTTGGACTTGGACTCGGGGTCGGATCCGCGCTTGGACTCGGACCCCGGCTTGGGCCCAGGCTTGGACCCGGCCCCCGGCTCGGACTTTGACCCGGGCTCAGATCCGGATCCTGCCCCGGACTTGGACCCGGCCTTGGTCCCGGAACCGGACTCGGACTTGGACTGGGGCTCCGATCCGGAACCGGACTCGGACTTGGACTGGGGCTCCGATCCGGAACCGGACTCGGACTTGGCCCCGGGCTCAGATCCAGAACCGGCCCCGGACTTGCCCCCGGACTCGGGCTCGGCCTTGGCCCCGGGCTCGTATCCGGACCCCGAAGCAGGCGCGGGCCGGTCGTCGCCGCCCCCGCTCCTGGACGCCTTCGCCGCCGCCTTGGAGTCGTCGGAGTCGTCGGAGTCCTTCGACTCCGGGGACTCCTTGGACTCCTTCGGCTCCTCGGAGTCCTTCGCGGCTCGCGGCTTCTCCGGCTCCTGGGCCCCCACTTCGGGCGCCTTCCCGGGTTCTTCCCCGTCCTTCTTCCCGTCAGGGGCGGGCGAGCCGGCCGAGGCGTCCCCGGCCTTCTCCGCCCTCTCCGACTCGGACTCGGGCCTCGCCCACGAAGGCGACCCGGCGCCCTTCAAGGTCATCGTCCGGTTGTCGGACTTCGGGCGCTCCGGGGGCGCGCTCGCCGCGCCCCCGGCAGCCGCCGGGCCGTCCTCCGGTTCCGTCGCGGAGCCCTCGTCCCGATTTGCGGTCGCAACCTTCGTCGACACCCCCGAGGCGGATTCCGACCCCTCGGTCCCCTCGCCCCCGTCTCTGCGGTCCGGCACGGCCGCGGCCGATTCACGGAAGACCGAAAGCCTCGGGTCACGTTCGCCAGGAGTCGTCTCCCCCGACGACTTCCGCTGATCCGATTTGTCGGGGGACTCGCCCGCCACCGTGTCTCCTTCATGTCTCATGCGCCGTAAACCGCACTGTCCGAAGCATCTATCAGTGTCCCGCTCTGGGACCTCGGCCCGAGTGCTAGACGAGAACGACATACATAACGGTTCCCGCACAAAGCACCCAGGCACCCTCGACAGACCATTGTGAGAGGGGTCACCCTGTCATTCATCCACGCGGGGAGGCATGGATGGGCAGGAGCCGCAGAACAATTCCGGAGGAGCTTCTGTTGCTCGCTCTGGACCCGGCCACGGGTACCACAGCGCAGCCGCAGTCGCTCGACCTCGGCCTGGCCGGAGCACAGCTAGTAGAGCTGGCTCTGGCAGGACGGATAGCCCCTGACGGGGATCGTATCGCCGTGGTGATGCCACGGCCGACCGGAGATCCGACTCTGGACTCCGCACTGGAGCTGCTGCGCAGACGTGGCAGCCCGGTTCGGGCGGTCCATTGGATCGGCGGGCCCCGGCTGGGGCTGCGCCAGACCTATCTCTCGCATCTGGAACGGTGCGGCATGGTGCATGCCGTCGCGGGCCAGATGTGCGGGGTGCTGCCGACGACTCGCTACCAGGCGACGGAGACGGCGATCAGCCGGGAGATCAGGTCCCGGCTGGACAGCGCGATCCGCACCGGCGTTCCGCCGGACCCGCGGACCGCGGCGCTCGCCGCGCTGGCCCATGCGGTCGGACTCGGCAAGCACCTCTATCCCGGGAACGAGGGGCGCTCGTCGCGCTCCCGGCTCCGGGACCTGATCAGACACGACCCGATGGGCGGTCTCGTGGCGCACGCCGTGATGGACGTCCAGAACGGGGTGGGCGCACAGCCGCGCCGTAACCCGGCCCAGGGCGCCCCCGGCGCTCCGGTCGGCGCGCGGCCGGTCGGTGGCGTGCCCATGCAGCCGCAGCGCGGTGGCATGGCGCGCGTGCCGGCGCACTGACACACCGCACTCCGCCGCGCCGACGCACCGCCGTCGTCGTACAGCGGGCCAGACCCGGTTCGGGAGCCGCACAGGACGCGCGGGGCAGCCAACACCATCCGGCTGCCCCGCGCGTCGCGTATCAGCCACCCCACGGCCGCGCCACAGCCACCTCGCGGCCGCCCCACGGGCGCCTGGGGCCCCGACAAAGGGCCAGACCTTTGGCCAGGGCTCCACGGGGCTCCCGAAGCCCTGAGAGGGGCCCTGAAGCCCGCACCGGCGCCAGGGCGCGCGCGGGGGCGCGCGGCGCGGCGCGCAGAACGGCGCAATCACCTCTGTAGCCATTTCCCAGCGCAGCCGGGACCTTTGGTGGCAGTCTGCTGAGCAGTAGATACGTACAGCTACAGCTACACAGCCGGAGGTGCAGTTTCCGTGGCGTCCAACGTCAATCCCACCGTCAGGCGACGCCGATTGGGCCAGGAGTTGCGCCGGCTTCGCGAACTCAAGGGCATGACGGCCGAGGAAGTCGCGGAACGCCTGCTGGTCTCCCAGTCGAAGATCAGCCGGCTGGAGAACGGCCGCCGTTCGATCAGCCAGCGCGACGTACGGGATCTCTGCGGGGTCTACGACGTCGAGGACAGCCGGATCGTCGACTCGCTTATGCAAATGGCCAAGGACTCCCGCCAGCAGGGCTGGTGGCACGCCTTCGGCGACATCCCGTACAGCGTCTACATCGGCCTGGAGACGGACGCGGCCTCGTTGCGCGTGTTCGAACCGCAGGTGGTTCCCGGGCTGCTCCAGACCCGCCCGTACGCCGAGGCGCTGATCAACGGCGCGCTTCCGGAGTCGGCCGTACCGGATGTGGAGAAGCGCGTCGGGGTACGGATGCGGCGGCAGGACCGGATCAACGCGCCCGAGGAGCCGCTGCGGCTCTGGGCCGTGGTCGACGAGGCGGCGCTGCGGCGGGTCGTCGGCAGCCGTCAGCTCATGCGCGAGCAGCTCGAACACCTCGTGGAGCAGTCGCAGTTGCCGCATGTGACGGTTCAGGTGCTCCCTTTCGACATGGGCGCGCATCCCGGAATCAGCGGGCACTACGCGATTCTCGAATTCCCCGACGCGTCGGACTCCAGCGTGGTCTACATCGAGGGCGTGACGAGCGACCTTTATCTGGAGAAGGCGAATGATGTGCAGCGGTACAGCGTGATGTACGAACACCTGCGCGCGCAGGCCCTGAATGCGGATCAGACGCGGCAGTACATCGCGGATATCGCCAAGGAATACGCCCGTTGAACGCCCGTCGCATTGGTCCGGATTGTCAAATTGATCCGCTTTTACGCGTGGCGGCGGGAGGAGTATACGACTCAATCCGCTTCAGACGTAAGGCTGTTCCCCCATAGACCATCCGGACGAGTGAACGCACATCCCACTCATCAAGTGAGGCGAGTAGCGTCGATCATGCCAGCAGAAGTTGGCGCTATGTCACCTCACTTGCTGAACCGGAGCGAATATGGCAATCCTTCAGGGCGCTACGGACACGTGGACGAAGTCCTCGTACTCCGGCGGAAACGGCGCATGCGTAGAGGTCAGGTCCCCCTTCGTCCAGGCCGTCGCCGTCCGGGACTCGAAGGCTCCCGAGGGGCCGTCGATCTCCTTCGTCCCCAGCTCATGGAATGCCTTCGTCCAGGAAATGGGCAAGGGCGCCGCCGGCCTCGTCTGAGGCCCGCCGCGTTTTACCGCAGCACAGACAGAGCCCTCTCGACCGGTCCGCCGTCCTGGCCGAGGGGGCTCGACCATGCCCGGCCGCGCGGGACCCGCATCCCGCGCGGCTGTTTCCGTTCCGTACGGCCACCCGCTCCGTACGTCAAAGACTCGCGGCCCACGACCGGAGCCCGCTGACGAAGTGCCCGCTCATCCTGGGTGAGCGGGCACGGTCACGACAACGCCACGGAGAGTCAAGAACAGGTAAAAACGTTCGACTTGCTGACCTGTGTTCACGTCCATGACCACGAACACCCTTGACCCGCCACCCCGCCAGGCGGTTCAATCCCCCAAGTCCCCGCTCCCGCACGGGGGTTGCCGCCGACCGGAACGCGCCCACTGACGAAGCGCTCCGACGTTCATCCGGCGGACCCCTGGAGGGGTGACATGAACAGCCTCGACTGGATCGTGCTCATCGCGTACTTCGGCGTCATGATCGCGATCGGTATCTGGTCGCACAAACGAGTGGACAACGTCAGCGACTTCTTCACCGCGGGCGGCAAGATGCCCTGGTGGCTGTCGGGCATCTCGCACCACATGTCCGGGTACAGCGCCGTGATGTTCACCGGATACGCCGGCATCGCCTATCTCTACGGCGTCACCTCGTTCGTGACCTGGTCCTTCCCCATCGCCATCGGGATCGGGATCGGCGCGCAGGTCTTCGCGCCCCGGCTCAACCGGCTGCGCTCCCGGCTGCGGGTCGCCTCGCCGCTCGAATATCTCAAGAACCGGTACGACCTGAGAACTCAGCAGGCGCTCGCCTGGTCCGGGCTGCTGCTGAAGATCGTGGACGTGGGCGCCAAGTGGGCCGCCATCGCCACCCTGCTCTCCGTCTTCACCGGGATCTCCCTCAACCAGGGCATCCTCATCACCGGTGTCATCACCGGCATCTACTGCACCGTCGGCGGGCTGTGGGCCGACGCCCTCACCGAGCTGGGCCAGTTCATCATCCAGCTCTTCGCCGGGATCGCGATGCTCGTCGCGGTCATGGGCGAACTCGGCGGCGTCAGCGCGCTGTGGACGGTCTGGGACAAGCTCCCGGAGGGCCACGCCGAGCCGACGGCCGGACCGTACACCGTGACGTTCCTGCTGGCGTTCCTCTTCATCAAGACCTTCGAGTACAACGGCGGCATGTGGAACCAGGCGCAGCGCTACATGGCCACCGCCAGCGCCCGCGAGGCCACGCGCTCGGCGCGGCTCTCGGCCGTCCTGTGGCTGGTGTGGCCGCTGGTCCTGTTCTTCCCCATGTGGTGCGCGCCGCTGCTGGTGGAGGCGCAGAAGCCGGACGCGTCCGACTCGTACGCCCTGATGACCGAACAGCTCCTCCCGCACGGGCTGCTGGGCCTGGTCATCGTCGGCTTCTTCTCGCACACCATGGCGATGTGCTCGTCGGACGCCAACGCCATCGCGGCGGTCTTCACCCGGGACATCGCCCCGGTGCTCTCCCGGGCGGCGCGCAGTTGGTCGGACCGGGCGGGGCTGCTGGCGGCGCGGCTGTCGACGATCTCGTTCCTCGCGCTGTCGATGGCGATCGCCACCCAGGTCAACTCGCCGACGTTCAAGGACATCATCACCGTCGTCATCAAATGGGTGGCGGGGCTGATGGGGCCGATCGCGATCCCGTTCATGCTGGGGCTGCTCAAGCCGTTCCGCAAATCCGGGCCGACGGCCGCGCTGGTGAGCTGGGCGATGGGGCTGCTGGCGTTCTGGCTGGTCAACTACCCCATCAACTGGAACGTGGACGGTGGCGTGCCGCTCCAGTACCAGGTCTCCGTGCCGCTCGCGGTGTCGCTCGTGCTGTACATCGTCATCGGCTTCCTGAAGCCGGAGGACACCCCGGAGCGTGACGCGCTGCTGGGGCGGATCGACGGGGACGGCCACGAGGAGACCGACGGGGCGGGCGACTCGAACGGCAAGGGGAACGGGAAGGGCCCCGGGATCAGCCGCGCGGGTAGCGGGTCAGCCAGCCCGACTCCGTGACATCGGGGCTGTGCAGGGCCGGCCCCTGGGTCATCTCCATCGCGAAGTCGTCGGCGATCTCCAGCAGGGTGGGCCGGCCCTCCAGCTCCGCCAGCCAGGCGGGCGGCAGGGCCGTCTCACCGTGCATCGCCCCCAGGAGCGAGCCGCAGAGGGTGCCGGTGGCGGCGGAGGGACCGTCGTGGTTGACGGCGAGCCGCAGCCCCTGGCGTACGTCCTCGGCGACCAGCGCGCAGTAGACGGCGACGGCGAGCGCCGACTCGGCGGTGCGCCCGTCGCCGAGCGCGGCGATCTGCTCGGGGCCCGGCACACCCTGCCGTACGAGGTCGAGCGCCTGCCGCAGGGCCGCCGTGACGGGCTCGTGGCCGGTGCGCGGCGCGATCAGCACGCAGGCGCGCTCCACACCCGCCTCCAGGGTCCCGCCGCGCGCGATCTCGTGGACGATCACGGCGTAGGCGCCCGCCGAGACGAAGGCCCCCGGCGAGCCGTGCGTCTGGACGGCGCACTCCAGCGCGAGCTGGCAGACGAGTTGGGGCTCCCACCCGACGAGCAGCCCGAACGGCGCGGACCGTACGAGCGCGCCCGCGTCCCGCGCGATGGGGTTCTTCGGCTGGTCGAGCGTGCCCATGACCTGGTCGCCGAAGCCGGTGAGACAGGAGATGGTCGGGTCGCGGCGTACGTACAGCCACTCCTCCTGGGCGAGCCACCCGTTGTCCTTGCGCCGCAGGTCGGGCCCCCAGTCCCGCTGGGTCGCGGCCCACCGCAGATGCGCGCGGTGCACATCGGTGGGCGGGTGCCAGGCGCCGATGTCGCGGCGCACCTGGGCGCGGATCAGCCCGTCGACGGTGAACAGGGTGAGCTGGGTGTTGGCGGTGACCGCGCCGCGCCGGCCGTACGCGGGGACGAGTTCGCCGACGCCGCCCCCGCCGGGGCCGCCGTGCGCGGCCCGGATCTCGTCGAGCGTGAGCGTGGCGACCCCGGCACCGAGCGCGTCGCCCAGGCCGCCGCCGAGCAGGGCGCCGCGTACCCGGCTGCGGAAGTCCTGTTGCTCGGCACGGCCCCAGATGGCTCCGGACGGTGTGCTCACGCGCGGCCCCCCTCCCCTGTCGGCCCCGATCGGACTGCGCACGGTTGCGCAGCACTGTAATCGAACGGGAACAGTGGGTTGAGGGCGCACTCAGCCGCGCAGTGCGGGCCGCTCCAGGTGCGTGAGGGCGCGCAGCAGCCACTCGACCGGGCCGATCCGGAACCGCCGCATCCACCAGGCGCTCCACACCACCTGGACGGCGAAGATCCCGACCGCGACGGCGATCACCGCGGCGTACGGCATCCGCCCGATGAGCCCGAGGCCCACCCCGGTGAAGACCAGACCGCAGAGCACCGACTGGCTCAGGTAGTTGGTGAGCGCCATGCGGCCGGGGCGGGCCAGCGTCTCGGCGAGCCGGGCGCCGCGCGCGGTGCGGAAGAAGCGCAGCAGGGTGGCGACGTACGCGGCGGTGAGGCAGGGCGCGGTGACGAGGTGCAGGGCGGGCGCGAAGAAGTCCTCGGGGCCGGCGGCGGCGTACCAGAACGTGCCCGCCAGGCCGACCGGGAAGCCGATGAGCTGGACGAGCCGCAGCTTGCGCCGGTACGCGTCCGGGTCCGCGGCGGCGGTGTGGTCGAGCACGCGGTGCTTGCCGGCCGCCAGCCCGACCAGGAAGGCGGAGAAGGCCAGCGGGCCCTGGAGGAAGAAGATCAGCGGGAACGCGGTCGGCAGCGAGGAGACCCGTTCCCCGAGCACCGACCCGAGCCCGCCGCGCATCGCCTCGGTGGCGGCGTGGCCGTCGGCCAGCATGGTGAGCCGCTCGGCGGGGGTCGCGGTGGCGGATGCCTCGTCGATGAGGACCACGAGGACGGCCAGGGCCAGGAAGGCGAGCGTGATCGCACCGGTGATGATCCCGGCCACCCACAGCGCGCGGCGCGGCGAGATGCCCCGCACGAGGAAGAGCAGCAGGCCGAGGAAGGCGTACGTCACCAGGATGTCGCCGTAGAAGAGCAGCACCGCGTTGGCGACCCCGATCAGGAGCAGCCCGCCGAGCCGCCGCAGGAAGCGGGGGCGGAAGGAGACCCCGCGCGCGGCGGCGGAGTTGAGCTGGAGCGTGAAGCTGTAGCCGAAGAGGAAGGAGAAGAGGAGGTAGAACTTCGACTCGAAGAGGAACTGGACCACGTTCGTGGCGAGATGGTCGTGCCACGCGGTCCTGGCCGGGTCGGCCACGTCGAACAGGGTGTAACCGCTCGCGAAGAACGGGATGTTGACCATCAGGATGCCGAAGAGCGCGAAGCCGCGGAGCGCGTCGACATCCGCGAGGCGCGCGGTGGCGGGCTTGCCGGGGGCGGGCGTTCCCCCGGGCGCCCCACCGTCGGCGAGCAGGCCTCGCAGGGGCGTTCCGCCGACCGCCGAGCCGTCGGTAGGCACGCCGGGAGCGGGCGCTCCGCCTGCGGCCGCGCCGTCGGCGGGCAGGCCTCGCAGGGGCGTTCCGCCGACCGCCGCTCCGTCGGTGCGCGGACCGGGAGCGGGCGCTCCGCCCGCGGCCGCGCCGTCGGCGGGCAGGCCTCGCACGGGCACTCCACCGGCGGCCCCACCGACGGCGGGCGAGCCGGGAACGGGCAGGCCGCGCACGGGCGTTCCGCCGACCGCCCCACCGTCGGCGGCCGCGCCGGGCACGGGCACTCCACCGGCGGCCCCACCGACAGCGGGCGGGCCAGGAGCGGGCGTTCCGCCGGCGCGCGGACCGGGAGCGGCGCTACCGACGGCGGGCGAGCCGGGAGCGGGCGGACCAGGAGCGGGCCCATCGCCGACACGCGGGCCGGGAGCGGGTGGTCCGCCGGCGGACTCGGCGGGAAACGGTGCTGTCATACCGTATGACGTTACGGAGGGCCGGCCCGGTACCGCATCCGACCAAAGTAGCGCGGCGGTTCTCTTCGGTCTTTCTCCTTCCGGGTCCCGCCTCCGGGTCCCGTCTCCGGGTCCCGTCTCCGGGTCACGCCCAGCGGGCGGCGAACGCGTCGCGCGCGGCGACGGCCCGGGCGAGGTAGGGGCTCAGGCCGGTGGTGTCGACGCCGGGTGCGTGGAGCAGTTCTTCCAGGTCGCAGGCCATGTTCGCGAGGTCGTCCCACTCGTGTGCCGTCTCGAACAGGGCGGTGAGCGCGGTGTCGAGCGCCGCCCAGTCCCCCCGTACGGCACCGCTCAGCATGGCCCCGTACGCGGTCGTGTCGACCGGGAGGTCGCCGGCCTCGCCCATCAGCCGCTCCAGCTCCCGCCAGACCGGAACCCCGGCCTCCGCGCCCTCGGCCACGGTCACCGTCATGGCCAGCTGGAGCGTGCCGTACACCGGCGCCTCGGCGCTGTGCCGCTCGGCCACCGCGCGCGCCTCGGCCCACTGTCCACTCCGGCGCAGTGCCTCGCAGCGGTCCACCGGGCTGCTTTCGCCGGGGTCGGTCATCTCGTCCAGCAGGCGCAGCGCCTCCTCGGGCCGGCCCAGGAGCAGGCAGATGGCGGCCGCCCTGCGCCGGGCGTGGTCCGCCTCCGGGTACAGCTCGGCGCACCGTACGAGATCGGCGTACGCCTGCTCCGGGCGGCCCGCGGCCTGGCCCGTCCTGCCCCGGCAGTAGTACGCCCACGAGTCGTCCGGATCGAGTTCCAGGGCCCGGTCCAGATCCGCGAAGGCGTCACCGTAGTGGCCCCGGACGTGATGGACCCGGCCGCGCAGCGTGAGCGCCACGTCATCGTCGGGCCGCCGGTCCAGCACCTCGGTGAGGTCGGCGAGCGCCTCCTCGTGCTGTCCCGCCTTCAGCCGGGCCTCGCCGCGCTCCCGCCGGATCCAGAGAGCGTCCGGATCGGTCTCGACGGCGCGCTCCAGGTCGGCCAGCGCGCCCGTGGTGTCGTCGTGTTCCTGCCGCAGCCGGGCGCGGTGCGCCAGCGCCCAGGCGTACTCGGGGTCCAGTTCGATCGCCCGGTCGAGATCGGCGCGCGCCTCGGCGTCCCGCCCCAGCAGGTGGCGGACATGTCCCCGGCCCCCCAGCGCCGAGGCGTGTTCGGCGTCGAGCTCCAGGGCACGGGTCAGCTCCCGTTCCGCGTCCTCGTAGCGGTCGGCGAGCCGGTACCCCTCGCCGCGCTCGGAGGCGACCCACGCGTTGTCCGGGGCCAGTTCGACCGCGCGGTCCAGATCGGCGAAGGACCGGTCGGGCTCTTCCAGGTCGCGCAGCAGGCGGGCCCTGCGGACCAGGGCCCACAGGTACTCGTCGTCCAGTTCCAGAGCGCGGTCGAGATCGGCCAGGGCGGCCTCGTGCCGGCCCAGCGCGTGCTGGGTGACGCCCCGGGAGGCCAGCGCGAAGGCGTCGGTCGGGTCGAGCGCGAGGACGTGGTCCAGCAGGGTGACGGCCTCGTCGTCCCTGCCGACGATCCGCAGCGTCTCCCCGTACACCTCCAGGATCCAGACCGTGTCCGGGGAGAGTTCGTCGGCGCGGCGCAGATCGGCCAGGGCGGCCTCGTACGCCCCGGACAACTGGTGGGTGAGGCCGCGGCCGTAGTGCGCGAGGGGCGCCCGCGGGTCGAGCGCGAGCGCCCGGTCGTACTCGGCGAGTGCGGGTTCGTGCGAGCCCGCCTCGCGCAGTTCCCGGCCCCGTACGGTGTGCGCCGCCGCGCGGCCCCGGGTGTCCAGTCCCGGCCGGTCGAGCAGCACGCCGAGGGCGGCCCGTACGCCGTTCTCCTCGTCGTCGAGGGCGGCCACCAGCCGCCGTCCCCACTCCCGGGCCGCCTCGTCGCCGGTGTCCGTGCCGGCCTCCGCCAGCACCTGGGCTGCCCGGCGGGCCGCGGCCGGGCTCTCGCGGCAGCCCTCGACGACGTCGCGCAGTGCGCCGGGGAGCGCGCCGCGGGGTCCCGCGCACAGCCGGTGGTACGTCTCCTCGAAGCGCAGCGCGCGCCATTCGGCGCTCTCCCAGACCTCGTCGGCGCGCAGTTCGCTCTCGGTCTCGGCGCGCCAGCGGGCGAAGCACGCGGCGAGCGCCGCGTGCCGCTCGCGCCAGCCGCGCGGGGAGCGGGTGCGCTGGAGGCGCAGCATGGGGGCGCGTACGACGCCGTGGTACGTGATCCCGCCGTCCTTGCGGGTGGCGAAGGGCAGCGCCCGCAGCCAGTCGTACAGCCCCGCCGCGTCCTCGGCCACGACGGCACCGAACACGTCCTCGTCCAGCCGGCGCGGCAGGGCGCAGGCGAGGGCCGCGGCCCGCCGTACGGGGTCCTGCTCCCACTTGAGGAAGCGTTCGACGGCGGTGGCGCTGGGATCGCCCACGTCGTCCGGGTCCGCCGGCTGGTTCTCCGCGAGCGTGGAGACCAGGACGGGCAGGCCGCCCGAGAGCCTGAGCACCTCCTCCACGACGGACTCGTCCGTGACCCGCTTCGCCGCGAGGAGCGTGCGCGCCTCCCCTTCGGTGAAGGGGGCGAGCGGCAGCTCCGTCGCGAAGCCGCCGTAACCGCCCCAGACCGCGGTGTCGAGGGGGCGCTGGCCGGCGAGCGTCACGACGACGCGGGCCGGGAAGTCCCCGTACCGGCCGGCCTTGACCAGGTCGCGCAGCCAGGTGTCCAGGAAGGGCGCGGTGCGTTCGTACGTGTCGAAGAAGAGCGCGATCCAGGGGATGTCGCGGGAGATCCCGGTGAGTTCGGTGACCAGGACGGGGGTGAGGACCTGGTCCGGCTTGAGGACGAGCTGGACGTCCTCCTGGTCGCGGAAGCGCGCGCTCAGGGTGGCCCGCAGCCGGTCGGCTCCCGACGCGAGCTGCTGGGTGTCGACCGCGTCCGCGAACGCCCCGACGACGGGGACCATCCGGAGCCCGATCACCCCGGCCGTGACAGCGGCGGTGGACCCGGCGGACGGGGCGGGAGGCGCCCCTCCGACGGCGCCGGGGCCCGCCTGGGCGGCGCTCGACACGGCCTCGGCCTCGTGCCGCCGCTGCCGGTAGGTGGCGAGCTGCCGGTCGAGCTGCTTGAGCGGATGCCCCTGCCGGTCGAGCTGTTCGGCGATCGCGGCCAGCGCCTCGGGGACACTGCTGACGGACTCGTCCACGTACGCCGTCAGCGCGCCGCACTCCCGGGCGGCCCGCTCCAGCTCCCGTACGAGGGAGGTCTTGCCGACGCCCGCGTTGCCGTGGACGTGGAAGAGGTAGCGGTGTCGCTCGTCCTCGGGCGGGTGGCCGAAGTTGTCGCGGTACGCGGACAGTTCGGCGCTGCGGCCGATGAATCTGCGGCGCCGCGCGATCAGTTCGGCCATCGACGGCTGATGCGCCCGCGCCTCTGCCACGTACGTACTCCCCCGATCGCGCGCTCCCGCGCCTTCCCGCTCGCCGCTCCTGCTCTCCTTCTCAGTCTGCCAGCAGAGGCAGCAACTCCGGCAGGTGTCCGTCCGACGCGGCCGCCGCTTCGACCCGCTCCGCCGGGACCTCCCCGTACAGCGTCGTCCGCGGCTTCGCCGGACGGCCCGCCGCCTCCGCGATGGCTACCAGGTCCCGCACGGAGCGGTACGAGCCGTAACTGGAGCCCGCCATACGGGAGATGGTCTCCTCCATCAGGGTGCCGCCCAGGTCGTTGGCGCCGGAGCGCAGCATCTCCGCCGCGCCCTCCGTGCCGAGTTTCACCCAACTGGTCTGGATGTTGGGGATGTACGGGTGCAGCAGCAGCCGCGCCATCGCGATCACGGCCCGGTTGTCCCGGTCGGTGGGCCCGGGGCGGGCGATGCCGGCCAGGTAGACCGGGGCGTTGGTGTGGATGAAGGGCAGCGTCACGAACTCGGTGAAGCCGCCGGTCTCCCGCTGTATGCGGGCGAGCGTACGGAAGTGGCCCAGCCAGTGGCGGGGCTGGTCGACATGGCCGTACATCATCGTGGAGCTGGAGCGGATGCCCAGTTCGTGGGCGGTCGTGACGACGTCGATCCAGGTGGCCGTGGGCAGCTTGCCCTTGGTGAGGACCCAGCGGACCTCGTCGTCGAGGATCTCCGCCGCCGTGCCGGGGATCGAGTCGAGTCCGGCCTCCTTGGCAGCCGTCAGCCACTCCCGGATCGAAAGTCCCGTCCGGGAGGCGCCGTTGACGACCTCCATCGGGGAGAAGGCGTGGACGTGCATGCCGGGGACGCGCTCCTTCACCGCGCGCGCGATGTCGAAGTAGGCGGTGCCGGGCAGGTCGGGGTGGATTCCGCCCTGCATGCAGACCTCGGTGGCGCCGACCTCCCACGCCTGCTGCGCGCGGTCCGCGACCTGGTCGAGGGAGAGGGTGTACGCGTCGGCGTCCGTACGGCGCTGGGCGAAGGCGCAGAAGCGGCAGCCGGTGTAGCAGACGTTGGTGAAGTTGATGTTGCGGGTGACGATGTACGTGACGTCGTCGCCGACGGTGTCGCGGCGCAGCTCGTCCGCGATCCGGGTGAGCGCGTCGAGGGCCGGCCCGTCGGCGTGGAGCAGGGCGAGGGCCTGGTCGTCGGTGAGCCGCGTCGGGTCGTCGGCGGCCTGCGCGAGGGCGGTCCGTACGTCGGTGTCGATACGGGAGGGCACCATGCCGGGGGCGGCGGCCTCGCGCAGCGCCTCCCAGTCCCCGTACACCTCGTCGAAGTCGTCGCGCCGGTCGGCGGTGCGGCCCTCGGTGTCGATGGTGCGGTGCAGATCGGTGCGGCCGGTGGCGGTGAAGCCCTCGTCCGGTTCCTGCCAGGGCAGCCCGGCCGGGGTGACGTCCTCGCGGGCGAGCCCGGTCTCCGGGTCGGCGAGGGCCCGTACGTGCGGCAGCAGCCGGGGGTCGAGCCAGGGCTCGCCGCGCCGGATGAACTCCGGGTAGATGGTGAGGCGTTCGCGCAGCTCGAAGCCGGACTCGGCGGTCCGCGCGGCCAGTTCGTCGATGTGCGGCCAGGGGCGCTCGGGGTTGACATGATCGGGGGTGAGCGGCGAGACCCCGCCCCAGTCGTCGATGCCCGCGCCGATCATCAGGGCGTACTCGCCCGCGGCGGAGCCGCTGATGGACGCCGTGACCAGGTTCGGCGGTGCCTGGACGCGGGCGGCGGGGCCGAGGATGTGCCGGGCGACGGCGATGGTCGCGGCCAGCTCCTCCAGCTCCGCGTCGGGCATGCCGCGCATGGCGGTGTCGGGCTTGGCGCGGAAGTTCTGGATGATGACTTCCTGGAGGCCCTGGTAGGCCCGCTGGATCCGGCGCAGCTCGAAGAGGGCGTCGGCGCGCTCCTCGTACGACTCGCCGATGCCGATCAGCACACCGGTCGTGAACGGCACGTTGGAGCGGCCGGCGTCCTCCAGGACCCGCAGCCGGACGGCGGGCTCCTTGTCGGGCGAGCCGTGGTGCGGGCCGCCGGGCTCGGACCACAGCCGGGTGGCGGTGGTCTCCAGCATCATGCCCATGCTCGGCGCGACGGGCTTGAGCCGCTGGAGGTCGGTCCAGGACAGCACCCCGGGGTTGAGGTGGGGCAGCAGCCCGGTCTCCTCCAGGACGCGGATCGCCATGGCGCGTACGTAGGCGAGGGTGTCGTCGTACCCCTCCGCCTCCAGCCACTCCCGCGCCTCGGGCCACCGGTCCTCGGGCCGGTCGCCGAGGGTGAACAGGGCTTCCTTGCACCCCATGGCGGCGCCCTCGCGGGCGATCGACAGGACCTCGTCGGGCGAGAGGAACATGCCGTGCCCGGCGCGGCGGAGCTTGCCGGGCACGGTGACGAAGGTGCAGTAGTGGCACTTGTCGCGGCAGAGGCGGGTGAGCGGGATGAAGACCTTCCGGGAGTACGTGATGATCCCGGCCCGCCCGACGGCCGCCAGCCCGGCGTCCCGCACCCGCGCGGCGGACCCGGCCAGCTCGGTGAGATCCGCCCCGCGCGCCTGGAGCAGCACGGTGGCCTCGGCGACATCGAGCGCGACACCGTCCCGGGCCCGTTTGAGGGCGCGGCGCATGCCGTTGGCGGTCGGCTGTCCGGTCCCGGGGCCCTGCGGTGCGCTGCTGGTTGTCATAGGTCCGAGGATACGAGCGCGCGGCTGGATCTTGGATGTGTGGCATGTGGTGGCATATGTCTCTCGGCGAGACGGAATGCTAGGCCTCCGTGGAGGAAGACTCGGCCTCCGCCGCAGAGAGCTCGGTCTCCGCCGCGGAGGGCTCGGCCAGGAGAACCAAAAAGAGAACCGAAAAAGATGGGCCGGGGATGTCGAGAACCCGTGGCCCGCTCCGTCCCAGGGGTGAACGCGGCCACAATGGGCCGCACCAGCACCGAGGAGAACACCATGGCCAAGTACCTGCTGCTCAAGCACTACCGCGGCGCCCCGGCCCCGGCCAACGACGTGCCCATGGACCGGTGGACGCCGGAGGAGATCACGGCCCACGTGCGGTACATGCAGGACTTCGCGGCACGGTTGGAGGGGACCGGCGAGTTCGTCGACGGTCAGGCGCTCGCCCCCGAGGGGACGTGGGTGCGGTACGACGGCGAGGGCCGCCCGCCGGTCACCGACGGCCCGTTCGCCGAGACCAAGGACCTCATCGCCGGCTGGATGGTGATCGACGTCGACAGTTACGAGCGCGCCGTCGAACTGGCCGGGGAACTGTCGGCCGCCCCCGGCGCGGGCGGGGAGCCGATCCACGAGTGGCTCGAACTGCGCCCGTTCCTGACCGAGCCGCCCACCGTCACGGAGTGACCTCCCCGGTGAACGAGGTCCTGCTCCGGAGCCTCACCCCGAGCGTGCTCGGGATCCTCGTCCGCCGCGGAGCCGACTTCGCGGCGGCCGAGGACGCCGTACAGGACGCGCTGGTCGAGGCGGTCCGCGTCTGGCCGGCCGCCCCGCCGCGGGACCCGAAGGGGTGGCTGGTCACCGTGGCCTGGCGCCGGTTCCTCGACGCGACCCGGGCGGACACCGCCCGCCGCCGGCGTGAGGACCTCGTCGACGAGGAACCGGAGCCGGGGCCCGCGTCCGCGGTGGACGACACGCTCCAGCTCTACTTCCTGTGCGCCCACCCGTCGCTGACCCAGGCGTCCGCGGTCGCCCTCACGCTGCGCGCCGTGGGCGGGCTCACCACCCGTCAGATCGCCCGGGCCTACCTGGTGCCCGAGGCGACCATGGCGCAGCGCATCAGCCGGGCCAAGCGCACCGTCTCCGGGATACGGTTCGACCGGCCCGGCGACGTCTCCACCGTGCTGCGGGTCCTCTACCTCGTCTTCAACGAGGGCTACTCCGGCGATGTGGACCTCGCCGCCGAGGCCATCCGGCTCACCCGGCAGCTCGCCGCCGTCATCGACCATCCCGAGGTGGCGGGGCTGCTCGCCCTCATGCTGCTCCACCACGCCCGGCGCGCCGCCAGGACCGCGCCCGACGGGAGCCTGGTGCCGCTGGCCGAGCAGGACCGGGGCCGGTGGGACACGGGGGCGATCGCCGAGGGCATCGGGATCCTGCAGGCGGCTCTCGCCCGGGACCGGCTGGGCGAGTTCCAGGCCCAGGCCGCCATCGCGGCCCTCCACGCCGACGCGCCCACCGCCGGGGAGACCGACTGGGTGCAGATCGTCGAGTGGTACGACGAACTCGTCCGCCTGACCGACAGCCCGGTCGTCCGGCTCAACCGCGCGGTCGCCGTCGGCGAGGCCGACGGACCGCGCGCGGGCCTGGCGGCGCTCGCGGCACTGGACGACGCCGCCTCCCCGGGCTCCCCTGGCAGCGGGCACCCCCTGCCCCGCCGCACCGCCGTGGCGGCGTACCTCCACGAGCGCGACGGGGACCTGGAGACGGCGGCGCGGCTGTACGCCGACGCCGCCCACCAGGCCACCAACCTCGCCGAACGCGACCATCTGACCCGCCAGGCCGCCCGGCTCAACGCCCGCCGGAAGCGCTGACAGGCCGGACCGTAAGGCCGCCACGCCATCCAAAATTGACGAGTACACGCCACGTCTCGCACGTTTGACCAGCGGTGGCCACTCATTCGAATGGAGTCTCCCGGCGGAAGCTGTCGCGCGCTCACGGCGCCGAACACACTGCCACGTGTCCGCACTTTTCCTGACGTACGGGAGAAACCCATGCACGAGATCGCCGGACGAAGGATCCCGCCTGAATTCACCATCGAGCCGTACACCGACCACTGCCGGCAGATCTGCGAACGGGGCGAGCACGCCCTGATCGGAGTCAGCCCGGGGAACGGGTACTTCAACGAACAGCGGCTCACCGCCCTGCTGCGGTGGGCCAGTTCGGTGTTCGACGAGGTGGATCCCATCATCCCGGACGCGTCGCTCACCCACACGTACCGCGCGCTGGGCTGGGACCCCGAGCGCGTACGGACGAGCACGCAGCGCGAGACCCGGCGGCTGCGGCGGCGGATCGCGCGGGCCTGGGTGGCCGCCGAGGTGCCCGCCTGCCGGCACCGGGTGCGCGTGCTCTCGGAGTTCACCGAGCACCCCACGTACCGCTCGCTGCTCCGCCGCATCGAGCAGGTGGTCGCGGAGAAGCCCCACGTACGGAACGTGTTCCGCCAGGCGAGCGGACTCGCCCTCGCCTCGCACCTGAAGGGCGTCGAGCCCAGCGACCGGCAACTGGAGGTCGGCATGGGTTATCTGATCGCGGAGCTGCCCGTGTGCGCGGACACGCCGGCCATCCTCGGCGTGCCCTCCTCCGTGCACATCTACCACCACGTGATCCCCACCATGCCGCTGATGTTCGAGGAGCTGTTCGCCTCGCCCGGCCAGGCGTTCGCGGTGGTCCGGCCCGCCGACGCGGCCCCTCCGCCCGCCCCGGCGCCGGGCGTCACGCTCCCGCGACCCCGCACGGGAGGCTGACCATGAGTACGGAACTGCCGCCCCTCGACTTCCCGTTCGGGGACTGGAGCGACGCGATCTCCCCGGTGTACGCCCTGCTGCGGGACACCCCGCAACCCGCCACCCGGGTCAGGACGGTCACCGGCGATCACGCCTGGCTCGTCACCCGGTACGACGTGGCCCGCGCCCTCCTCGGCGATCCCCGGCTGAGCCTCTCCGCCGCCCTGCGACCGGGCGCCCCGCGCCAGGAGCCCATCCCCCCGCGCGCCGAGGGCACCCGGGGCGACATCATGGCCACCCTCCGCGAGACCGGGCTGCGCTCGGTGATGAGCGACGCGCTCGGCCCGCGCGCGGTACGCCGCTACCACGCCTGGACCCGGCGCCACGCCACGGCGCTGATCGACGGCCTCGTCCGGACGGGACCGCCCGCCGACCTGTACACGGGGCTGGCGGTCCCGCTGCCCTACCTGGTGGCCTGCCAGGTCCTCCTCGGCGAGCTGGACGAGGACGAGAAGCGCCTGCTCAACGAGGCCTGCGACACCGTCCTGACCTGGGGCGGCCCCGGCACGGAGGCGATGACGGCGGCGATCGCCCGCATGTACGACTTCTTCCTGCGGCGGCTCCCCGGCCTGGTCGCCACCCCGGGTGACCATCTGCTCAGACGACTCGCCGAGGCCGAGATCCCGGCCGGGCGCGACGGAGCGGGCGGCAGGCTGAGCGATTCCGAACTCGCCCAGGTCGCCAACGTGTTCCTCATCGCGGGATACCGGACCTCCGCCAGTTTCCTCGCCAACGCCCTCGTGACCCTCGCCCGTTGCCCCGACATCGTCACGGCCATCCGGGTCGACCCCGGGCTGGTCCCGGCCACGGTGGAGGAACTGCTGCGCAGAACACCGATGGCCACCGGCGGCGCCAAGCGGCTCGCCACCCGTGACGTGGAGATCGAGGGCCTGACCATCAAGGCCGGGGAGTGCGTGCTGTTCTCCCTCGAATCCGCCAACCACGACCCCGTGGCCTTCCCGGACCCCGAGCGCTTCGACCCCGGCCGCTTCTCCACCGACCGGCAGCACTGCCCGCACCTCGGCTTCGGCTACGGCAAGCACCACTGCCCGGGCAACCGGCTGGCCCGGATGCAGATCGCCGCCGTACTGGAAGCCCTGGCCACCCCCGGCACCCCCACCCTGCGCCTCGCCGAGCCGGACACGCAGGTGCCATGGCGACCCGATGTCGCCTTCCGCATCCCGGAGGCCATCCCCGTGACCTGGTGACTTGGGTCACCAGGTCACCCAGGTCACCCAGGTCACCCAGATCACTCAGGTGACGCAGGTGACGCAGGTGGCCAGGGCGACGGCCTCCGATCGGCCGTCGTGCGTACGCTGCTGGAGCGGCGCTCAAGGCGGGGCTGGTCCCGGCGTCGCCGTGACGTCCGATCACGCGATACAGCTCACCGGGACCGCCGATCCCGCACAATCCATACTGACCACCGACCCGGCCACCTGAGCCGGTTTCCTCCGCTCACTCAAGGAGTCCGATCACCATGGCTGACGTACCCGCCGGTCTCGAATGGGTCCGCGCCACCGCCGAGGGCGACGACGGCCCCGGGCCGTGGATCGAGGTGGCCGCCGGGGCCGGGGATCTCATTCATCTCCGGGAGACCAGCGACCCCGACAACATCGTCACCACGACGCAGGTGAAGTGGGACGCGTTCGTGAAGGGCGTCATGGCCGGGGAGTTCGACCACTTCGCGGAGCTGGGCGAGAAGGACGGCCCGGCCGGCTCCCCCGCCTGAACGACGGGCGCCGCCCGCCCCGTGCGGACGCGACCGGCTCGGCCGGCCCGTCCGCGCGGGGTCCGCCGTCAACCCGTCTGGGTCACCTTGATGACCTTGACTTCCTTGCCGTTGATGATGCGCGTCTCCTGGCTCGTCATCGTGAACTTCCCGTCGCGCGGGATGAGGACCTCCGACTCCTTGCCCCGGTAGCGGGACAGCGGGTCGATGTTGCGGCCGTTGCTCGTCTCGATTTCGAGCAGCACGTTCTCGCCCCCGACGCCCCCTCCGTTGGCCCGGCCCAGGGCGGACTCCGCCTTGGCGAGGTCCGTCGACGTACTCAGGTACTCGGGGAAGTTGACCTCGCCACCGCCGGTCAGCTGCTGGAGGACGCTGTCCGGCATGAACGTGCCCCGGTAGACGGTGAGATCGGGGACCGGCGGAAGGTGGCTCAGCGCCTCGTCCATCAACTGCACCTTGGCATCAGGGTTCTTGAACGATCCGCGCGCGCTCCCGGTCCGCAGGTAGTTGTTGAGGTCGGCGGCCCAACTGCCGGTGTAGTCGGCGATGACGAGCGCGTCCTGGGCCGTGAAGTTCTCGGTCAGAGGATTCTTCTTGGCGATTTCCTCGACCGCCTGCGACCACTCCTTGCGCCCGGCCGCTCCCGGCTTGTAGTCGGGGATGCCGTCCAGGGCGTGCAGGGGGTCCTGCATCGGACGGTTGTCCTTGTCGCTCCCGGCCTCGTCGAGCTGATCGCTGGTCTTGTCCTGCTCCTTGTCGGTGTCCGTGGTGTCTTTGTTGCACTCATTGCCGAAGGCCGCCTTGGCGGCATCTTCGGCCTCTTGGTACGTGTCGTAACCGGGGACCGCGGAACTGCCCATTTGCTTGGCGGCGGCAGCCGCCTGCTCCAACATCGACTTGGTCGCCTGCGTGTCGAGGCCGGGCTTGGCACCGGTCGCCAGGATGAGATGACCGGTCGATCCCGCGTTCATCACGGTGGGGAAGCCGGCAGCCTTGGGGGCGTTGTCGCAGTCGTTCTTGGGCTTCTCCTCGGGCTCGTCGTCAGGATCGTCGTCAGGCTCCTCCAAAGACTTGGAGGGGTCGGGCGAGGGCCCTCCGGACGAGGAGCCACCGCTGCTTGTTCCGCCGCTGGCGCCACCGGTCGCACCGCCACTGGCCCCGCCGGAGCTGGAACCGCCGCTCGCGCCACCGCTGGCTCCGCCGCTCGCCCCGCCGGAACTGGAACCGCCGCTCGCGCCACCGCTGGCGCCACCGCTCGCCCCGCCGGAACTAGAACCACCGCTCGCGCCACCGCTGGCGCCACCGCTGGCTCCACCGGAGCTGGAACCACCGCTCGCGCCACCGCTGGCCCCGCCGCTCGCACCACCACTCGCACCGCCGGAACTGGAACCACCGCTCGCGCCACCGCTGGCCCCGCCGCTCGCGCCACCACTGGCCCCGCCGCTCGCACCGCCCGAGCTGGAACCACCGCTCGCGCCACCACTCGCACCGCCCGAGCTCGAACCACCGCTGGTTCCACCGCTCGCTCCGCCACTGGCTCCGCCGGTCGCGCCGCCCGAATCGGAGCCGCCGGAGTTCGATCCTCCGTTGGCGCCGCCGCTCGCGCCGCCGCTCGCGCCCCCGCTGGCGCCGCCGCTGTCGGAGCCGCCGTTCGCACCACCGGAGTTCGTCCCTCCGCTGTTCCCCCCGGACGTACCGCCGACCGCACCGCCGACGGCGCCCCCGCTGTCGTCGTCACCGCCGGTGCTGCCGCCGTTGTTCCCGCCGCTGTCGCCACCCGTCGAGCCGCCGGACGACGGGCCGCCGCTGTTCGTGCCTCCGACCGCGCCCCCCGTGGAGCCGCCCGACCCCGAGCCGCCTGAGCCGCTGCCTCCCGAACCTGTCCCCCCGGAGCTGGCACCCCCGGAGTCGCCCCCGGAATCACCGCCGTTCGCGCCACCATTGGCGCCCCCGCTCGCACCGCCGGAGCCGGTGGCGCCCCCGTTGTCGCCACCTCCATTACTCGTACCGCCGGAACTCCCGCCGTTGGTACCGCCGTTCGCGCCGCCGTTGGCACCCCCGGAGTCGCCCCCGGAATCGCCGCCATTCGCACCGCCATTCGCGCCCCCGCTCGCGCCGCCGGAGCCCGAGGCACCCCCGTTGTCTCCGCCACCGTTGGCCGTACCGCCGGTGGTCTTCCCACCGTTGTCCTCGCCGCCGGTCGAGCCGCCCGTGGCACCGCCGCTGGCGCCCCCGGTGGTTCCGCCCGTCGAACCACCCGACGTACCGCCCGACGTACCGCCGCCGGTGCCGCCCGACGTGCCGCCCGACCCTTCGCACGACTCGCCGACGAGGCTGCAGACCGCCTCCTGGAGTCCGCCGGTCAAGCGGCTGGAGATGCCTCCGGTGACCATCGCCAGGATGATCATGGAGACGACCACGATCATCCCCAGGTACTCCACGGCCGTCTGGGCCCGGTCGCCCCGCCGGAAGAGCACGCGCGTGAACGAGAACCGGGAGAACAGCTCCCGGAGGCTCTTCGCGGGGAGCGGCACCCCCAGCCAGGTACGGCTTCCGGGCCGGGTCAGGAAGGCCAGGATCGCCAGCGGCAGCACCAGTTGGGTGAGGCCCCGTACCGAGCCACTCGCGATGTTGAACAGGCCGCCGCAGACCAGCCACACCTGTACGGCGACCAGGCCGCCCCAGACGCGGTTGGCACCCTCGCGGAGACGCCAGGTGAGCACCCAGGCCAGCACCCCAGGAGCCGCCGCGTACAGGGCGAGGAAGAAGAGCGTCGGGGTCATCAGCCCCGTGGACACCGCCTCGCCGACCAGCCCCAGCCCGCCCACGGCCGTGAGCCCGAAGAGCACGTGCAGCAGAACGCGCGCGGCGCGGAGAGGCGGTGGAAGATCGCGCTTCCCCTGATCGCGGGTGAACCGCGCGAGGATTCCGGCGTGCGACTGGAGACCGAGCCCGGACAAGTGACTCACCCAACTTTTATGTAAGTGAATTGACTTGCACTCACACACACGGTCGCGCCAGGACTGACAGCCCGTCAGTTCACTTGAGCCGTCGCACTGTTCGCTCCCCCCGCTTGCGAGTCCCCCGGAGCACGACGAAGGCTATGTCCGGACCGGGCCCAGCGACAGGGCCCGTGGGCCCACGCCTGGGCCTAAACGCCAGCACTAAACTCGCGGCATGGGACGATGGGAGCCTGGAGCCGGTGACCGGCTACGTGAAGCCGCACTGGCGCTGTATATCGAACATGGCTTCGACCAGACCATGGTGGCGGACATCGCCGACCGGGCCGGCGTGACCGCCCGCACCTTCTTCCGCCACTTCGCCGACAAACGCGAGGTCCTCTTCGACCGGTCGTCCGAACTGGAGGAGAAGGCGCTGGCCGCACTGGAGGCGGCGCCCGCCACGGCGTCGACGCTGGAGGCCGTCGCGGCCGCGCTGTTCGCCGCGGCCGACGTGATCGGAGGTGACCGTGAGCTCGCGCGGAAGCGGCACGCGGTGATCATGGCCAACGCCGATCTCCGGGAACGTGAACTGATCAAGCTCGCGGGCATGTCGGCCACGCTCGCCGACGGGCTCCGACGGCGGGGCGTCGACGGCACCGAGGCCGACCTGGCCACCGAGGCCGGCTCCGCGGTGTACCGGGTCGCCTTCCAGCGATGGGTCGACGCCACCGACACCGCCGACGGCCTCGACCTGCACGAGGCCATTCGTCAGTCGTTCGCCCAACTGCGCGCCCTGACCGCGTCCGGCTGACCCTCCCCGGTCCACCGGGCGCTCGAAGAGGTCCGGGCAGCCGCGCTGCTAGCTCACCGGCGCGAGGGTGCTTTCGTACCAGCGCCGTTGCAGGTCGGCGATCTTCTCGCCCATCAGCGGGTCGTCGTCATCGACGGTGTCGGACCACTCGTAATCCTCCACCAGCGCCATACCGATCCGGTCGGCGCGGGCGTGCGCTGGATGCGTCAGATACTCCCAGTAGCCGTCGAGGTCCTCGATGACGAACACCCCGCCGCAGTCGAAGCCGCCTCCGAATTCGCGGCCGACGACGAACGACTTCACCGCCGGGATGTTCCGGCCCTGGTCGCGCATGGTCTCCAGAGCCTCGTCGATCTGCTCCCGCGTCACGCCCACCTTGGCCTTCAGCCGGACACTGTGGTAAATCATCGTGCTCCCTGGATGAATTCGGCCGGATCGTCACCCACCGACCGGCCCCCGGTGGGAATCCCGGCCGATGACCGTCACGGCATCGCCGGCGCCGGCCGGGCCATGGGCTGTTGCCAACGCCAGGCCTCCGGGCCGACAGCGAAGGCACTTTCGCCTTCGAGGTCATGAGCCGACTATGGACTGGTCCAGTACCTCGTCATATCGGCATCGGATGCCTATTCGACGACACCTGGTACTCCAGGTACTCCGGTCCGGGTTCGCGGTCTCGCGACGGACCCGGCCGTTCCGCCCGGCACGTCCCCGGCGGGCCATCCGCCCGGTGTCTGCACGCAATCCGCCACCCGCCGGGCCTTGTGCCCCGGTTCACCCCGGGCTACGAGAGTGACGGAACACCGCACCGTTTCCGTCAGCCCTTTCGCACCTCCGCCCCTCTCGCCTCTGGAGCAGCCGGTATGAGTACGAGCCAGCCCATCGGACGACGCGGACTCCTGGTGACGGGAGCCGCCACCGCGCTTACGTTGAGTACCGTGAGCTTCGCGAACGCCGCTTCCGCCGACTCCCCCGACCCCGGCCCCGCCTCCGCAGGCCCGGCCGCCGACGGCAGACAGGCCAGGACCGTCCGCGGCACCCTGCCGCCCGGCTCCCCCGACTTCGTGTACCTCCCCGTCGAAGTACCGCGTGGCGTCAACGAGATCCATGTCGCCTACTCGTACGAGCGACCCGCCGTCCCGGCCGGCACCCAGGGCAACGCCCTCGACATCGGCCTCTTCGACGAGCGCGGCACGGAGCTGGGCGGCAAGGGCTTCCGCGGCTGGTCCGGCGGCGCCCGCACCGAGTTCTTCGTACGTGCCGACACGGCCACCCCGGGCTACATCCCCGGCCCGGTCCGCGCGGGCGTCTGGCACATCGCGCTCGGCCCGTACACCGTCGCGCCGGAGGGGCTGCCGTACGAGGTCACCATCACGCTCACCTTCGGCGCCCCCGGCACCACCCCGCCCCCCGTGCACCCGCCGCGGCGGGCCAAGGGGCGCGGCCGGGCCTGGTACCGCGGTGACTGCCACCTCCACTCCGTGCACTCCGACGGCCGGCGCACCCCCGCCGAGATCGCCGCGCTCGCCCGCGCGGCGGGGCTCGACTTCATCAACACCAGCGAGCACAACACGTACTCCGGGCACCGCGCCTGGGAGGGCCTGTGGGGTGACGACCTGCTGATCCTCACCGGTGAGGAGGTCACCACCCGTAACGGCCACGTCCTCGCGCTCGGTACGGACCCGGGCACCTTCATCGACTGGCGCTACCGCGCCCGCGAGAACCGCTTCGGCCGCTTCGCCCGCGAGATCGGCCGCGCGGGCGGCCTCGTCGTGCCCGCGCATCCGCACGGCACCTGCATCGGCTGCAACTGGAAGTTCGGCTTCGCGGACGCCGACGCGGTGGAGGTCTGGAACGGCGCGTACACGCCGGACGACGAGATCTCCCTCGCCGAGTGGGACAACCTCCTGGTGGCGTCGGTCCGTTCGGGCGGTACGGGGCGGCAGTGGACCCCCGCGATGGGGAACAGCGACGCGCAC
The DNA here is from genome assembly GCF_042752355.1 of Streptomyces sp. NPDC059255. Taxonomy (NCBI): domain Bacteria; kingdom Bacillati; phylum Actinomycetota; class Actinomycetes; order Kitasatosporales; family Streptomycetaceae; genus Streptomyces; species Streptomyces sp. NPDC059255. The sequence continues at coordinate 256,963 of NZ_JBHYZP010000001.1, forward strand.
CGCGACCCCGACCCGGTCGGCACCCCGCAGACCGTCGTCCTCGCCGACGACCTCACCCGCGAGGCCATCCTCGCCGGGATCCGGGCGGGCCGCAGTTACGTCGCCGAGTCCGCGGCGGTCTCACTGGTCTTCGGCGCGGCGGGCGGCCGGGGGCGCCACGCGGGCATCGGCGAACGGCTGGGCGTCGCCCCGGACGCCCCGGTGACCGTACGCCTGGAGGTGACCGGCGCCCCGGGGTGCACCGTGTACTTCGTCACGGACCAGGGGCCGCTGTACAGCTCCGCGCTCCCCGAGTCGGGCTCGGGCACGGTGGAGTGGCGTACGACCGCCGCGTACGCCGCCTACGTACGCGCGGAGGTGCGGCACGCCCCGAAGGTGACCGGGCTGCCGGGGGCGCTGGCGGCGTTCACGAACCCGGTGTTCCTCGGGGAGTGACGGGAGTGAGGGGAGAGCGGGCCCGGCCACGGGGCCGGGCCCGTCCGGTGGCTCAGAGCCCCTCGGCGCGCAGTCGCCGGCGGCGGGAGATGACCGTGGGCACCACGTAGATCAGGGCGAGGACGCCGAGGCCGAGCAGCGCGCCGAGCAGGCCGGCCATCGGGCCCATCAGTTCCTGATAGGGCGACACCCTCCCCCGCTTCAGCAGGATGTCCTGCGTGTCGTAGGTGCTGAGATCCCAGCACCCCTGGACCACGACGTACGCCAGGAGCAGCCAGTAGCGGTGGTTCCAGCGGTGCCACACACGGTGCTCCGTGCGGCCCTTGGTGACGGTGAGCCAGCCGGCCAGCACGAGCAGCCCCGGCAGGAGCATGGCCGTGAGCCCGCCCAGGAAGCTGAACTGCGCGAAAAGGAGCAGGAACGAGCCGAGGCTGAGCGGCGCCAGCCAGAGCAGCCCCAGTGCCGGGCGCCCGATCAGCCCGCCGTACGCCCAGCCGAGGGCGCCGGTCGCGGGCTGCGGGGGCGGTGTCCGGGCGGGCGCCTGGGCGTGCGCCTGGGCGGCGTGGGCGTGAGCCTGGGGATGCGCCTGCGCCTGGGGGTAGCCGTACCCGGGTCCGTACATGGGCGGCGTCGGCGCGCCGTACAGCGGCTGTCCGTACGGGCCCACCGGGTGCGGCGCGTTGTGCGGCGCGTTCGGCGGTGGTGAGTACGGCGCGCTGTGCGGCGGCGGGCCGTACGACGGCGGGGGCGGGGAGTGCGGGCCCCCGGTCCGCGCGTGGTGGAACGCGTCCCGCACGGTCCCGGGATGCCCGTGTCCCCCGTCGCCCCCGTCGTCCCGCGACTCCAGGTTGAGCAGCCGCTCCGACGTGCCGGCGATCGCCGAGGCGATCGGGGCGGGCAGCCAGGTGTCGGTCGTCCGGTCCATCGCCGCGGCCCGGCTGTGGACCTCCGCCGCGCTCGGCCTGCGCTCGGGCTCCGGGTCGAGGCACTGCAGGATCAGCAGCCTCAACTGCTCGTCCACGCCGCCGAGATCGACCTCCTGGCTGGCCCGGCGCGAGACCTGCCCGGTCGCCGCGAAGGCGAGCGTCAGGCCGTAGCTGTAGATGTCGGTGGCGGGGGTGACCCGCTCCCCGTAAGCCTGTTCGGGCGACATGAACGCGGGCGTGCCGATCCGGGCGCCGGAGATGGTGAGCGCGCTCTCCAGCGCGGCGTGCACGATCCCGAAGTCGATGAGGCGCGGCCCGGCGCTGGACAGCAGCACGTTGGACGGCTTGAGGTCACGGTGGATCAGGCTCTCGGCATGGACATGCCGAAGGGTCTTCGCGAGATCGGCCGCGAACCTCCACAACGTCTCCTCGGGCAGCGGCCCGAACCGGTCCACGGCCTCCTGTACCGACGGTCCCGGCACGTAGTCGGAGGCGTACCAGGGGTGGCGTTCGTCCACGCCCGCGGCCACCACCGGGACGGTGCCCGTGCCGTGCGCACCGGCGGCCCCCGCCACGCCGGCGACCCGCTGGACCACGTCCACCTCCCGCCGGAAGCGGTCCCGGAACCCGGGCGTCGCGGCCATGTCGGCGTGGATGAACTTGACCGCCACGGCCCGGCCACCAGGGCTGCGGGCCAGGTAGACGCGTCCCATACCGCCCTCACCGAGGCGGCCCAGTATCCGGAACTCCCCCACCCGGCGCGGATCCTGGGCGTCCAGCGGTTCCAATGACTCCACTCCCTGTTCCCTCGGCGTCGTGTGACCGCGCGTCGCTCGCCGGGCATCCCGCACCCGGTCCGTGATTCTCACACGACAGTTTCGTACGGGCGGGAGGAGGGGGAAGTGAAAGGGAGACCAAGGGGGAGGCGGCGGGCCACTCCGCCCCCTCGTTCACCCCGTAGCCCTTCGGCCACTTGCGGTCCTGATCCTGTCGAGGGCTTGTGCAGAGCCTTGCTCACTGCTGACGGACAGCCTCCGGCAAGGCAGACTGTCCGGGGCGATACCGGTGAGTGGCGGGCAGGGGGAGCTATGGGCCTCGACGGCGGGCCGCGCGTACCGGAGCAACGGGCTCCGGCCGCGCCGAGCGACAGGGACAGGACCGGCGCGACCAATGACGGCAGGGGCACCAACAGCAGCGGCACCAACGGCAGCCGCGCCGATACCGTGCGCGGCGCGGGACACGTCGACGGCGGTGATTCCGACCGGAGTCGCACGACCTCCGACCGGAACCGCGCGACGACCGCGGCCACCGAGACTGCGGCGACGGCAGCCACCGCGACCACCGCGACCACTGCGGCGCAGATCGGCGAGCACATCAACCGGACCGGCCACGTCAACGGGACCGGCCACGGCAACCGCAACGGCACGTCGATGAAGCCCGATAAACTCGGCACGTTCGACAAGGCGATGGGCGGAAAGGCCGACAGCACCGTGGCCGGTGAACCCAACGAGTCCGCGCTCCTCCGCTTCAGCGTGCTCGGCCCGGTACGCGCCTGGCGCGGCGGCGAGGCGCTGCCCCCCGGCTCGCCGCAGCAGCGCGCCCTGCTCGCCTCGCTCCTGCTGCGCGAGGGCCGCACCGCGACCGCCGCCGAACTCATCGACGGGCTCTGGGGCGACGAACCGCCCTCGCAGGCGCTCGCCGCCGTCCGTACGTACGCCTCCCGCCTGCGCAAGGTCCTCTCCCCCGGCGTGCTGGTCAGCGAGTCCGGCGGCTACGCCCTGCGGACCGGCCACGACGCCCTCGACCTCAACGTGGCCCAGGAGCTGGCCGCCGACGCGGACAAGGCGCGCGCCGCCGGCGACCGCGGCCAGGCGCGCTCCCTGATCAGCAAGTCGCTGAACCTGTGGGACGGCGAGGCGCTGGCCTCCGTGCCCGGACCGTACGCCGAGACGCAGCGCACCCGCCTGGAGGAGTGGCGCCTCCAGCTCACCGAGGCCCTCCTCGACCTGGATCTGGAGGTCGGCGCCCACACGGAGGCCGTCTCCGAGCTGACCGCCCTGACCGCCGCCCACCCGCTGCGGGAACGCCTCCGCGAGCTGCTGATGGTGGCGCTGTACCGGAGCGGCCGGCAGGCGGAGGCGCTCGCCGTGTACGCGGACACGCGCCGGCTCCTCGCCGACGAGCTGGGGGTGGACCCCCGGCCCGAACTGTCGGAGCTGCAGCGCCGCATCCTCCAGGCGGACGAGGACCTGGCGCGCCCGCCGGAGGAACCCGAGCCGGTGCACGCCCTGCCGCGTCCCGCGCAACTCCCGGCGACCGTCCCGGACTTCACCGGCCGCGACGCCTTCGTACGGGAGCTGGGCAACCGGCTGGCCACCGCCGAGGGGTCCGTCATGGCGGTCTCCGCGCTCGCGGGCATCGGCGGCGTCGGCAAGACGACGCTCGCCGTCCATGTCGCGCACGCGGCCCGCGCGCACTTCCCCGACGGCCAGCTGTACGTGGACCTACAGGGCGCCGGGACGCGGGTGGCGGAGCCGGAGGCCGTACTGGGCTCGTTCCTGCGCGCGCTCGGCACCGCGGACGCCGAGATCCCCGACTCGCTCGCCGAGCGCTCCGCGCTCTTCCGCTCCGTGCTCGACGGACGGCGCGTCCTCGTGCTGCTGGACAACGCCCGGGACGCGGCGCAGATCCGGCCGCTGCTGCCCGGTACGGCCGGGTGCGCGGCGCTGATCACCAGCCGGGTCCGGCTGGTCGACCTGGTGGGCGCGCACCTCGTCGACCTCGATGTGATGTCGCCGGAGGAGGCGCTGCAGCTCTTCACCCGCATCGTCGGTCTCGAACGGGTCGCCCCGGAGCGCGAGGCGGCGCTCGACGTGGTCGCCGCCTGCGGCTTCCTCCCCCTCGCCATCCGGATCGCGGCATCCCGCCTCGCCTCCCGCCGCACCTGGACGGTGTCGGTCCTCGCGGCGAAGCTCGCGGACGAGCGGCGCAGGCTGGACGAACTGCAGGCGGGCGATCTGGCCGTCGCGGCCACCTTCGAACTGGGCTACGGCGCGCTGGACGACGCCCAGGCGCGCGCCTTCCGGCTGCTCGGCCTCGCCGACGGCCCCGACATCTCCCTGGCGGCCGCCGCCGCGCTGCTCGACCTGCCGCCGCGGAAGGCGGAGGACCTGCTGGAGTCGCTGGTCGACACGTCGCTGCTGGAATCGGCCGCGCCGGGCCGGTACCGCTACCACGATCTCGTACGGCTCTACGCGCGTGCCTGCGCCGAACGCGACGAGCAGAACCCCACGGAGCGGCGCTCCGCGCTCTCCCGGCTGCTGGACTTCTACCTGACGACCTCGGCGCGGGTGTACGCGCTGGAGCGGCCCGGCGACCGGCTGGTCGACCACCTGGAGCCGACGTCGTACGAGGGACTGTCGTTCACGGACCGGCACGACGCGCGGGACTGGCTGTACGCGGAGGCCAACTGCCTGCTGGCGTGCGTTCGCCAGTCCGCCTGCGGTCCCGACGCGGAGAGTCTGCGCCGGGCCGTGGACCTGCTCTGGGCCTCACTGGACCTCGGCGAGTCGGGCGCCAACGCCAAGGAGTACGAGGCGACGGCGACCGCCGTACGGGACGCCGCGCACACCCTCGGCGACGACCGGGCCGAAGGCCGGGCGCTCATCGCCCTGAGCAACCTCCACCTGTCCACGGGCCGCTTCGAGGAGGCCGACGAGCGGACCCGGCAGGCGATGGCGCTGGCGGAGCCCGCGGGCGACACGCTGACCGTCTGCTGGGGGAGCAACCTCCACGGTGCCATCGCCTTCTACCAGAACCGGAACGCGGACGCCGAGGTCCATCTGAAGCGCGCGATCGACGACTTCCGGGCCGACGGGAACCTGCCGGGCGAGGCGGCGGCGCTCTGCAACCTCTCCCGCGCGCATCTCGCGATGGGGCGTACGTCCAGCGCGGTCTCCCTCGCCAAGGAGGGCATCCGGATCTACGAGCAGATGGGCAGCGACGCCCTGCGCGCCGCGAACGCCCGCTACGCGCTCGCCATGGCGCTCACGACGATCGGTCATCTCTCCGACGCGGCCCAGCAGTTCTCGGAGGCCCTGGAGACCTTCCGGGACAGCAGGCAGCGGCTCTGGGAGGGGATGACGCTCTTCCGCCTCGCCGAGGTCGACCTGGCGGGCAGGCGGCCCGCGCCGGCCGCGTCCAACGCGGAGATGGCGCTGATCGTGCTGCGCGGCATCGGCGGGGAGTGGCGGCGCGGGCAGGTGCTGACGGCGCTCGGGCGGGCCCTGAACGGCATAGGGCAGACGGGACGCGCCCAGGTCTGCTGGCAGGAGGCGCTGGCCATTTTCGAGGAACTGGGGTCACCGGAGGCGACGGAAGTTCACAGCCTCATCACCTCCTCCGCCGTCGCATAACCTGCCTGGGCTGCGCGTTCATCATTCGTTTAGCGGTGCACGGCATTGTCGTCCCCGTCGAATCCGTTGCGTCGGGGGGCAGACGGATCGATGTGAGGCCGAACCCCTAGGGTGAGCGGCCTTGAGACGCCCGTCCGGTCATTCGGGGGAACGGCCGGACGGGCCTCATGCCCCACCGCATCGCTCTACACGAGGGAGTTCAGGCCATGAGCGAGAAGAAGACCGAGCAGATCGTCAAGCCGCAGGGCGACACGCACGTCACCGGCGAGCCGGACACCACGCCCAAGCCGCTGGACACGCACGTCACGAGTGGGGAAGTCAAGCCGCAGGGTGACACGCACGTCACCAGCGAGCCTGCCTGATCAAGCCTCTTCGACGGGGGTATCGGCCGCGGCGGCGCGGAGGGGGAGCCGCCGCGGCCCTGGCATGTCAGGGGCCGGAACCCCGGATACCACTTACCGATGTGCCGTCGACGGTTGCGGCAGTGCCTACCGGAAAGAATTTCGATATGACACTTGAGATAACGCTCGCCAAGAGAATCCTGGTCACCGCCGCCCTGATCGTCGCCGCGGGCGCGACCGCGGCGTGGGGGGGGGGGGGCCGGGCCCCCCCCCCCCCCCCGGCTCCTGCCGTGTTGAGCGGCGGCCCGTCCGGGCCCTCGTCCCGCTGACCGGCCCCGCGCACGGGCGAGCCGCGCTGACCGGCCCCGCCTCGACCGGCCCCCGCACGGGTGAGCCGCGCGCCCCGACCGGCGCGCGGCTCACCCGTACGCGGCTCAGTAGCGCAGCCGCGCCAGATACCGGTAGCTGCGCAGCGCCGTCAGGAACGGGTCGGCCGGTGTGTCGTGCTCCACCAGCCACTGCCGTACGCCCCCGGACCGCGCCGTGTCGAACATCGCCGGGAAGTCCAGCACACCGGAGCCGACGTCCTCGAACCCGCCCTCCGGCGTCATGTCCTTGACGTGCAGCGCGGGGAACCGGCCGGGGTGGGTCACGAACAGCCGGCGTGGATCGTCACCGCCCTTCGACGCCCAGTACAGGTCCAGCTCGAAACCCACCAGCTCCGGATCGGTCTCCTTGAGCAGGATGCCGTACAGGCTCTCCCCGTCGACGGTGGCGTGGTCGCCGTCGTGGTTGTGGAAGAGCACCCGGAGCCCGGCGCGGCGCGCGAGCAGCCCCGCCGCGTTGAACTGCCGTGCCGCCTCGCGGTATCCGGCCGGCGAGTGCATCGTGGTGGGCAGGCTCGGCACCACGATCCACCGGCCGCCGAGCATCCGGACGTCCTCGATCGCCTGCGGCAGGCCGCTGCCGGTGACCGTGGGGTAGGCGACGTGTTCGAGCACCGCCCGCAGCCCGGTGGCGTCCAGCATCGCGCGGATGGCCGCCGCGCTGTGTCCGTGCCGGCCGCTGACCCCGACCGTCGCGTAGCCGATCCGGGCCAGGCGCTCCAGTGTGCCGCCGAAGTCCGAGGCCAGCGGGGTGCGCATGGTGTACAGATGCATGCCGATCGCGGACGGCGGGATCCGCCGGTGCCGCCGCCCGGGTCCGGTGGCGCTCGCGCTCCCCGCGCCGCTCAGCGCGACGGCCGTCCCCGCCGCCGCGCCGAGGAACGCCCGTCTGCCGGTGACCGCCCTGCCGATGGCGCCGTTGAGGCTTATACGGCTCCCATGGCTCCCATGGTTTTCATCGCTCGCGCGGCTTCCGTGGCTCTCGTGGCTCATCCCACTCCCCTCTCAGCGTGCGTCGACACGGACCGCGCCCGTCGTCGTGTCGCCCCGGTCGTCGGTGACGGTCAGCCGCGCCGTGTACGCGCCCGCCCGGGCGTACGTGTGCGTCGCGCTCGGGCCCTCCGGACCGGCCGGCTTGGTGTTGTCGCCGTAGTCCCAGTGGTACGAGGCGATGGTGCGCCCGGCCAACGGCTTTACCTTCGCGGTGAGTTGGAAGGCGCGCGGCGTCGAGCCGTCCGCCGTCGCCCCGACCGTCACCTTCGTGGCCGGTTTCTTCTCGACACCGGTGCCGTTGAAGTGCAGCCAGTCCACCGCGAGCAGATCCGGACCCTGCGCGGTCCAGGCGGGGTTGGTGAAGACGGCGTACAGCTTCACCGTGCGCCCGGGGTCGACGAGATCGGTGGTGGGGGAGACGATATTGCCGTAGCCGCCGGTGACGGGGATGGTCACCTTGCCCAGCAGCGGGCCGGTGGGGGAGTCCGCGCGGAACTCGATGTCCCCGCCGATGCCGCCCGAGGAGGCCCCGACCGTCACCGAATTGATGCCCTTCAGCGATACCGGGTCGAAGGCGATCCAGTCGCCGTCCTCGATCTCACCGAGCCGCTTGCCGCCGGAGGAGTCGGCCCGGTCCACGGTCTCCGCCCCGCCGTGCGCGCCGCCGGTCGACGTGCGGTGCTCCGCCTCGCGGAAGGCGGTGCGCAGGGTCAGCGAGGCCGAGCCGGTCAGGGCGGGCACGCCGCCCGCGCCGCCCTTGTCCTCGTAGCGCGCGGTGATCCCGTAGTACAGGTTCTGCCCGGGGCCGTGACTGTCCCCGGCGTCGGTGACGATCTCCCCCGTGCAGCCGCTGTAGTTGTCCAGCGGGTGGAGGTGGCTGTCGTGGCCGAGCTGGGACTGGACGACCACCCGTGAGCAGTCGATCCTGCCGCCCGGGCCGGTCTTCCCGTCCTCCCGGTCCTTCACCTTCACGGTGAACGGGATGGTGTCCCCGAAGCGGAAGATCCCGCCGTCCGGGGGCTGTTGGATCGTCACCACCGGACGTGTGTTGCCGACGGTGATCTCCTGGACCGAGAGCCCGGTCAGCCCGGTCGGTCCGGTGACGGTGAGCCGGGCGGTGAACCGGCCCTTCTCCCGGTAGACATGGGACGGGTTGGGCTCCGTCGAGTCGGTGGTCCCGTCACCGTCGAAGTCCCAGGCGTAGCGGACCGGTTGACCGTCGGGCAGTCCGGAGCCCGCGCTGGAGAACGCGACCGTGAGCGGCGCGGCCCCGGTGTCCGGTGCCGCCGTGGTCTTGGCCTCGGGCAGCCGGTCGTCCCCGACATGGTCGATCCGGTAGATGCCGGAGCCCTCGTTGCTGCCGCCGCGGCCCGTGCCGCTGCCGAGCCCGAAGTCGATGACGTACAGAGCGCCGTCGGGTCCGAAGTCCGCGTCGAAGGGCTGGTTCCACTTCATGTCGCCGAACACGCCGTTGATCGACTGGAGGTCACCGGCCTTCACCGGCGGGAACCGCGGATCGGTGAACGTCTGGTCCTTCTCCTGGAACGAGAAGGTCTTGAACCAGGTCCGGGTCAGCTCGTAGACCAGCCACTTCCCCTCGAAGTACTCGGGGAACTTGGACGGGTAGGTGTTGTCCGGGTCGTAGTCGTAGACCGGGCCGCTCATCGGCGCCCCGCCGCCCGTGCCCAGTTCGGGGAAGTCGGCCGAGGCCGAGTAGGCGTACCAGACCGTCGCCGGTGCGGCGGGCGGCAGTTCGCGCAGTCCGGTGTTGTTCGGCGAGTCGTTGACCAGGTTCGCGCAGTCGAACTTCGCACCCGGGGTGCCGGTCGCGAAGTCGTAGTCGTTGAACGGGGTGTTGGCGCCGACGCAGTACGGCCAGCCGTAGTTCCCGGCCTTGGTGATCCGGTTGTACTCGACCGTGCCCTCGGGCCCCCGGTCGGCGACGGCGGCGCGTGCGTCGGGCCCGTAGTCGCCCACCAGCACCGCACCGCTCCGCGGGTCGGTGGTGATGCGGAACGGGTTGCGCAGGCCCATCGCGTAGATCTCGGGACGGGTGAGCTCCGTACCGGGGGCGAAGAGATTGCCCTCGGGAACGGTGTACGTTCCGTCGTCCCGCGGTGTGATCCGCAGGACCTTGCCGCGCAGGTCGTTGGTGTTGCCGGCCGTCCCCTGGGCGTCCCAGGCGCGGCGCCCCGCGCGCTCGTCGATCGGGGTGAAGCCGTCGGAGGCGAACGGATCGGTGTTGTCGCCGGTCGCGACGTACAGGTCGCCGTTCTTGTCGAAGGCGATCGACCCGGCCATGTGCGAGTTCGCCCGGCCCTCGCCGCGCAGCGTCGGGAACGTGAGCAGGCGTTTCTCGGAGGCGGGATCGACGGTGTCGCCCGTGACCGTGAAGCGCGACAGGTTGATCTGTTTCTCGTTCTTGTCGGAGTTCAGCAGATAGAGCCATTGGTTCGTCGTGAAGTCCGGGTCGAGTGCGAGGCCGAGGAGTCCGTCGGACTGGCTCGTCATCTCCGGCGTGTACGCGAAGTCCAGCGCGGTCGAGACCTGGAGCGATTCCTGGTCGATCACCTTGAGCTTGCCGGTGCGCTCGATGAAGAAGACCCGGCGGTCGGGGGCCACGGCGAGCTCGAAGGGGTCGGCGAGGTCGCTGGTGACCAGCGGGGTGCGCTGGTAGGCGCTCGTACGGTTGGCGGTGCAGTCGCCGGGCTTGTTGCCCGCAGCCCACTGGATGCCGCCGAGCAGATGCGAGAGGAAGGCGTCCTCCTCGAACGAGGCCGCGTCATGCCCGCCGGCGGTGAACCAGGAGCGTCCGCCGTCGTAGTTCTGGCACCAGGACCACGGATGGTCGACGCCCTCGTCCAGGCCGTCGATCCCGTCGTTCACCTTGATCTGGGCGAGGGTGTGCACCTTCCCCGTCGGGTTGGTGCGCCAGTTGTACCACTCCTCCGTACGCTCCCAGAGCTGCGGAAGGTCACGGGTGGAGGGGTGCGTACGGTCGAGTACCTTCACGCGGCCCGTCTGGACGGCCGGGTGCTTGTCGAAGACCGCGCCGACCAGCCCCTCGTACCAACTCCAGTCGCGCTCGCTGGCGGACGCGGAGTGCAGCCCGACCCAGCCGCCGCCCCCGCGCACGAACCCCTGGAGGGCGGTGCGTTGGGCGGCGTCGAGCAGATCTCCGCTTTCCGGTGTGGAGTTGGTGTTGTTGAAGACGATCGCCTGGAAGCGGGACAGATTCTCCTCGGTGAAGGCGGCGGCGTCGGACGTGGCCTCCACGTCGAAGCCGTTCTCGCTGCCGAGTCGCTCAACAGCCTTGATACCGGCGGGAATCGAGTCGTGCTCGAAGTTGGTGACCTTGGAGAAGACCAGAACGCGGAACGGCGCCGCCTCGGCCGGGGGCGGGGCGGCCACCCCGGCACCGAGGACGAGCGCGAGCAACGCGATGATCACGAGAAAGGGCGACTTGGCTCTCATAGGCGCTCCCGGTGCTGGTGGGGCCGACGGGTTAGAAAGCGCTTTCAGGAGTACGTCGCACAGCGTAGGTCCCCGTATCACGGAGAGGCAATGGGTCGGAAGGGCCTTCTGCGACAGGGGTGCCGGGACGGCCCGGGCGCCGCCGCGGGCGTACGGCGCCGCCCGGCCCCGTCCCGCCACCGTCAGGCGGCGTCCGGCTCCGCCACCGTCAGGCGGCGTCCAGCTCCGCCACCTCGGCGGGGGTGAGGACGAGCTCCGCCGCCGCCACCGAGTCGACGATCGTCCCGGGCCGGCTGGAGCCGGGGATCGGCACCACCGTGGGCGACTTGGCCAGCATCCAGGCCAGGCAGACCCGCTGCGGGCTGACCCCGTGCGCCTCCGCGATCCGGGCGAACGGGGCGTACGAGGAGCCGAGTTCACCCGCGTTCTTGATGCCGCCGAACGGGCTCCAGGGCAGGAACGCGATCCCCAGCTCCGCGCAGAGTTCCAGCTCCGGCTCGCTGGAACGGAATGCGGGCGAGAACTGGTTCTGTACGGAGACCAGCCGCCCGCCGAGGATCTCGTTCGCCGAACGGATCTGTGCCGGGTTCGCGTTGGAGATGCCCGCCTGCCGTATCTTGCCCTCGTCGAGCAGATCACGCAGGGCGCCGATCGACTCCTCGTACGGCACCTTCGGGTCCGGGCGGTGGAACTGGTACAGCCCGATCGACTCCACCCCGAGCCGTCCCAGCGACGCCTCGCAGGCGCGCCTCAGGTGCTCGGGGGAGCCGTCCACCGTCCACGAACCGTCACCGGGGCGCAGATGGCCGCCCTTCGTGGCCACGAGAACCTCCGGCCCGCGCGGGTGGGAGGCGAGCGCCTTGGCGATCAGGGTCTCGTTGTGGCCGACGTCGGTGGCGAGCAGGTGGTAGGCGTCGGCCGTGTCGATCAGTGTCACACCGGCGTCCAGCGCGGCGTGCAGAGTCGCGAGGGAGCGGGCCTCGTCGGGCCGGCCCTCGATGGACATGGGCATACCGCCGAGCCCGATCGCGCTGACGTCGACGGTTCCGATGCGGCGAGTCTTCATGGTGGGGGGCACACCTTTCCTGCTGGGGACGTGCTGCCGGTCCCTCCCCAGCCTCGCCGTTGATCGGCTACGCGTCCAACAGAAGACGACAATTCCTCGTCGAAACATCACGGGACACATGTCGGAACATCACGGAGCCGTGTCATCTCCCGCCGGGGGACCGGCCGGCTGACCGGCTCAGGGCCGCTCCAGCCAGCCCCGGACGAAGGCCGCCTGGCCGGCGTGCTGGAGATCGTCGGAGATGACGCTGACCAGCCGCACCCCCAGGGTGACGGCCGGGGTCCACGCCTCGTCGACGATCCGCCCGAGATCCGCGTCCGCCAGCGTGCCGAGATACGCGACGGTCCGGTCATGGACGGCGTCGTGGTACTCGGACAGCAGCTCGGCCGTGACCCCGCCGAGCCTCGCCACGTCCTTGGCGGAGTGCCCGTAACCGGTGGCGTCCGGCCGGAACGGCAGCCCGAACCGCCCGTACCAGCCCTGCGCCGTCCACACCTGCTCCGTACCGGCGGCATCCGCGACGTGGTCGTCCTGGATCCGGGTGAGGTGCCAGACGAGCCAGGCGATGGAGTTGGCCCCGTCGTCGATCCGCACCTCCAGCTCGTCGGGGGAGAGCCCGTCGACCGCGTCGTGGACCGTCTCCCGGATACGGCCGAAGGCGTCGACGAGCAGTTCCGCGCTCGCGGTGGTCGGGGTCACGGTCATGGCGGGCTCCCTCGGTGCTCCGGACGTCTCGGCCGCGCCGCGGCGGCCCCGTGCGGACTCCAGGATCTCCCGCCGGAGAGGTCAGCGCGCCAGGAACGCCGAGACGCGCCCGCGCAGCGCGGCCGGGTCCAGCCCGTGCGCCGCGACATGCTCGTCCAGCGATCCGTAACGGCGCAGCTCACGGCGGGCCACCCCGAGCCCCAGCACCCGGTGCGGGGCCGCCTCCAGCGCGTCGTTGGCGGCGGCCGTGGAGGTCCCGGCGAGATACGGCTCCACGATCACCACATCGGCCCGGTCCGCGCCCGCCACCGCCCGGCGCAGCGCCGCGCCGTCGAAGGGGCGCACGGTCGCGGCGTACAGCACCGTCACGTCGAGGCCCTCCGTCGCCGCCAGCACGTTGTCCAGCAAGGGCCCGACGGCGACCACGACGCCGCCCCTTCCCTCGCGTACGGTGCTGAAGCCGGTTCCGGCCACCTCGCGCGCCCGGCTGTTGCTCTGGAGCGACAGCCGTACGTAGACCCGGTCGTCCCCTGCTGCGGCATGCCGCAGCAGGGCCTCGGCCTCGTCGGGGTGGCCGGGCACGTGCACCGTCCAGCCGTCGAGCGTGTCCAGCAGGGCGACATCCCCGGGCGCCATATGGGTGAAGCCGCCCGAGGGGAAGTCGTACGACGCCCCGGCGCTCACCAGCACCCCGCCCACTCCCTGGTGGCCGAAGTCCAGCTTGACCTGCTCGAAGGGGCGCTCGATCAGGAAGCTGGCGAAGGTGTGCACGAGGGGGCGCAGCCCGGCGAGCGCGAGCCCGCCGCCCACACCGACCAGGAGCTGCTCGCGGATACCGACATTGATCACCCGGTCCGGATGGCGGCGCTGCGCCGCCGTGAAGCCGTCGCCGCTGATCTCGGCGAGGACGACCGCGAGACGCGGGTCCTCGTCCAGCAGCCGGGAGGCGGTGGAGATGAAACGGTCACGCATGGTGTCCATGGAGCTGTACCTCTCTCGGTTCTCGTGTCCGGTGCGCCGTACGGGGGCGATGGGGGCCGTGGTCAGTCCTTGGGCTCGACCCGGGCCACGACGGCGCGGGGCCGCCCGGCGTGCGGCGCGGTGAAGGCGGCGTAGAGCGCCTCGTGGTCGCGGCCGTCGACGGTCTCGGCCGACCAGCCGGCCGCCTCGAACCGGGAGGCGATACCGCCGGGCCAGCCGTGGGTCGCGGAGCTGTTGTCGATCACGAGGGTGTGGAGCTGTTCGAGCCCGGCGGGACCGGCGAAGGCGAGCGCCTCGTGGTTGCTGCCCTCGTCCAGCTCCGCGTCGCCGATCAGTACCCACACGCGCGGCTCCGTGAGCCCCCGCGCCCGCAGCCCGAGCACGCTGCCCACGGCGAGCGGCAGCCCGTGCCCCAGGGAGCCGCTGCCGATCTCGACCCCCGGCAGCAGGGTCCGGTCGGGGTGGTGGCCGAGCGGTGAGCCGTACGAGCCGAAGCCGGGCAGTAGCTCCTCGGCGAGGAACCCCTTCGCCGCGAGGACCGCGTAGTACGCCATCGGCCCGTGCCCCTTGGAGAGCAGGAACCTGTCCCGCCCGGCGTCGTCGGCGCTCCCCGGCGTCACGCGCAGCACCCGGTCGTAGAGCACCCACAGGGCGTCCAGGGTGGAGGTCGCGGCGGGCCCGTGCTTCTCGTCGCCGGTCATCAGGGCCATGAGCCGGTTCAGCTCCTGCGCCGAGCCGGTGAGCGCCCCGTCCGTGCCGTCGGTGCCTTCCGTGCTGGTCGCGCGGGTCGTCTCTGTCGTCGTCATACGAGCCACGGTGCAACGTCAAGCGCGCTTGAGGTCAAGACGCCCCCGTCCGGTCCGCCCGGAAAGCGATTCGTGACCACCGGCCCGAGTGCGGTATTGTTCTCATGCGCGATCGGGCCGGGGAAACCCCAGGTCAGACGGGCATCGGGACGTGGCGCAGCTTGGTAGCGCACTTGACTGGGGGTCAAGGGGTCGCAGGTTCAAATCCTGTCGTCCCGACTTGTGTATTCGCAGGTCGCAGGCGGTATCGGAGAAATCCGGTGCCGCCTTTTCGTCGTTCTTGGGGACCACTTGGGGACCACGGGGTCTAGCGGCGGCGTCCTGCTGCCGGCTGGACGGCGACGGTGAGGGGTGTGCGGACGGGGTTGAGGTGTGCGGTGAGGGCGTGGCCTGCGTTGGTGATCTGGGTCATGTCGGGGTGGAGGTAGCGCTGGGTGGTGAGGAGGGAGCCGTGTCCGGCGATTTTGCGGAGGACGTGGGCGGGGACGCCGGCGTCGGCGAACCAGGTGAGTCCGGTGTGGCGGAGGTCGTGGCGGCGCAGGTGTTCGTGGCCGAGTGAGGTGACCACTTCGTCCCGTGGGTGGCGTCGCGCAGTACGGCGGTGGAGATGCGTCCGCCGCGGGGTCCGGTGAAGAGCCGGGCTTCGGGGTTGGGCCCGGCGGCGAGGACGCGTTCGGCGACGAGGGGGCGTATTTCTTCGATGAGGGGGACCTGGCGGGCTTGTTTTCCTTTGGTGTTCTTGTCGGTGAGTCCGCCGGGTGCGGGGGTGGGGCGACGTCGTCGTCTTCGCCGCCGCGACCAGGGACATGGTGGCCACGTTCGGCGCGATACCTGCCTGTGCGGCCTGCCGGATGCCGGAGATCCACTCTTCGGCCAGGTCCAGCGTGTCTTTGCCTTCGGAGAGGGACTTGCGGCGTCTGGAGACGGGGCCGAACCAGCGGACGCGGGCACGGTAGAGGGAGGAGCGGTCGGGTCGGTGCTCGATGTCGCTGGACACGCGCACACCGAGCGGGACGGACTCGGTGTAGGGCATCAGGCCACCGGACCGGGGATGACCCGGCGCTCGGCGAGCCAGGTCTTCACGTCGCGGGCGCTGTAGAGGACGAGGCGCCCGCTCACGGGGACGTACGGGGGGCCTCGACGGGGGTGCATGGTGCGCCAGCGGCGGAGGGGGCGACATGAAGGAGGCGGTCGAGTTCCGCGGTCGAGTACCAGATGTCGGACAGTTGCCGGTCGGGTGAGGTGCGGATGGTTGTGTCGGGCGGTGTGGAGCGGGTGGGCATGGAGTCCTGGAAGTAGAGAGGCAGGTGACAGCAGGAGAAGTTCCGGAGGGGGTGCGCGGGGGTAACTCACCCTTCAAGTCTCCGAACCTTCACCGGTTACCCCAACCGGCGATCACCTGCTGTAACCCGCCGCGTTCTCAGGACAACCCGCATCGGACAGATGCAGGGCACCTGGTTATCGGCCAATTCCGAAGGAACCCGGAAAGCGCGGATGCGGGTCCGGGCAGAGATGGAGTGGGCGGCTCGGTGTTACCGATGGTGATGAGTATCTGCCGGTGCTGCTGTCGATGTTGAAGTCGCACCAGTGCAGGGAGCCCGTCCCGGTACCGGGGAACGCTCCGGAGGCGCTCGTAGACTTCGTCATGAAGTTGTCCACCTGGTAGCGCTGACCTGCTAATTTGTGATCCTAAGGGCTCCTGACCTGCGTGTATGTGTCTTTCACTGTCTTTCAGTTTCGTGCTGCGTTATGTAGCCGATTCTCCCCACGCGCTCCCCAAGCCTTCGGATACTCCCCAGATTCTCCCCAGGGGTGCTAATGCCACGGGCACTGTGCCTGGGGCGGGCGGGTGTTCGTTTAGCTGTATGCCAGTAGTGCTCGGCCTTGCGTTCGTAGCGGCGGTGCAGACGACGGCACCCGGACAGCCAGGCCACCGTCCGCTCCACGGTCCAGCGGCGACGACCGAGACGCTGGGAGGATTCGATGCCCCTGCGCGCGATGCGCGGCGTGATGTTCCGAGAACGGAGCCATGCCCGCAGGCGGTCGTAGTCGTAGCCCTTGTCGCCGTGCAGTTTGGCCGGACGGCTGCGTCGCGCCCCATGGCGGGAGCGGATGGGCGGTATGCCCCGGACGAGGGGTTCGAGACCCTGGCTGTCATGGGTGTTGGCGGCGGAGATGCCGATGGAGAGGGGCAGACCCGTCCGCTCCGTGAGCAAGTGGATCTTCGACCCTTTCTTGCCGTGATCGACAGAATTCGGACCTGTCAGCTCCCCCCTTTGAGGGCTCGCATGTTCACGGAGTCGATCGCGCACCGCGACCAGTCCAGCTCCCCGCGGGCGCCGAGCTAGTCCAGCACCAGGTGGTGGAGCTTCGCCCACACCCGCGCCGCGGTCCACTCGGAGAACCGCCGGTGGACCGTCTGCCGCGAGGCGCCGAAGACGGGCGGCAACTGCCGCCAGGTACACTCCGACGTGGCGACAAAGATAATCGCGGCGAGTGCCGCGCGATCATCAACCCGTCGACGGCCGCCGCCTTGCGGCCTTGTGGGGACCTGCGGTCTCACAGCACGGAACAATTCCCACAGTCCCTCCGGCACCAGCCTCTCAATGAAGGCCATCGAGTACAGCCCCCTCCATCACTGCCGGGGTCACCGATCTCTCCGTGGCCTTCCAGGGAGACCCGAATCGCGCCAGGTAGTGCCACACCTTCTTAACCGCCTGGGGGTCGTAGAGGCCGGCACGTGCGGCGTCTCCGACGATCCGAGGATCGAGCATGCCGTCGACCGCGATCCGCGCGCCCAAGTCGACGTATTCCGGGCCGCGATAGCCGGGGTGACGTCGGAGTTCCTCAACCCCGAGTCGGAAGCCGGGGTGCCACTCCACCGGGCAGTCGAGACGCAGAGCCGCGTCCTCGACCGTCGTGCCTCGGTAACAGGGGTCCAGCACCAACGCCTCCATATCGCATTGCAGCTGGACCGACGCGTGCACCTGCGCCTCGATGTAGTCATCAAGCTCGTCCTGACGATCGGCGCAAGCAAGCTCGATAAGCCCCATGCGGACCGCGACACCGAAATCTGACGGTTCGAGGTAACTGTCCGGGTAGCAGAACGTGCTGCGCGTCAGTGTCTGGGCCGTCAGCCGGAAGTGGGCCGAGCCGAACCGCGGCGCCCCTCCGACCGGCTTGCGGCGGAAGTTCAATGCTCCGTAGACGGGCCGCTCATGGGCGGCCGCTTTGTCGTACGCACCGTCGAAGATCCGGCTCTCCCAGCGCCACCGGTCGCCGCCTGGATGCGCGGTCAGGCCGCCGTTGCTGGTTCCCGTGACGAACTGCGAGTGGTAGACGCCGCCTTCGGCCATAGCATCCAGGATCGGCTTGCCGCGCAGCAGACGGTCCGGGTGAAAGTTGAGGGTCACCCGCAATGCCGGGTCCATCGGAGGTCCCGACGCCAGTTCCGCGACATGCCGAAGGGCCTGTTCCTGCGCTGTCCGGAAGGCTGCAGAGCTCATCAGCTCAGTTTCCCCAACCTGATCAACCGGTGCACGCGGATTGTCCACCGACATCCCGTTCCAGCGTGACGGAGCGTTGATTGATCACCAATCGAGACGATTTCTGAAGCCGATCAGACGGCCTCGGCTCGGCGGGGCTGGCGGAGCTCACGCTGGCCGTCGAACGGCTCGCGCCACTGGCCATGCACCCACCGGGACCGAGATGTCACAACTCTACTCTCGTGAGGGCTGCAGCAAGGATGGTCCTCTAATATGGCTTTGCCGACCCCATGCAGAACACGTCTGAGTAGGAATACCAGTGAGGATCGACAGCTACATTCGTGTCGCTGCTAAATGCACCTGGCCCCAACGTCTTTCTTGAGTACCAGTTGTTCAGATCAGATGTCTCCCAAAGGGTGATCTTTACCGGCAAGTTGTTGACCCAGGAGCGCACACCGACGCCGCCGGGAGTAAATCCGTAATCTGAAAGCCAGTAGCAAGCGTTCGTGCTCGCGGTGGTCGCCCTAAGGCTCGTGAAGTCCTTCCCGGAGTAAAGACATGCCTTTCCTGACGGACACCCACCGACGGCAGCAGCCGGAGAAGCACTGAGGGCGGAAGCGGCGATAGCCGACATAGCGGCAAGCGCGATAGACGCAGATCTAACCTTCTCCATGATTCTCCATTCGCTATTCTCTCTCAGCGGAGATTGACGCAGTGGCAGGCTGTGATTACTTCGTGATCCGGACCGGTGAACCGGTTGTACAGGACGGTGAGGCGGCGGCAGCCGACGGCCGGAGGAATGGCTAGGCGACAGAGGTCGAGACGTGGCCCGCTGTTTCTCAGGTGTGGGCGGGAATGTACGAACTGCATTGCTTGCGGGCACCCTTGACCATGCGCAGGCGGCACCGGCGGCGCCACCGACCTGCGCGACACCGTCGTGAGCGAGGAGGGCTGCTGATGAGCCAGCCCGGATACAGCCCCCGCCGCACCACCGGCCGGACCCCTTCACGTCCTGGACCTCGCCACCGCCCGCCCAGCCGGCTCACCGCGCGGCAGCGCCGCCGCGAGCGACCACTGCCTCACCCGCCGACCGCGCACGCAACGTCGTTGTCTCCCGCCCCTGCAACACCACGGACACCGCCCAGCACTTCCCGACCTGTCCGCAGAGTAAACAGGCAGCCGTCCCTCCCGCCGCCCGGCCCGGGACAGCGGGAGGGACGACCCGCCAGGCCGCCGGCGGCAGCGTCCTCGCCCACTTCGACGTCATCCTCGCCGCGGCCATACCCGAACTCGTCGGCCATGTCCGGGCCGTGGCGTTCGATACGTACGCCCGGCGTCCGGACGTCGCCCCCGACCCCCGGCGGACGGGACCAGGCTGCGCTGGAGCGCGCCGAAGCTGATCGCCGCGGCCAACGAACGGGTACGGGCGGTGAAGGTCCGTCGCGTCCTGCCGCCCGCCCTGTGCAGACCGGCATCGTCCCGGTGGCCGCCGCCCAGATGTCAGCTCATTAGACTCCCAGAAGGCCCTGTGGCCAGGGCAAATGGAGAAGAGTGACTGGAATATTAGAGGTCGGGGTTGGTGGCGGTGGGGGTCTCACAGCTGCTCAGCACTGTTGTCCCTTCGATAGTGGCAACCTGCACTTTGGCGTAGATGATCTGCAAGTCGTCCTGTGCACTGGTATTCCAGATTTTACCGTGCCCATTCCCGTCGTAGACCTTGTGCCACGGCCAGTACTTCTTCACGCCGCGGTGGTCATAGGTGATCAAGCGGATTCCGACGTGATGCCCGTCGGCCTTCGTGTCATACACCCTCAGGGATATCCCTCTGATCATCCACAGGCTCGAAAAGGTGCCGGTCCAGCTTCCTTCCGACCCGCCGTCCGGCGCCCTGCAAGAACCGCTTGCGGTAATAGTGGCGGCCGAGGCTGGCGTTGCCAAAATCGGAACGAGACCAACTGACATGGCCAGTGCTGCGGTTGAAGCTATGGTGCGAAACCTCATGATGATTCCTAACCTCGTAGCATCGAGACGCGAACGAGAATTAATGCCACCGTGGGAGTGATGGCGGAATCGATATTGCCGCACTGTCGGAAGAATGTCTTTATCCGAGAGTCCAAACGTCTTGACGATGCGTCTACAGCCAGTCCCGAGTGGTCGCCACCGTCTTGATGTCTGTTCCGGCGCTGGCAGCGTGACGGCACCTGGAAGCGGAGCGAGATCGAGCAGCTCCCCGCCGCCCTCGTGCGTTGGGCGCCGGCCGGCACCGGCGCCGAGGAGGGCGAGGTTCTCTTCGAGGACCTCGCCCGCGGCGAGGACATCGGCGCGACCGAGGCGGCCGCCCCCGGCTCGGAGGTGGCGTGAGCCGCTGCTACCGCCTCCAGTACGCCCCGCCCGCCGACCAGGCCCGCCACACCATGCCGCCCGCGCTCCGGGCCGCCTTCGACGCCGGGATGCAGCGGCTGGCCACCGCCCCGTACGGTCTGGATTCCGCGCCGATCGACAAGGACGACGACCGGCGCCAGGCCGTGGTCGCCGGTACGGTCATCCGCTACTACGTCAGCCAGGACGTCCTGGCGGTGACCGTCGTCCGCGTCGTCTACGTGTGACTCGCTTCGTCTCCATCTCCAGTTCGTACCGCGAACCCCGGCCTCCGCCGCGTGCGCGGTCACGGCCACGTGCACCTCGTCTGCTGCGTCCCGCCACGGCCGCCAGCTCTCCGGGGTGTACGCCTCCCGGCGCGCGGCGTTCGACGTGCGCTGGAGATGTATCAGACGGTCGGGTACCTCGGGTCTCTCCTCTTTCGCCAAGGGCGGATCGTACGCCCCGGGCTCCGCGATGCCACGAACGCGTCGCGCCCTTGCCCCGCCGTCGACGACGCAGCCGTTTCGAGTGCGGCCTGCGAGGCACCCACCACGGCGGCTGAGGAGAGACCTGAAGCTGTGACATCAGCTCGCTTCTTCGGCGAGCTTGTCGTTTAACCCTCCGCACGGACTTGGTCGTTGCCGACTGCGTTAACGGTGGTCAGGATGACGGGCATGGCCGTGTCACCTGCAACACGTCGGCTCTGCGACACCACCTTTTCGTATGACGAGGCTGTGAGTGCCCTGTCACTCCTGGACCTCTATGCAGGCCCGGAACGTGAACGCGTGCATCAAGCTGCGGTCCAGCTGAGCGGAGGACGACTCGACAGACTCCGTAAGTGGCTCGATGAAGCCAAACGCAACCCGGAGACCGTGCTGTGGTTTGGCGAGTCGCCTTCCGGCGTCTCCGCGGACACACACGCCTTTGGGGTGGAGTTCATCAATGCCTATCTGGACAAGCACCCTGATACACCAGCGGAGTCTGGGAGTGAGTGACAGCGTCTGTCAGGCAGGTCGGGCCGCGAAATCGAACGATTGTCTCAAACTTTGTCGGGGTTCAACGGGATCCTGTACCGGCAGCGCACGGGGGTGCCCTGGCGGGACCTGCCCGCGCGTTTCGGTGACTGGAAGACCGCGTACGAGCGGCACAGACGCTGGTCGGCGGGACGGCACCTGGGACGGAGTTTTCGCGTCCGTCCTGGCCGACGCCGACGCGGAGGGCCGCATCGACTGGTCGATGGTGAGTGTGGACTCCACCTCTTGCCGGGCCCACCAGCACGCCGCCGGAGCCCGCAAGAGACGCCCGCGGATTCCGGGGGAAGACGCCACGCCCCGGCAGCACCGCCCTGACGAGGGACTCGGGCGCTCCCGGGGCGGCCTGACCAGCAGGATCCACCTCGCCGGGGAAGGCGGGCGCGGACCACTCGCGTTCCTGATCACACCAGGCCAGTGGAGAGATGCCCCGCTGTTCGTCCCCGTCATGGAACGGATCCGGGTAGCCCGACTCAATGGCGGCCGGCCCCGCACCCGCCCCGGCCAACTTGGCGGCGACAAGGCGTACTCCTCCCGCCGTAACCGCCGCTACCTTGCGCAGACGCCAGATTGCACACCATCCCAGAACCGAAAAGCCAGCGGGCCAACCGTCAACGACGCGGCAGCAAGGGCGGTCGGCCCACCGGCTTCGACAAGACGACCTACAGAAGAAGGAACGAAGTCGAGCGGACGATTAACGGCCTCAAGAACTCCCGGGCCGTGGCCACGAGATACGACAAGAGAGTTGTGCCTCGACTGTCAGAGGTGCGCAGTACGGTCCCTCCATGACAACCAGAATCGACCTGACGCTTGATGCTGCGGACGCGCAGGCTCTTGCCGTCTTCTGGAAGACGGCCCTTGGCTATGTCGACGAGCCACCGCCTGCTCCCTTCAAGACACGCGAGGAGTGGTTCGCGCAGTTCGACCTGCCAGAGAACGACTCCGTGGACGACGGCGCATGGCTCTGTGATCCCGACGGCGTCGGCCCGCGCCTCTGCATCCTCAAGGTCCCCGAGCCCAAGACAGCGAAGAACCGGCTCCACATCGACGTCCGAGTGCCAGGGCACGGCAGTCCTGACGAACGATGGGCACGGATCAAGGCGGAGTCCGAACGCCTGGTGCGAGCCGACGGGACCATCCTGGAGAAGTTCGACGGACACCATGTCCTGATGGCCGACCCGGAGGGTAACGAGTTCTGCGTCGGCGCAGCCTCTGCGTGATGGTTCAACAGGAACGAAGGCCCCGCCCCCAACCAGACAACGGCGACTGGTCACATGATCCGCCGGACAGGTCCTGGAAGTCCACGCTCTGGGCGGTCCGCCTGCGGGCCGCCCAGTTGCCGGATCTCCTGTGCGTATCGTGCCGACGCTGCTGCTCCCGGGCGAGGTGTCTCCTGATTACGGAGTGGGCCGGAGGCTGGTGACCAGGTCGATCACCGGCTGGTCGCTGTGCTCCAGGGCCGTGGTGTAGAGCGATTGAAGGCGCGCCAGGGCTGTTCGGGTGGGCCGGTCGTCCACGCCCGGTACGTCGTAGCGCAGCGCGGGGCGAGCGCTGTCGGCGAGGTCTCGGGCGTCCGCATCGGCGGGAACCCACCGGGGCTTGCCTCGTTCCCGGCCTGCCCGGTAGGCGCGGCCCGGCCGGACCATGCGGGCGTGAAGGCACTCGCGGGTCCAGGAACACGGCCGGGTGCGGTCTCGGGAAACGGGGGCGAGTATTGCGGGCACGGTGTACCCGCGCTTCGGAGTGTCGTTGCCGTGCCGACGAGGTCGTGCACAACGGGGTGCCGCCCCACGGGGCCGGCTGTGCGGCGGCGTGCCTATCCTGCCGCGGCCGCGATGTCCGCAGGGTCTCCGCCGAGGTCCGTGCGGGGCGGAAGGTCATGAGGCTCCGTCTTCTCGTGGTTCCGGGTGTGTGCGCCGTCGCCGGCCGAGCCGTGCTCGAACTGCGTGCGGTACAGCTCCGCGTACCGTCCCTCCGCGGCGAGAAGTTCTTCGTGTGTGCCCCGTTCCACGATCCGGCCGTCCTCGACCACGAGGATCAGATCGGCGGCCCGTACGGTGGAGAGCCGGTGCGCGATCACGACGGCGGTACGGCCTTCCAGAGCCTCGGCGAGCGCCGCCTGGACCGCCGCCTCGGAGGTGTTGTCGAGATGCGCGGTCGCCTCGTCGAGGATCACGACACGCTGGCGGGCGAGCAGCAGCCGGGCGATGGTCATGCGCTGGCGTTCGCCGCCGGAGAGCCGGTAGCCGCGCTCACCGACGACGGTCGCGAGCCCATCGGGCAGCGACCGGACGAGACCGTCGAGGCGGGCCCGGCGCAGCACGTCCCACAGCTCGTCGTCGGTGGCCCCGGGCCGGGCGAGCAGCAGGTTGGCGCGTACGGACTCGTGGAAGAGATGACCGTCCTGGGTGACCATGCCGAGCGTGGCGCGGAGTGAATCGGCGGACAGGTCGCGTACGTCGACACCGCCGATACGGACGGCGCCCGCGTCGGTGTCGTACAGGCGCGGGAGGAGTTGCGCGATGGTCGACTTGCCCGCGCCGGACGAGCCCACGAGGGCGACCGTCCGGCCGGGCTCGGCGCGGAACGAGATCCCGTGCAGCACCTCGGCGCCGCTGCGGGTGTCGAGCGAGGCGACCTCTTCCAGCGAGGCGAGGGAGACCTTGTCGGCGGAGGGGTAGCCGAAGTGTACGGAGTCGAACTCGACGGAGACCGGCCCGTCGGGAACCCGCCGCGCGTCGGGCCGCTCCGCGATGAGGGGCTGGAGGCCGAGGACTTCGAAGACCCGCTCGAAGCTGACGAGGGCGCTCATCACCTCGACACGCGCGCCGGCGAGCGCGGTCAGCGGCGCGTACAGGCGGACCAGAAGCAGGGAGAGCGCGACCACGGCGCCGGGGTCGAGGCTGCCGCGCAGGGCGTAGGAGCCGCCGAGCCCGTAGACGAGTGCCAGGGCCAGCGCGGAGACGAGGGTCAGGGCGGTGATGAACGTGGACTGCGCCATGGCCGTACGGACCCCGATGTCCCGCACCCTGCGGGCCCGCGCCGCGAACTCGGCGGACTCGTCGTCGGGCCGCCCGAACAGCTTGATCAGGGTGGCGCCCGGTGCCGAGAACCGCTCGGTCATCCGGTTGCCCATCGCCGCGTTGAGGTCGGCGGCCTCCCGCTGGAGCCTCGCCATACGGGTGCCCATCCGGCGCGCGGGCACCACGAACACGGGCAGCAGGATGAGCGCGAGGAGCGTGATCTGCCAGGAGAGCGTGAGCATGACGGCGAGGGTCAGCAGCAGCGTCACCACATTGCTGACGACACCGGAGAGCGTGTTGCTGAAGGCGCGCTGCGCGCCGATCACATCGTTGTTGAGCCGGCTGACCAGGGCGCCGGTACGGGTACGGGTGAAGAAGGCGACAGGCATGCGCTGGACGTGGTCGAAGACCGCGATCCGCAGATCCAGGATCAGCCCCTCACCGAGGGTGGCGGAGAGCCGGCGGCCGAGAAGGCCCAGACCCGCTTCGACGACGGCGATGAACGCGATCAGCAACGCGAGCCGGACCACGAGCCGTTGGTCACCGCCGGACACGATCGCGTCGACGACACGGCCCGCGAGGACGGGTGTCGCCACCGCGAGCAGCGCGGTGGCGACACCGAGCAGGACGAACTGGATGATGCGGCGGCGGTGCGGCCGGGCGAAACCGGCGATTCCGCGGAGGGTGGCACGGGCGAAGGGCCGACGCTCGGGCCGGGCGTTCATGACGTTCTGCAACTGCGTCCAGGCTGTGCTCTCCATACTCATGGAAGGAACCTAGAACCTCAAGTGACCTTGAGGTCAACTCGCTCTCGATCAGCGGATCTCCACCAGGCGCCCGGAGCGACGGCGCCGCGGTTCTTCGGCGGTGTCCATGCCGATGGTCGTCAGGGGCGGGTCGTGCCGGTCGATCCGGGCTGTCGGCTGTCCTCCCTTCTGCGGATGTGTCTCCGCCAAGCCGATCCTCTCCGTGAGATCAACCGGCGGAAGCGGTCTGGTCGTCCACGTGCTTCACGAGCATGTCCGGCATCCCCGGCCAGGTCGTCGAGCGAGCTCCGCGTCGTCGAACGGCAGCCCTCCATGGGCGCGATCGGGGTCGGGATCCCGATCGCGATCGGTCTGTTCGCGCAGTTCGGCGCGGTCGTGGTGGCTCCCCGGGCAGCTGGTTCGCGGCCCCGGCCGTGCTCCGTGGCGGAGCGGCGCCGACCGCACCGGCCGCCCGGCTCCATACCCGCAGCCCCGCCGGGCGGGTTCTCCACGCCGGAGCCGCCTGACGGGTTTTCCATGGGCCGCCCACCGCGTGCGTCCGAACAGAATTCCTGGCTCGGAAGACGCGGCCGGTGGCCATTGACGGCTCCACCGCGCACGCCTACGTTGCCCTCATCCGTACGCCGGACATGCGCTGTTCATGACGGAACCAGAGGATACGGGGGCAGGGGATGAAGGCAGTGCTCCAGGAGCGGTTCGGGCCGCCGGACGTGCTGCGGCTACGGGACGTCGACCGGCCTCGGCCCGGGGGCGGCCAGGTGCTGGTCCGGGTGCGCGCCGCCGCGCTCAACCCGTACGACTGGCACATGATGCGCGGCGATCCGTACGCGGCGCGGCTGCTGGGCGGTATGGGGCTGAGGCGTCCGAAGCACCGCGTGGCCGGCATCGACGCGGCCGGGGTGGTGGAGGCGGTCGGCGCCGATGCGGGAGGGCTCAGGCCCGGGACCCCGGTGCTGGGCTTCTGTACGGGAGCTTTCGCCGAATACGCTTGTGCGGAGGCGGAGTTGCTGGTCCGCAAGCCCGAGCGTCTCTCCTTCGAGCAGGCGGCGGCCGTGCCGATGGGAGCGGTGACCGCCCTGCGCGGCATCCGGACGGTGGGCCAGGTCGCGGCGGGGCAGCGGGTGCTGGTCAACGGGGCGGGCGGTGGTGTGGGCACCTTCGCCGTACAGATCGCGGCGGCCCTGGACGCGGAGGTCACCGGGGTGTGCAGCGCAGGCAGTGTCGAGATGGTGCGCTCGCTGGGCGCCGCGCACGTCATCGACTACGCCCGCGGGGATTTCACCGGGCGCCTGGCTCGCTACGACGTGATCCTGGACAACGTGGGGAATCTGTCGCCGAGCCGGCTGCGCCGGGCGCTCACCCCGACCGGAATCCTGGTGGCCAACGGCGGCGGCTCGCCCGGCCGGGTGTTCGGGGCCATCGGCTCCATGCTGAGAGTGGCCGCAGTCAACGCCGTCACCCGGCACACCCTGCGTCCGATCGCCCCGGCGACCCCGGGTGGTCCGGCCCGGGAAGATCTCCTCGCCGTGACCGCGCTCATCGAGGCCGGGAAGGTCACTCCCGTGGTCGGCCGGACCCACTCGCTGGCCGAGACGGCCGAGGCCATGGGCCATGTAGAGGCGGGCCACTCCCGCGGCAAGACCGTCATCACCATGCCCTGACCCAGAGGCCGCGGGTCCAGCTCGCCCCACGGGCGGGATCAGCCGATCCGCCCCGCCGGCCCCGCGTCCGCGTCTGGGACCGCTGCCCCGACACCGCCGCTCCCACACGGCGGGTTCCCGGGCAGAGCTGTCCGGCACCGGTTCTCCGGGGAGTGTGCGGCGATCGCCGTCGGCTGCGCCAACGCGCCGGTCGGTATCACCCTCGCCCGATAGCGGGCCGAGCACGTCGGGGCAGGGTCGCGGCCGTCGGGCTGGCGGCCTGTTTCGTGCGTTTGAGGGGCTGTCCCTGGTTGGGGTGCCGGTAAGAATGCTGTCATCAGCCGCGAACGGCGAGGGTCTCAGCCAGGACCGCGTGATCCGCAACGGCAACCACACCATCGTCGTCGCCTGACCGGAACCTCGCAGAAAGGCGGCTCCACCATGACGACAATCACCGACGGCAGGAAAATTGCACGCGACGTCCGCACCAAGGTTGCCGAGGACGTCGCCGCTTACACCGCCACTCTTTCGCGCAGATCAACCACTGGTACCGCCGGTGTTTTCTTGCTGATGGGTCTGCCGTAACCGATGAGGGCACGGGCGACGTCGGGCACGGCTCCATTCGGCACGGTCGGCTCGGTCGACCCGGTAGTGACGATGTCGTTGAGCAGGGCACCGATCGGCACTCCCAGCTCGGCAGCGAGACGAGACAGAACGTCGACGGAAGGTACCTTCTTGTTGCCCTCGATCAGGGACAAATAGCGCTCGGAGATGCCGCACAGCCCTGCGATGACCGGTTGACTGCGGCCGGTTGCTCTCCGGTAGCGCTTGACCCGATCGCCGAGCCGGGTGTGTGGAGGCTCCATACCCGCCCTTTCGATGGCTGAGCAGTGACGCCAGGGTAGGGCTCGTTTTGAACGGTGGCCACATGGTGCCCCCTCGAACGTGTGAGAGCTTGTAGCGAGCGAGCCCAAGCAGTTGGAGGACGGATGGCGCGGCTGGTGCTGTGGGATATTGATCACACGCTCATCTCGACACGTGGCGTGGGGCGGGAACTGTCCGCCGCCGCGTTCGAGCGAACGACCGGCATACCGATGCGTGAGCAGGCGGCCATCGACGGCATCACCGAGCCAGTCATCTTCCGGGAGACCGCGAAGCTCCACGGTCTTACGACTGATCGGGCGGAATTTGAGCGATTCGCCCAGGCGCTCGCTGAGGAGCATCTCGCTCACTCTGCCGAGTTGCGTGAACGTGGCCATGCTCTCCCCGGCGCGACTGGTGCACTGGACGCGCTCGCGTCAGCAGGCGTCACCCAGACCGTGGTCACGGGCAACATTCGGTCGGCGGGAGAGATCAAGCTCAGTGTTTTTGGCCTCGACCGTCACATCGTCTGGAGCATCGGCGCGTACGGCGAGGACGCAGAGGACCGTGCCGACCTGGTCCGGCTGTCACTCGAACGAGCGGGCTGCCCAGCGGCTGACGCAGTACTCATCGGCGATACGCCGGCCGACATAGCGGGTGGTGGCGCCAACGGGGTACGCATCGTCGCAGTAGCGACGGGGAGGAGTGGCAAGAGCGTACTGAGGAGCGCGGGGGCCGATGCCGTTCTGCCGGACCTTCGAAGTCTCGATGTGTTTCTTGAAGCCGTTCTACCGAACAGAGACAGGTGAGCGGAACCCGACTTCACACCTTCCGGACACGTCGGCAAAAAACCATTGGGCGGGTAAGTCGAATGTGTCCTGCCCTCGCGGAGGGTTGGGCGTATTCGGTTCAGGAGCCATAGGTGCCGTGCGACCCCGTGCCCACAGGAGCGATGCCGTCAACCCGTCTCGGAGCGTATGGGGCGAGGTCTGTAGTCGTGCTTCATGGTTCGTTGCGGCGGGGCTCGTTCGCCTCACGCTTGGGGACCAGTTGGGGACCACAAGGTCCAGCGGGGCTGTCCGGCTGCCCGCGGCTTGGGGCCGGGGGAGGAAAGCGGGTGCTTCCTCCCCCGGCCGACCGGGCTTTCGGTCAGGACGTGGTGAGTTCCTCGCGGACCGCGCGGGCGGCGGTGACCAGGTTCTCCAGGGACGCGCGGGTCTCGGGCCAGCCACGGGTCTTCAGCCCGCAGTCGGGGTTGACCCACAGCCTTTCGGCGGGGATGGCCTTGAGGCCGGCCCGCAGCAGATCAGCGGCTTCCCGCGCGCTGGGCACGCGCGGGGAGTGGATGTCGTACACGCCGGGTCCGGCCTCGCGCGCATAGCCGTGCGATGCCAGTTCACGGGCGACCTGCATGTGCGAGCGGGCGGCCTCCAGGCTGATGACGTCGGCGTCGAGATCGTCGATCGCCTGCACGATGTCGCCGAACTCGGCGTAGCACATGTGCGTGTGGATCTGCGTGCCCGGCCGTACTCCGCTGGTGCTGAGCCGGAACGCCTCGGTGGCCCAGCTCAGATACGCCGGACGGTCGGCGGCCCGCAGCGGCAGGGTCTCGCGCAGCGCCGGCTCGTCCACCTGGATCACCGAAGTGCCGCCCGCTTCGAGGTCGTTCACCTCGTCACGCAGGGCCAGGGCGACTTGGCGTGCGGTGTCGCCGAGGGGCTGGTCGTCGCGGACGAAGGACCAGGCGAGCATGGTGACCGGGCCGGTGAGCATGCCCTTGACCGGGCGTGAGGTGAGGGACTGGGCGTATGCCGTCCAGCGTACGGTCATCGGCTCGGGGCGGGAGATGTCCCCGGCGAGGATCGGTGGACGCACGTACCGGGTGCCGTAGGACTGCACCCAGCCGTGCTGGGTGGCGAGGTAACCGGTGAGCTGTTCGGCGAAGTACTGCACCATGTCGTTGCGCTCGGGCTCGCCGTGCACCAGGACGTCGATCCCGGTCTCCTCCTGGAAGGACACGACCTCGTCGATCTCGGCGCGGATGCGCTCCTCGTAACCGGCTGTGTCGATGCGTCCGGCGCGCAGGTCGGCGCGGGCCGTGCGCAGTTCGCCGGTCTGAGGGAAGGAGCCGATGGTGGTGGTCGGCAGCAGCGGCAGGCCGAGGTGGGAGCGCTGGGCGGTGGCCCGCTCGGCGTACGGCTGGGAGCGGCGGGTGTCGGTGTCCGTGACGGCGGCGGTGCGGATGCGGACGGCCGGGTCGTGGGTGAGGGGAGAGTTCGAGCGGGAGGCGAGGTCGGCGCGATTCGCGGCCAGCTCGCCCGCGATCGCGTCGGTCCCGTGCGCCAGGCCCCTGGCGAGGGTGACGGTCTCGGCGGTCTTCTGTCGGGCGAAGGCGAGCCAGCGCAGGATCTGCGGATCGATGTCCCGTTCGGCGGACGTGTCGAGGGGGACGTGCAGGAGGGAGCAGGAGGCGGCCACATCGACCCGGTCGGCCAGTCCGAGCAGGGTGCCGAGGGTGGCGAGGGACTTGGCCAGGTCGTTGATCCAGATGTTGCGGCCATTGACGACACCGGCGATCAGGCGCTTGCCGGACAGTCCGCCCACGGCGGCGAGATCGTCGAGGTTGGCGGCTGCGGCATCGGTGAAGTCCAGGGCGAGTCCGTCGACCGGCGCCTTGGCGAGGACGGGCAGAGCCTCGCCGAGCCGGTCGAAGTAGGAGGCGACCAGGAGCTTGGGCCGGTCGGTGCGGGCACCGAGGTCGCGGTAGGCGTGGGCGGCGGCGTTCAGGTCGGCCGGGGTGCGGTCCTGGACCAGGGCGGGCTCGTCCAACTGCACCCACTCCGCGCCTGCCGCGCGCAGGTCGGCGAGGACTTCCGCGTACACGGGGAGCAGCCGGTCCAGCAGGGTGAGCGGCTCGAAGTCCGCGGGCACGGCGGGGGCGGGCTTGGCGAGCAGCAGGTAGGTGACCGGGCCGACCAGTACCGGCCGGGCGCTCAGCCCGAGGGCGAGGGCTTCTTTCAACTCGGCGACCTGCTTGGTCGAGTCAGCCGTGAAGACCGTGTCCGGGCCCAGCTCGGGCACCAGGTAGTGGTAGTTGGTGTCGAACCACTTGGTCATCTCCAGTGGTGCGACGTCCTGAGTGCCGCGGGCCATGGCGAAGTAGCCGTCCAGCGGATCGACGGACACTGCGGCACGGTGGCGCGCGGGGATCGCACCGACCATGACGGTGGTGTCCAGGACATGGTCGTAGTACGAGAAGTCGCCGGTCGGGACCTCGGTGATGCCGGCGTCGGCGAGCTGCCGCCAGCTGCGGACGCGCAGGTCGGCGGCGGCGGAGCGGAGGGCGTCGGCGGGGACACGGCCCTTCCAGTAGGCCTCGATCGCCCTCTTGAGTTCCCGGTTCGGACCCTGGCGGGGGTAGCCGTACACGGTGGCCCGTGCTGCCGCGGCTGCGGACTTCGTTGTCACGGAAATCTCCTTCGCGAGATATCTCCCTGGAATCCCGGGACGGGACGCGAGCGCGAAGGGGTGACGAACCGGACGGACCCGACCTCGCGCGGCACAGCGCGGTCATCCGCCTGATATGTACGCCGACCCGCCCACGAGGTCACCGGGATCTCCGCGCACGAATGGTTCGTACACGGGCAACGGGCAGGTCTTCGGACTCGCGGGCACGCCTTCCTGCGGAAGACACCTACTGGCCGTCGCTTCCCAGACCCGGTACGTCGGATCCAGTGCGTATGACGGTGGTCGTTCCCACTCACCGCTGCGGGGCAGTCCCGGATTCCCACCAGGTTCCCTCTTGCGACGCGTCTACCTGGAGGGCAGGGCGAACCAGCTGCACCGCCCAGCCTAGAGCGTGGACAACCCTTTGGTCGAGCGTGTTCGAGCCGCCGCCTGCTCCTGTCCGCACCGGTCTTCGCCGCCACGGTCGGCCCCGCGCGGCGCGAGACGCCGGCCGATGCGCGGCGGCGGGGCGCGGCCGTGGCCTTTGTGTCAGCGGGCAGCGGTTACCAGGAGGACCTGGTCACCCCGGGCAGGAAGCCGGCGTGTGCCTGCTCCCGGGCGCGGACCCTGGAGAGGCCGAACTTGCGCAGGTAGCCGCGGGGGCGGCCGTCCACACTGTCGCGGTTGCGTACGCGGGTGGCGCCGGCGTTGCGCGGCTGCCGGCGCAGCTCCGCCAGTGCGGCCCGGCGTTCGTCCCCGGTCGACGAGGGGCGGCGGATGATCTCCTTGAGCTCGGCCCGCCGGGCGGCGTACCGCTCGACGATCTCCTTGCGCTTCTCGTTCTGCGCGATCTTGCTCTTCTTCGCCATCAGACCTTCCCCCCGCGTGCCCGGATCCGTGCCACGGCCGCCTCGATGCCGATCACGTCCACCGTCTTGATCGCCTTGGCGCTCAGGGTCAGGCGGACAGTGCGGCCCTCGCCGGGGAGCCGGTAGCGCTTGTGCTGGATGTTCGGGTCGAAGCGGCGCGAGGTGCGCCGGTGGGAGTGGGAGATCTTGTTGCCGAAGCCCGGTTTGGCACCGGTCAGTTGGCAGTGGGCGGACATGGGTGTTACCTGCCTCTCTCTGCGACCACTACCTATTGGTAATGGAAATCATTCCCATATACTAGCCTCATGGCACGCAACGAACTCCGCCCGGTCGTCAAGCTGCGCTCCACCGCGGGCACCGGCTTCACCTACGTCACCCGTAAGAACCGGCGCAACGACCCCGACCGGATGGTGCTGCGCAAGTACGACCCCGTCGTCCGTCGTCATGTCGACTTCCGTGAAGAGCGCTGAAACGCTCCGCCACCCCACGCCCTGTCCTCGAAAGGCCCGCCTCAGCCATGAAGCCCGGCATCCACCCCGTCTATGCCCCCGTCGTCTTCCGTGACTCCGCCTCGAACCACGCTTTCCTCACCCGATCCACGATGACCAGCGACAGGACGATCGAGTGGGAGGACGGCCACACCTACCCGGTCGTCGATGTCGAGATCTCCTCGGTGAGCCATCCCTTCTACACCGGCACCGCCCGCGTCCTGGACACCGCCGGCCGCGTCGAACGCTTCGAGCGCCGCTACGGGACCCGGTGATGGCGCAGGACCCCCGACTGCCCGTCGTCATCGTCGCCGGGCTCCACGCGGACGCCCGCAGACAGGTCGTCGACCTGCTCCTGCGGTCCGTCCCCGGCAGCGTCGCCCTGCATCACGACCTGACCGGCGCGGGCGGCGGAACCGTACGCCGCCTGATCCGCGACGCTTCCGGACACCTCTCGGACGGTGAGACTCCGCTGGTCAACGACTGCGCGTGCTGCGCGCTGCGCGAGGACCTCGTCCCCGAGCTGGAGCGGCTGGCCGGCAGTGGCTCGACCCGGCTCGCCGTCGTCGAACTGTGGGACTCGGTCGAGCCGAAGGGGATGGCGGAAGTCGTCGCGGCTCACGGGGACGCCGGCCTGGTCCTCACCGGCGTGATCACCGCCGTGGATCCCGCGCTCGTGCTGCCGTACCTGGCCAACGGCGACGACCTGGCCGAAGCCGGCCTGGGGGCCGCGCCGACCGATCAGCGTACCGTCGGTGACACCTGGGCCCGCCAGCTGGAATACGCGCCGGTCCTCGCCCTGGTCGACAACGAGGAGGCGGACAGCGAGGACCGCGCGCTCCTCAGGCAACTGCACCCCACCGCCCGCCAGGTGGCAGCGCACTCCGGCGGACTCGCTGAACTCGCCGAGGTCGCCTTCGCCGGCTTCGACGTCGAGACGGCCGCCGCCGCCCAGCATCCGGCGTGCGCGCTGCTGCCCCAGGACGCCGACGAGGCCGGGGTGACCACGCTCGTCTGGCGCCGCCGCCGGCCCTTCCACCCTGGGCGCCTCTACGAGGCATTGGAGGACCTGTGCTGCGCGGCCGCACGCAGCCGCGGCCGGTTCTGGCTCGCCGACCGCCCCGACACCCTGCTCGCCTGGGACGCCGCGGGCGGCGCCCTGTGCGTGGAGAACGTCGGCCCGTGGCTGGCCTCTCTGCCCGACGCGGCCTGGGAGATGATCCCGCCCATGCGGCAGGCGGCCGCATCACTGGACTGGCACCCCGAACACGGCGACTGCTGCCAGCACCTCGTCTTCACCTCCCCCGGACTGGAACGCGAAGGGCTCGAACAGCTCCTTGAGTCCTGCCTGCTGACGGACGCCGAGTACGCCGCCGGACGCGAGGCGTGGCAGCACCTCCCCGCGGCCTTCGACGCCCTCCTCGACCCCGCCTGACCCCGCCGACAACTCCCCGTACCCAAGGAGCAACACTCATGGCCCGCCGCCCGGAAATCCGCAAGCCAGCCAAGTCCCGCCCCAACCCGCTCGACGCGGCCAGGATCACGTACATCGACTACAAGGACACCGATCTGCTGCGCAAGTTCATCTCCGAACGGGGCAAGATCCGCAGCCGCCGCGTCACTCGCGTCACCGCCCGGCAGCAGCGCAAGCTTGCCGCCGCCATCAAGAACGCCCGCGAGATGGCCCTGCTCCCCTATGCCGGAGCCTCCAGCGGCCGCTGACACCCGGGAGCGCGGTCAGGACGGTGCGCGAGGGGAGGTCGGCCTCGGCGGCCCTGCCCGACGACGGGCAGGATGGCGTTGCCTCGATCACGGCCTCGATGAGGCTCAGCGGCAGGTGCACCGGGAGAACGACTACGCGCGAGCAGGTCGCAGGCGGTACCGGAGAAATCCGGTACCGCCTTCCGGCGTTTCCCGGGGGACCGGCATCGAGAGCCGCCTCGATGGACACGGCGACCGCGCAAGGCCCCCGGCCGCTGACAGGCGGCGGCCTCTCACCCGAGCCACAGTGGTTTCGTACGACATCGCCCGGATTGGAATCGCGCGGAACGGGCACCCAGTGGCGTGGCACCACGGCCGGGTGCGGCGGCACCGGTGCCGCCGCGGAGAGGCAGGGCAACCATGAGCGTCATCGAAGGCGCGGTCGACGTCGACGTGCCGGTCCAAACGGCCTACAACCAGTGGACCCAATTCGAGTGCTTTCCCCAGTTCATGAGCGGAGTGCGCCGAGTGGAACGGTCGAACTCCTCCGTGACGCACTGGGTGACCGGATTCGGCGGCGTGTCCCGCGAGTTCGACGCGGAGATCACCGAGCAGCGCCCCGACGACCGGGTGGAGTGGCGCACGGTGGGCGAGCCCCGCCTGACCGGATCGGTGCGTTTCCGGTCACTGGGCGACAACCGCTGCCGGGTCACCCTCCGTATCGGTTTCACTCCGCGCGGCGCCGCCGAGCGTGCCGCGGACGCCCTGGGCCTGGTCCGCAGGCAGGTGCGCGCGGATCTCCGGCGGTTCAAGGAGTACATCGAGGGCCAGGGCCGGGAGACCGGGCGGTGGCGGGGAACGATCAGCGGTGGGCATGTGGAACCGGACTCGGACCGCCCGCCGCCGCACGTGCCGAACTGGCCGACCGGCTGAAGCAGCCCGTACGACGTGAAGACCCGAGGCGGAAGGTTGTGGCGGTGCGAGAACCATCGAACGGTGACCCGGGCGGCGAGCAGGCGAAGATCACCCCGCCGAAGAAGTGGGCGGCCGGAGTCCCGGCGGTGGTGCACGCGGTCGAGTACTCCCTGGGTGAGACAACGGCGCGCCGTACGGCACTGAACCTGCTCGACATCAACCAGACCAAGGGCTTCGACTGCCCGGGCTGCGCCTGGCCGGACCCCGCGCCGGGCGAACGCCACAGGAACGAGTACTGCGAGAACGGAGCCAAGCACGCCAACGACGAAGCCACCACGCGGCGCGTCACTCCGGACTTCTTCCGGCGGCATTCGGTCTCCGAACTGGGGCGGGCCTCGGACCGGTGGCTGAACCAGCAGGGCCGGCTCACCCATCCCATGGTGAAACGGCCGGGCGCGGATCACTACGAGCCGATCAACTGGCACGACGCCCTGGGTCTGATCGCCGACGAGCTGCAGGCCATGGACTCCCCGGACGAGGCGATCTTCTACACCTCGGGCCGGGCCGGCAACGAGCCCGCCTTCGTTCTCCAGCTCTTCGCCCGGGCCCTGGGGACCAACAACCTCCCCGACTGCTCCAACATGTGCCACGAGTCGAGCGGCGCGGCCCTGCACGAGACGCTGGGCATCGGCAAGGGCGATGTGAGCCTGCTGGACATCCACCACGCCGACCTGGTGCTCATCGTGGGGCAGAACCCGGGAAGCAACCACCCGCGGATGCTCTCCGCACTGGAGGAGACCAAGCGCGGGGGCGGCCGGATCGTCGCTGTCAACCCACTCCCCGAAGCGGGCCTCATGCGCTTCAAGAACCCGCAGAAGCCGCGCGGGGTGGTCGGCCGGGGTACCACCATCGCCGACCAGTTCCTGCAGATCCGGCTGGGTGGCGACCTCGCCCTCTTCCAGGCGCTGAACCTGCTCCTGCTGGAGGCCGAGGACGCCGCGCCGGGGACGGCGCTGAACCGGGAGTTCATCGACCGGCACACCAGCGGGTTCGAGGAGTTCGCCGCCCACCTTCGCGCCACCGTCTCCTGGCCGGACGTCCTGGCCGCCACCGGTCTGACGCGGGACCAGATCGAGGAACTGCGGGACCGGGTCCTGGTCAGCGAGCGGATCGTCGTCTGCTGGGCCATGGGACTCACCCAGCAGAAGCACGGGGTCCCCACCATCCGCGAACTGGTGAACTTCCAGCTCCTGCGGGGGAACATCGGCCGGCCCGGCGCCGGCGTCTGCCCCGTACGCGGGCACAGCAATGTCCAGGGCGACCGGACCATGGGGATCTGGGAGCAGATGCCCAAGGAGTTCCTGGACGCACTGGCACGCGAGTTCGCCTTCACCCCGCCCGCCCACCACGGGCTGGACACGGTTGCCTCCATCCGGGCGATGCTGGCGGGCCGGGCCAGGGTCTTTCTCGGTCTCGCGGGCAATTTCGTACGGGCCGCCCCCGACAGCGACCTCACCGAGAAGGCGATGCGCGGGTGCCGCCTCACCGCGCACATCTCCACCAAACTGAACCGCTCCCACACCGTCTGCGGCGACACCGCCCTGATCCTCCCGACCCTCGGCCGCAGCGAAAGGGACTGTCAGAACGGCGAAGAGCAGTTCATCACCGTCGAGGACTCCATGAGCCAGGTGCACGCCTCGTCCGGGCACCTGGCCCCGGCGTCGAGTCACCTGCTCAGCGAGGTCGCGATCCTCAGCAGGCTGGCCCGCCGGACCCTCGGCGACAAGGTGTCCGTCCCCTGGGAAGACTTCGAGGCGGACTACGGCAACATCAGGGACCGCATCGCGCGGGTCGTGCCCGGCTTCGAGAACTTCAACACACGGGTGCGCAAGCCGGGCGGCTTCGCGCTGCCCAACCCCGTGAACGAGGGCGTTTTCCCCACCCCCGGCGGCAGAGCACTGTTCTCCCGCAACGCATTCGAGGCGCTGAGCGCCCCGGAAGGGCATCTCCTGCTCCAGACGCTACGCTCCCACGACCAGTGGAACACCGTGCCCTACACGACCGATGACCGGTACCGGGGCATCCACGGATCCCGCCGGATCGTGCTCGTCCACCCCGCCGACCTGCGCGCCCTCGGGCTGAAGGACGGCGCCCAGGTGGATGTGGTCGGTGTCGGGCGGGACGGCACCGAACGACGTGCCGAGGACTTCCGGCTCGTCTCCTATCCCACGACCCCCGGATGCGCCGCCGCCTACTACCCGGAGGCCAACGTCCTCGTACCTCTGGACAGTGTGGCCGACACCAGCAACACGCCGACATCCAAAGGCATCGTGGTCCGCCTGGAACCACGGGGTCCAGTGGCGCCGTGCTGACGATGACGCTGTGACGGCGCCCTCGCGTTCTCTGCCGACGCGTTCAAAACGCGGACAAATGTTTGGCGAACATTGATCAAAAGAGCCGCAGGAGGGTGTCTGGGAGGCGAAGGGGCTCGCTAAGAAAAGCATTGTCCAAAACTTCGCGGACGCGGCGTCATGTGAATCCGCTTTGCCCTCATTCGCGCATCAATGCATTGGTCAACGTTTTATCGCCTCCGCCTTGACCTGCGTCGACGACGCCTCTTACGTTTTTACCGCCGGATTCTGGCGTTTCGCCTGGTACGGGTAACGAAAAAGTGCGTGCCGGTCCTGTCGAAATGCAGCCGCCCGGCCCGTCCGGTATAAGGCGAGAAGGGGATAAGAGGATTCCGTGACGGCTCGACGCGTTCTGGTCGGTGCGGCGTGAGTACCAGTCGTGAGAACCAGTAAATAATCAATGTCTTGAGGAATGATCCGGGTCGGCATCGCAAGGGCGTTCACTTGGGCTCGTCGGCGGGCCCTGACCATGCCGGCGCGGAAATGCCGGCCGGGCAGGGAGGCGGCGCGCATGGCTCCACCCCTCGCCTCGTACGTCGCCTACTACCGCCGTTGGGCGCAGGTCTGGGAGAGCCAGGCGCTGCTGCGCGCCGAACCGGTCGCGGGCGACCCCGGTCTCGGCGCGCGCTTCATCGAGCTGATCGATCCGCTGCGCTATCCGCACCGGGGCCTGGG
This sequence comes from Streptomyces sp. NPDC059255, assembly GCF_042752355.1. Lineage (NCBI taxonomy): Bacteria > Bacillati > Actinomycetota > Actinomycetes > Kitasatosporales > Streptomycetaceae > Streptomyces > Streptomyces sp. NPDC059255. The sequence goes on from NZ_JBHYZP010000001.1 coordinate 295,165, forward strand.
CGAGGACGCGGTCCGCGAGATCCGGCGGCTCAAGGCCCGCATGGAGTCCGAGCGGCTGCCGCGCGGCGCCGACCCCACCGCCCACACCAAGCTCGGCCGGGGCGGCCTCTGCGATGTCGAGTGGACCGTCCAGCTGCTCCAGATGCGCCACGGCTGGGCCGAGCCCGGTCTGCGCACCACCCGCACGCGCGAGACCCTGGCCGCCGCCCACGCCGCCGGACTGATCCCCACCGAGGACGCCGGGACCCTCGACGAGGCGTGGGTGCTGGCCAGCCGGGTCCGCAACGCCGTCATGCTGGTCCGCGGCCGCCCCCGGCGACACCTTCCCGACGGACGTCCGTGAACTGGCCGCGGTGGGCCGCTACCTGGGCTACGGCCCTGGCCACGCCGGCGAGATGGTGGAGGACTACCGCCGCACCACCCGGCGCGCCCGAGCCGTGGTGGAACGCCGGTTCTACGACCCGCGAGAGCTGACCACCGGTCAGTAAGTGACCGGCAGTGCGAGCAGGCCGCGGGCGCGCAGCGACGGCCGCCACCGCAGGCCCTCCGGCGGGGTGCCGAGGGCGAGCCCGGGGAAGCGGTCGAGGAGCGCGGCGAGGGCGATCTCGGTCTCCATGCGGGCCAGGGGCGCGCCGAGGCAGTAGTGGATGCCGTGACCGAGGGCGAGGTGGCCGGTGGCGTCGCGGCCGATGTCGAGGCGGTCGGGTTCGGCGTAGCGGTGCGGGTCGCGGTGCGCGGAGGCCAGCGACAGCAGGACGGTCTCACCGGCCGGAATGCCGACCCCGCCGATGGTGATGTCCTCGGTGGGGAACCGGCGGATGGCCAGGGGCGCGGGCCCGTCGTAGCGGGCCAGCTCCTCGACCGCGCCGCTCAGCTGGCCGGGGTCGGCGCGGAGCGCGGCCAGTTGGCCGGGGTGGCTGAGCAGGGCCAGGGTGGCGTTGCCGATCAGATGGACCGTGTTCTCGTACCCGGCGAAGAGGATGAGGAAGACCAGGGACATCAGCTCGTCCTCGCTCAGCCGGTCCTCGTGGTCGCGTACGGCGATCAGGCCGGAGACCAGGTCGTCGGCGGGGGCGGCGCGCTTGTCGGCGATGAGCCGGGTGAAGAAGGCCAGCATGGACCGGACGGCTCCCTTGGCCCGGTCCGGTCGCGCGGGGTCGGGGGCCACCAGGGCATCGGTCCAGGACCTGAAGTCCTGCCGGTGGTGCGGGGCCACGCCCAGCAGATCGCAGATCACGGTGATCGGCAGCGGCGCGGCGTAGGAGGCGATCAGGTCGGCGTGGCCGTGCGGTGCGATGGCGTCCAGCAGCAGGTCGGCCGTCTTCCTGACGGGTTCGCGCAGGAGGGCGATACGCCGCGGGGTGAACGCCTGGGACACGAGACGCCGGATCCGGGTGTGGTCGGGCGGGTCCATGTTCAGCAGGTTGGCGTCCAGCGCCGGCGGCAGCGCCAGCCCCTGGTAGCCGCCGGGCGCCGCGTTGCGCTTGTCCAGGGAGAGCCGCGGATCGGCGAGGGCCTGGCGTACGTCGTCGTAACGCGTGACCAGCCAGGCCGGCAGCCCGTCCGTCCCCGCGACGCGGTGGACGGGCCCCGCCTCGCGGAGCCGCGCGTACACGGCGTACGGGTCGGCGGTCGGCCCGGCGGTCAGCTCGGGATCAAGGAAAGGCGGCGGAGCGGGAGTTGAGGTGGGCATGGACTCCACCCTAGACAGAGGGAATCCCGCACCGCGGCGCAGCCGGGGACCGGCCGCCGTGACGACGCCGGCCGGTGCCTCCCTCACCGGCGGGAGGCACCGGTACCGACGCTGCCGGTCTCAGAGCTTCCGGGCCCGGTTCTCCGGCCGCGCCGAGGCGACGTCCGCGCGCAGGGCGGGCAGTCCGTCGTACAGCGTGGCGCCGGGGCAGTCGGTGACGAGCCAGTCACGGTGACCGCTGATCATCTGGACGTCCCTCGTCACGCCGTTGACCGGGTTGACGAAAGTGACGGCGGCCTGGGGATCGAAGCCGTGGTAGTCGGAGAGCGCCGTCAGCAGCCTGGTGAGCGACTGCCGGGTCTCGGGCGTCGGCGACTGGTCGGTGAACGTACCCAGCAGCGCGATGCCGAGGTTGCCGGAGTTGAAGCCGGCGGCGTGGAAGGCGGTCACCATCTTTCCGTCGGCGTCATGGGCCGGCATTCCGTCCGTGCCCGAAAAACGCCCTTCGTAGACACGGCCCGCTTCGTCGATCAGGAAGTGGTAGCCGATGTCGCCCCAGTCGTTCTCGATCGCGTGAAGGTGGTAGTACGCCCGGATGGTGGCCGCCGGATCCGGATCGCCGTTGGCGCCCGCCGTGTGGTGCACCGTCAGGGTCTGTGCCGGGTAGTAGGTCTGCGGCGAGTTCTCGCTGCCGTCGGCCTTGAAGCGAAGGGATTCGTCGGCGCCCCACCCCGCGCGGGTGATGTAGTCGATGCCGAGGAACTGCCCCGTCGTGCTGGTGACGGCGCGTTCGACGGCCGGCCCGTTGACCGTGTCGATGGCGGTGGAGCGCGTGTCGGTGGCCCCGTCCGGGAACCGCAGCTCGTACCCCGCCGCTCCGTCGGCCGGAACCAGCACGCTGACGCGCCCCGACGACGCGGGGCCGTCCGCGTCGGCGCCGGCCACGCACGTCGGCCGGAGCGCCGTCCACGCCCCGCGGTTGCCGTCCTGTTCCAGCAGCCTGATGCCGGCGCCCCGCTGGGGCCCGCTCCAGGTCACGCCCACGTATCCGATGGGAAAGTCCGCTTCCACGGCCCGCGCGGCGGCACCGACGACGGCCTTCGCGCGGATGCCGGGTACGCGGACCGTACGGGAAGCCTTGGCGGGCACGGCCGGGAGGAGCGTGGGCACGGCGGCAACGCCCGCCGCGACGGCGGCCGCTCTGAAGACGGTGCGGCGCGTCAAGGAGAACGGATGGGCCATGCTGGGTCCTCTCGAAGGGTCGACAACCGTGCGAACCCGGCGTTCACGCCGGATGGGGCCGCTCGGCGGGAGCGGCCGGCGGCGAAGCACGCACGCGCCTCGTCGATCGCTGGCGACACCCTAACCTCAAAGAACCGGTGGGAAGTTGCTCCCGCGCGGGGCCCGTACGACGGCTCGTACGACGGCCCGCGTGGCAGCCCGCGCGACGGCCCGCGCGGTTGCCCCAGTTGCCCCCGTGGCTGCCCGCCCGGCCCCGGCGGTGCTGTCGGCGGTGCCGTGTCGCGGTGAGGAGCACGCCATCGGAAACACGTCGGTCATCCAGCCGGTGCACGTCTCTTGACAGTGGTTTTCGGCCGCGCCGATACTCGACGGCAACGTTCACGTGAACGTTCACGGCGCCGCGACGATGTCGGCCAGAGCCCTGGAATCACCCGCTGACATCGTTGTCGGAATGCCGGCTTCATCAGCGTGGTCGGCGTCGTCGACGTAGCGAGTTGTCGACGCTGTTCACGATCTTCCCCACCCCGTCAGCGGGCCGGGCCGGCGCATGCCCCGGCCGAGCCGTGTCCGGAAAGCGAGTGCGAGCCCATGGAACACCGAACGATGTCCCGCAGGCGTCTGCTGGGGGCCTCCCTGGGGGGCGCGGGCGCCGCCCTGCTGGGTCTGCCGGGATGCGGGGCGGGCAACGGCTCGGCCTCCGCGGGCACCGACCGTCTCAGCATCTGGTACTGGAACGGAGCGCTGAGCGAGAAACTCCTCGCCGCTTCCGCGCGGTCGGTGCCCGGGGTGCCCGGACTGAAGGTGAAGGGTTCGCCGATCGCCGGCGACTACAAGTCGAAGCTGCGCACCAGCATGGCCGCGCAGGCCTACGTACCGGATCTGGCCTGTGTGAACTCCGGCATCTCCGAGTTCTTCCCGGACGAACAGGAGTTCCTGGACCTGCGGGACCTCGGCGCGGAGGCCGTCGAGGACCAGTACCTGGAATGGAAGTGGAAGAGCGGCATCAGCCCGACGGGCCGGCTGATCGGCTTCCCGCTCGACGCGGGGCCGACAGCGCTCTACTACCGCCCGGACCTCTTCGGGAAGGCGGGTCTGCCCACCGAGCCGGTGGAGGTCGCCGAGGCCACCTCCACCTGGGAGAAGTACCTCTCGGTGGGCCGGACCCTCAAGGCCAGGGCGCCCGGCAAGCCCTTCCTGGTCTCGCAGATCAGCTACGTCTTCCGGATGGTCCTGTACCAGAGCCCGCGGCAGTTCGTCGACGCCGACGACCGGTTCATCGGGGACCAGGAGCACGTCAAACACGCCTGGGACGTGGCTGTGGAAGCGCACCGCCAGGGACTCAGCGCCGGGTTCCTGGACAACCAGCCCGACTACAACGCGGCCGTGAGCGGCGGCCGGGTCGCCTCCCTGCTCAACGCGGTGTGGGGGATCAACGGCCTCAAGAACGTGGCGCCGAGGACCTCCGGTTCCTGGCGGCTGACCGCGATGCCGGGCGGGCCGACCAACTACGGCGGCTCGTACGTGGGCGTCACGCGCTACTGCCGCGACCCGGAAGGGGCGTTCGCCTTCCTCCGGTGGATGCTCGGGCCCGAGAACCAGTTGAAGAGCTATCAGGAGATGGCGCTGTTCCCCACGACCCCGTCCGTGTACACCACGGCGGCGATGCGTGAACCCGATCCCTTCTTCGGCGGTCAGATCCCTGTGGACGTCTTCGGCCCGGCCGCCGAGAAAGCCCCGGTCATCTACTCCAGCCCCTACGAGGCGACCGCCAACACCCCCGTCTTCCAGGAGCTGACCAACGTGGAAACGCTCGGCAAGAACCCCGACAAGGCCTGGCGGGATGCCATGAACGCCGCCGAAACCGCGCTGTCCCAGCGGGGGGTGAGCTGACATGGCCACCGTAGCGGAAGCCCCCGAGGCCCCGGCGGCCCCCAGCGGCAAGGGGGCGGCCGGCCGGCCCGCCCGCGCCGGGGGGCCGCCCGGGCGGTGGCGGCGCCACCTGCCCTCGTACCTCGCCATCTCCCCGTACTACCTGCTCTTCGCCGTCTTCGGGGCCTTCCCCGTGTTCTTCTCGCTCTACCTGTCCTTCCAGGACTGGGACGGCATCGGCGACATGCGCTTCGTCGGGCTGCAGCAGTACGACTGGCTGCTCCACGACCCGGTGTTCTGGCACGCGATCCTCAACACCTTCGAGATCTGGTTCTTCTCCACGGTGCCGATGCTCCTCCTGGCCCTGGGGCTCGCCTTCCTGCTCCATTCGCAGGTGCGCTTCTCCGCCGCCTACCGGGTCGCGTACTTCATCCCCAACGTCACGTCGATGGTCGCCATGACCATCGTCTTCGGCTCGGTCTTCGCCCAGACCGGCCTGGCCAACTCGCTGCTCAAGGCGGTCGGGGTGGACGGCGTCGGCTGGCTGAGCTCGGACCTCGGCATCAAGGCTGCCGTCTCGATCATGATCATCTGGCGGTGGGTCGGCTACAACGCCCTGATCTTCCTCGCCGGTATCCAGGCCATTCCCACCGAACTCTTCGAGGCCGCCCGGGTCGACGGGGCGAACAGCCGGCAGGTCCTCTTCCGTGTCGTGGTCCCGCAGTTGCGGCCGGTGATCCTGTTCGCCGTCATCACGTCCACCATCAACGGCCTGCAGATTTTCACCGAGCCCCAAGTGCTCTTCTACTCGGACGACCCGGGGTCCACCGGCGGTCCCGGCCAGGAAGGTATGACCATCGTGCTCTATCTGTGGCAGAGGTCCTTCAACGACCTCCAGTTCGGTTACGGGGCCGCGATGGGCTGGCTCCTGTTCGCGATCATCGCGCTCTTCGCCGTCATCAACTGGCGGCTGGTGTCGGGCTCCGACCGCGACGACCGACGCGGCTTCACCCTGCGCAAGGGGGCCCGCAATGGCCGCTGACCCCACGGCCTCGCACGCGGGGCTCGCCATCGGCGCCGGCAGCCGTGCGGCCCGGATCTGGGTCCGTGCGGCCCTGCTCCTCGGGGTGCTGGTCTCGATGTTCCCCTTCTACTGGCTGGTGGTGATGGCCTCGGTCACCAGTCAGGACATCCTGAGCTATCCGCCCACATTGGTGCCGGGCACCCAACTGCTGCACAACATGCAGGAGGTGATCCACCGCATCGACTTCTTCACCTCGCTGTTCAACACCGTGGTGGTCGCCGTGACGGGCACGGTCCTGGTGCTGTTCTTCGACTCCCTGGCCGCCTTCGCCTTCGCCAAGTACGACTTCCCGGCCAAGAAGTTCCTCTTCGGCGCCCTCATGGCGACGTACATGATCCCCGCGCAGCTGTCACTGGTGCCGCAGTTCGTCACCATGGCCGAGTTCGGGTGGGCCGGCACACTGAAGGCGCTGATCATTCCGGGCGCGGCCAACGCGTTCGGCATCTTCTGGATGCGCCAGTACGCGCAGAACTCGCTGCCCGACGAACTCCTCGACGCCGGACGGATCGACGGCGCGGGCTTCTTCCGGCTGTACGCGCAGATCGCGCTGCCCCTCTTCCGGCCCGCGCTGGCGTTCCTCGGCATCTTCACCTTCATCCAGATCTGGAACGACTACATCTGGCCGCTGGTGGTCCTGGTCAACCCCGACCGGCTCACCCTCCAGGTCGCCCTCGCCAACCTCAACGTGGCCTACAACACCGACTACGCCCTGGTGATGGCGGGGGCGCTGATGAGTGTCGTCCCGCTGATCGTCGTCTTCCTGATCGGGGCGCGGCACTTCCTGCGGGACCTCGCCGCGGGGGCGACGAAGATGTGAATGCCCGTGGAACCGGACGGCGGCGACGTGGAATCGCCCCCGTTCCCCCTCCACGGCATACCTGGCGCCGGAGCCGTAGTGACCGGCTACAGTGCACAGCGTGTGGGCCGACAACCAGCAACGGGAGCCACGATCGACGAGCCTGACGGCCCTCACCACCGGGCCACGATCCACGATGTCGCGCGACTGGCCGGGGTATCACGACAGACGGTCTCCCGGGCGGTAAACAACAAGGGAGAAATCGACCCGGCCACGAAGGAACGGGTGCTGGAGACGGCCCGTCTGCTGGACTACCGGCCGAGCCGGTTCGCGCGGGGCCTCGTCCGCAAAGGGGCGGTGACCGCGGGTCTGGTGATCCCGGACCTGATGAACCCGTTCTTCCCCGAGGTGGCCGCCGGTGTGCTGGAGGCCGCCGAACAGCGCGGCTGGCAGGTGGTGGTGTGGGACACCCGCACCGACGACGCCAGGGAGCGGGAGGCCCTCGACGTACTGTCCCACCAGACGGACGCGGTCGTGGGCTACTTCAAGAACGAGGACGACGCCCTCGCCCGGCACCTCGGCGGTGTACCGCTCGTACTGCTGGAGCGCGGGCCCCAGCAGACCCGGTTCGCCGCCGTGGGCATCGACGCGGCCGCCGGGCTGGCGCAGGGCGTCGCCCACCTGGTCCGCGCGGGGCACCGCAGGATCGGCATGCTGGACGGCGACCGGCCGGACGCTCCCGGCCCGCGGCGGGAGGCCTTTCTGGCCGAGGCGCGCCGGCACGGCCTGGCGCTCGACCGGAGTTGGGTCGTGCTGTGCCCCGAGCACAGCGTCGCGGGCGGTGAGGCGGGTCTTGAACGGCTGCTGGAGGTACGGCCCGAGATCACCGCGGTCTTCGGCTTCAACGATCTGATCGCCGTCGGAGCGATGCGCGCCGCCCGGCGGCACGGCCGGCGCGTACCCGACGACCTCGCCGTCATGGGGTTCGACGGGCTCTCCCTGGGTGAACTGGTGGAACCCGCCCTGACCACCCTGCATCTCGACAAGCGGCAGCTCGGGCGGCTCGCCGTCGAGCAGGTGGCCCGGCTGCGCGCGGGCGAGGAGCCACTGAGCGGCGCGGACGCCTGGGTCCGCCCGGAACTGGTGGTACGGGCCTCGGCCTGACCGAGTCGTTCCGCGGCCGCGCCTCGCACCCGGACGGGGCCTCGGAACAACCCGTCCGGGTGGCGACCCGCGCCCGTCCCCGAACGCCGCGCGGCGGGCCGGACGTGGGGTGAACACGCGGAGGTCCCCGGCGCGGCCCCCCACCCGACGCGCGCGTGGCTCCGTACGCTCGGCCGGGTGGACGCCGTCTTCTCCCTCATCCTGCTCCTGCTGTTCGCGTGGGGCCTGTGCGCACAGAAGGTGGCGCGCGTCGAACTCACCGCCCCCGTCGTGTTCGTGGCCGCGGGTTTCCTGCTGCACCACGGGTTCGGCACGGAGGAGCTCGTGCCGTCGCCGGCGACGGTCAGGACACTGGTGGAAACCACCCTCACCTGGGTGCTCTTCACCGACGCGGCGCGGCTCTCCCTCCGGTCGCTGCGCCCGGACCTCGGTCTGTACGCGCGCCTCCTGCTGATCGGGCTGCCGCTGTGCATCGGACTCGGCACCCTGGTGGCGCTCGGTCTTGTTCCCGGTGTGTCCGGCTGGGCCGCGCTCTACCTGGGAACCGCGCTGGCTCCCACGGACGCGGCGCTCGGCGCCTCGATGATGAACAACCCGGTGGTTCCCGCCCGGATCCGCCGGACGATCAATGTGGAGAGCGGTCTCAACGACGGCATCGCCACCCCCGTCGTCGTCCTGTCACTCGCCGGTCTGGCCGCCGCCGGGGGAGGCGCGGGGCATGAGGGGGCCGGTGGCGCCCTCGTGGAACTGCTCATCGGCCTGGTGTACGGGGCGGCGATCGGTCTGGTCTCGGGCCTGCTGGTGCGCTCCGCGCTGCGCCGGTCCTGGACGGTGGAGAGTTCCGCGGGAGCCGCCGTGCTGGCCCTCGCCCTGCTCTGTTACACCTCGGCGATCGCGCTCGGCGGCAACGGGTTCGTCGCGGCCTTCGTCGCCGGGCTGGCGTTCGGAACGGCGTACGGGGAAGGCGCTCCGGAGTGGCAGCTCGCGTTCGTCGAGCAGTCGGCGTCGGTGCTGTCCCTGCTGGTCTGGCTCATGTTCGGGGCCGTCATGCTCCCGGCGGCGCTGGAGCATCTGACCTGGCAGGCCGTCTGCTACGCGGTACTGAGCCTGACGGTGATCCGGATGGTGCCGGTGGCGCTGGCCCTGCTGGGCAGCGGGCTGGACCGCAGGACCGTGCTGTTCGTCGGCTGGTTCGGGCCACGCGGGCTCGCGTCCGTCATCTTCGGGCTGCTGGCCGTCGAGGGGCTCGCGCCCGCCGCCGCCCGGGTGGTGGTGCCGGTGGTGGTCTGTACCGTTCTGCTCAGCGTCGTGGCGCACGGCCTCACCTCGGGTCCGCTCGCCCGGTGGTACGGATCGGCGGTACGCCAGGACGCCGGGGCGGGCCGGCGATCGCCCGCGGACGAACTGCCGGTCAGGGGACTGGCGGGGAGAGCCCCGCGCCCCGGTGCGTGAGACACACCCGCAGCGCCCGGCGCGCTCGCCGGACGAGGCCGCCGCCCGGCCCGCGCGCCGCCCGGCCCGCGCGCCGGCCGCCGGATCAGGATCAGGCGGCCTGGGCCGCGACCCGGCCGGAGGCGACGGCGTCGACGAGCGCCTGGTGATCACGCTCGTTCTGGTCGGCGTAGCTCTCGGCGAAGCGCACGAGCGCCTGGTCGAACACGTCCCCGCGTCCCAGATAGGCGGCGATGGCGATCCGGTCGCCGGAGCGCGCGTGGGCGCGTGCGAGCGTGGCGCCGCACAGTTCGCCGAAGACGCCCATGCCGCGCGGCACCATGATCGACGGCTCCGCGATGCCCTTCCAGTCGCGCAACTGCCGTACGTAGAAGTCCCGTTCCTTGCCGTCGGGCGCGTGCACGTGTTCCCAGCCGAGGAAGATGTCGCTGGCCGCCTGCATCAGGCGCTGGCCGGTGACGACCCGCTCGCCCTGTGTGCTGAACTCGCTCTTCCCCGCGTAGGGGGCGAGCACGGACTCGTCGGCCTCCTTCGCCTGGAGGAACAGGGGGTCCCCGCTGTCCCGGCCCACCAGCAGGATGATCCAGCACCGGGTGCCGACGCTCCCGACCCCGACCACCTTGCGCGCCACGTCGACCAGGGTGAACTGCTGGAGCAGATGCCGGTGGTCCGGCCGCAGGGTCCTCCCGTACCGCGCGACGAGGTCCCGGATCATCTCCTCGATCTCGGCCCGCTGCCGGCCCGGCAGCAGGTCGGTCACCGGCATGACGACCGGGGGTACGGGGACGATCCGCCGCCGCCCGTCCACCACCCGCGTCAGCTTCCCGAAGGCCTGGAGACTGTCCCGGGTACGCGCCTTCGCCAGGGCCTTGGACAACTGCTTGCGGCCACGCTGCCGCAACCGGCCGGAGGCCAGGGCCTCCATCTGCGCCGCGTCGGCCTTCGCGTACCGGACGGCGAGATGGGGCAGCGCCGCGAGGTGGCGCATCTCCTCGCGGTACGACCGGACCGTACTCCGTACGATCGCGGCGCGCTCCGCGTCCGTGTAGCCGTTCTCCCGCCCCGCGATCACCAGACTGGTCGCCAGCCTCTTGACGTCCCACTCCCAGGGGCCGGGCAGTGTCTCGTCGAAGTCGTTGATGTCGAAGAGGAGGTTGCGCTCCGGCGACGCCAGCAGGCGGAAATTGAGCAGGTGCGCGTCGCCGCACAACTGCGCCCGCAGCCCGGAGGTGGGGGTGCGGGCCAGATCCCGCGCCATGATCGCGGCCGCGCCGCGGTAGAAGCGGAACGGGGACTCCGTCATCCGGCCGTAGCGGATCGGTACGAGTTCGGGCACGCGCGTCGCCGACTGCTCTTCGACGACGCTCACCGGGTCCGCGCGGCGCGGGGCCGGCTCGAACGCGTCATGGGCGGAGCGGTGCGCCCGGGCCCGTGCCGCCCTGCCCAGAGCCGCGCTCTCCCGGGGAGAGAGCCATGGCTCGCCCTGGATGTTCGTCACCGCTTCGCCGGTCATCGGAAGCCTCCTGGAGGACGGGGCGCGTGATGGTCCGTACCTCAAGCCTCGCAGCTTCGGGCTCACCCGGCATCACCGTGTCACCGCCGGTCACCCTACGGAGAGGTACCGACACGTTCGGCGGAGTCGAGCAGCAGCATCGCCGCGTGGTCGGGGGTGCCGGGCTCCGCGTTGTACGTGGTGAGACGCTGGCCGCGGGTGCCCTCCACCTGCATGGCGTGGTAACCGAGGGTGAAGGTGCCGGCGTCGGGATGATGGAAGGTCTTGCGTCCCGAGGTGTGCCCCACGACGTCGTAACGCTCCCAGAGACGGGCGAACTCCGGGCTCTTCAGCAGGAGTTCCTCGACGAGACCGGTGAGGTCCGGGGCGTCCGGCTCGGTGCCGGCCAAGGCGCGCAGGCGGGCGACGCAGCCGCGGATCTGGTTGTCCCAGTCGTCGAAGAGGCCGCGGGCCGTGGGATGGAGGAAGACGTAGCGCGCGATGTTGCGCTGCGCGACCGGCCAGTCGGAGATCCCGGCGAGCAGCCGCACCCCGCTGGTGTTCGCGGCGAGGATGCCCAGGGTGCGACTGGTCAGATAGGCGGGGTACGGCTGCATGCGCTCCAGCATCAGCTCGATCCCCGGGGCGACGGACCGGCTCGGTGCGGTCGCCGGCTCGTGCGTGGTGCGCGCGGCGCGCGCGGCGAGACCGCGCAGATGCTCCCGCTCGACCGCCGTCAGCAGCAGGGCGGCGGCCAGGGCGTCCACCACGGAGGGGCTGGGATTGGACTCCCGGCCACGCTCCAGACGCGTGTAGTAGTCGATGCTGACCCCGGAGAGCGTGGCCAGTTCCTCGCGACGCAGCCCGGGCGTACGGCGGATTCCCGGGCCGGCCGGGAGCCCGACGTCGGCCGGGGTCACCTGGGCGCGGCGCGCGCGCAGGAAACGCCCCAGCTCCGTACCGCCACGGCCGCCCCGGGTGCCGTCGCCGCTCCCGCTCCCGCTGCCGCCGCTGTGCCGCTCAGGTGCCATATCTTCAGTGTGTCAGCCCCGTGACCTGCGAGACAGCCGGATGAGGGGCCCTGTCACACCCCGGCACGCGGCCCGCGCCCCGCCCCCGGGGCCATTGACTTCCCGTGGGGCCTCGATAGCGTGGAGCGGCACAGCATGTCGCACAACGTTCGAAATGACGAACAAACCAAGGTGGCAACCACCTAGGGCTGACAGCCCCCGACATGCGGAGACCTGCGATGCGCGAACCACTCGATCGACGGCACTTCCTCGGTACGGCGGCCGGCGGTACGGCCGCCGCATTCGTCGCGGCGGGCGGGATCGACGCGCCCGCCGCGTCCGCGACCCCGGCGGACACGGCAGGCACCGCCGTCGGCGGTGACCCTGCCGACGGCGGCGGGCGGCGGGCGCCGGCCGTCGTCGAGCCGTTTCCTCTCGGCGCGGTGACACTGCTCGCGGGCCCGTTCCGGGACAACCAGGCGCGCAACACGGCGTATCTGCGCTTCGTCGACCCCGACCGGCTGCTGCACACCTTCCGGCTGAACGTCGGGCTGCCCAGCACCGCGCGGCCCTGCGGCGGCTGGGAGGCTCCGACCGTCGAACTGCGCGGCCACACCACCGGCCATCTCCTCTCGGGCCTCGCCCTCACCTACGCCAACACCGGCGAGCGCGCCGTGCGCGAGAAGGGCGACCGGCTCGTGGCCGCGCTCGCCGCATGCCAGGCGAGATCCCCCGAGTCGGGGTACGGCCGCGGCTATCTCTCCGCGTTCCCCGAGAGCTTCTTCGACCGCCTCGAAGCGGGCACCGGCGTCTGGGCGCCGTACTACACGATCCACAAGATCATGGCCGGGCTGCTCGACCAGTACCGGCTGGCGGGCAACGCCCAGGCGCTCGACACACTGCTGGCCCAGGCCGCGTGGGTGGACCGGCGGACGGCGCCGCTGTCGGATGCCGCGATGCAGCGGGTGCTGGAGACCGAGTTCGGCGGCATGAACGAGGTGCTCGCCGATCTGCACACGGTCACCGGCGACGCCCGCTGGCTCCAGGTCGCGGAGCGTTTCAGCCACGCACGGGTCTTCGACCCGCTGGCGCGGAACGAGGACCGGCTGGCCGGACTGCACGCCAACACCCAGATCCCCAAGGCCGTCGGCGCGATGCGGCTGTGGGAGGAGGGGCTGCCCGCCCGCTACCGGGACATCGCCGAGAACTTCTGGCGCATCGTCACCGAACACCACACCTATGTCATCGGCGGGAACAGCAACGGCGAGGCGTTCCACGAGCCGGACGCCATCGCCTCCCAGCTCAGCAACGGCTGCTGCGAGAACTGCAACAGCTACAACATGCTGAAGCTCACCCGGCTGATGCACTGCCACGCCCCCGGCCGCGTCGAACTGCTCGACTACTACGAGCGGACGCTCTTCAACCAGATGCTCGGGGAGCAGGACCCCGACTCCGCGCACGGCTTCAACATCTACTACACGGGGCTCGCGCCGGGCTCGTACAAGCGGCAGCCGTCGTTCATGGGTCCCGACCCGGACGTGTACTCCACGGACTACGACAACTTCTCCTGCGACCACGGCTCCGGCATGGAGACCCACGCCAAGTTCGCGGACACCGTCTACACGCACGACGAACAGACCCTGCTCGTCAACCTGTTCATCCCGTCGGAAGTGGTCTGGCGGGAGCGGGGCATCACCTGGCGGCAGACCACCGCCTTCCCGGACCGGGCGTCCACCGTGCTCACCGTGGCCGCGGGCCGGGCCGCCCACCGGCTCCAGGTCCGGATCCCGGGCTGGACCTCCGGCGCCACCGTACGGCTCAACGGGCGCCCGGTGAACGGCGTTCCGGCCCCGGGGAACTGGTTCGTCCTCGACCGCACCTGGCGCGCGGGCGACCGGGTCGAGGTGTCGCTGCCGATGCGGGTCACCGTCGAGCCGACGCCCGACGACCCCGACGTACGGGCCGTGCTGTACGGGCCGGTCGTGCTGGCCGGGGCGTACGGCGACGAGGCCGGCCCGGGGATGCCGCGGCTCGACCCGGCGTCGGTGCGCAAGGCGGCCGAGGCGCCGATGCGGTTCACGGCGAGCGCCGATGCCCGGGAGGTCTCGCTGCTGCCCATCGCCCGCGTCCACCACCAGCGTTACCACGTCTACTGGCTCACCGGCGAGCCCGCGCCGCCGCCCCCGGCCTTCGCCGCCTGGTACCGCTTCGACGAGGGCGCGGGCACCGAGGCCGGCGACGCGACGGGCCACGGGAGGACGGCCACCCTCGCGGGCGGCGCGTCCTGGACGGCGGGCCGCCTCGCGGGCGCCGTGGCGCTGAACGGGACCGACGGACACATCGCCGTCGCGGCGAACGTCCTCGCGGGTGCGTCCGCCTACTCCCTGGCGACCTGGGTCCGGCTGGACGGGCCGCCCGAGACCTGGAGCCGGATCTTCGACATCGGGACGGGCGTCACCGCCAACCTGTTCCTGACCCCGCGCAGTGACGCCGGGACGCTGCGGTTCGCCGTCACGTCGGGCGGCGGCGAGGCCGAACAGCGCATCGACGCGCCCGCGTTGCCGGCCGACCGGTGGGTCCATGTCGCCCTCGCGTACGGAGCGGGAACGGCGGTGCTGTACGTCGACGGAGCGGAGGCCGGGCGCAACACCGGTGTCACCGTCGAGCCGCGGCACTTCGGCAACACCGTACGGTCCGGGTGGATCGGCAGGTCCCAGTACCCGGATCCGTATCTCAGGGCGGCGGTCGACGACTTCCGCGTCTACGGGAGGACGCTGGGCCCCGACGAGATCGCGGAGCTGGCCGCCGCCCCCTCCTGACAGACGGGCGCTCCCGGACCTGCGGGTGCGGGAGCGCGCCGGCTTGCTCCGGAATGTTCCGGCAAGGTGAATTCATCGCGTAGATACATTGCCCGAGGGCCGTCACAATGTGAGGAAATTGTTTCTGGCCTGCGGAAATCTTCACCCGACAAGCACAGGCGGGATGCGCGGGAGTCCGGTCGTTGAAGCGTGGATGATCTGGTCTACTATCTCGGGGCCACCTCTTCCCCCGTGCGACCGGACACTCGTCGGGGCAGCGGTGGCGTGGTCGCTCGGTGAAAAGCGGCCGATATTCTCGGAAAAGGAGCCCACCGCTTCTCTGGAGAGTTTCTCGGCTCTCCATATCAGTGTCTGGAAGAAGGGTGTCATCATGGGCCTCTCGTTACTGCGACGGGGGAAGTCGAAAGCGGGCGGCAAAGCGAAGGACGTGCTGTCCCGGATACCCCTGACGGCCGGGGCGCTCGCCCTGGAGGTCGGCCAGCCCAACGGTCACCCGATGGACGGCGCCGAAATCCAGGTGAAGGCGAACCACACCGGACACGTGGTGATGAAGGGCCGCACCGATCCGTACGGCACCTTCACCGTCGGCCTGCCCACCGGGCGGTACTCCGTCCTGGTCATGGCGGACGGGCTGCTCCCCACGCAGCTCACGGTGGACGTCGACGCGGGCCGGCAGAGCCACCTCCGGGTCACCCTGGAGCACTCGCGCCCCCTGGAGCCGCCGCAGCCGGGCATCTGGCTCTTCGACCCGCCGCACACGGCCGTCCGGTTTATCGCGCGCCATGTCGGCATGGCCAATGTGCACGGCCGGTTCACCCGGTTCGACGGCGGGGTACGGGTCGGCGAACGGCCGGAGGACTCCTACGCCGAGTGCACCATCGACGCGGCGAGCATTACGACCGGAAACAATACGCGGGACACCCATCTCCGCTCCGCGGACTTCCTGGATGTGGAGAACTATCCGTACATCCAGTTCGTCAGCGAACGCTTCCAGCGTCATGCGGGCAACAGGTGGACCGTGCACGGCAGCCTCACCCTGCACGGAATCAGCCGCACGGTCAGTCTGGAGACCGACTATCTCGGATCCGTGAATGGCGGTTACGGGGAAGAACTCCGCTGCGCCGCCAAGGCACGGACAGAACTCCACCGGGAAGATTACACACTGAACTGGAGTTCCATGCTGGCCAGGGGTATCGCGATCGTGGGGCCGACCATCCAGCTCGAACTGGACATCCAGGTGATGTTCCGCTGCGACGAGACGCCCACCCCGCCGGAGTAGCCGGCGGGGCGGGGCGCCTCGGCGGGCGGCCCGTTTGCGCGCGGGCCGGCCGCGCGGTCCCTACGCGGCGCCCGGAAGGGCGAGGGCGGCGGCCAGCTCGCGCCACTCGGCGCGCGGCAGGCCGCCGGCCGGGTCGTGCGTCAGCACCTGGAGTGCGACATGGTCCGCGCCCGCCGCGCGGTGGGCGTCGACGCGGGCGCGGACCGCGTCGCTGTCGCCGAGCGCGAACAGCGCGTCCAGCAGCCGGGCGCTCCCGCCGTCCGCGAAGTCGTCGTCGGTGAAGCCGAGGCGCAGCAGATTGTCCGTGTAGTTGGGCAGCGTGAGGTAGAAGGAGAGCATCGCGCGCGCGGTGGTCCTGGCCCGGTCGGCATCGGTGTCCAGGACCACGCCCAGTTCGGGCGCCAGCAGGGCGTCGGGACCGAGCGCCGCCCTCGCCTGAGCGGTGTGCTCCGGCGTGACGAGGTACGGGTGCGCGCCCACCGAACGGTCGCTCGCCAGCGCCAGCATCCTCGGCCCCAGCGCGGCGAGCACCCGGCTCCGGGCGGGCACCGGCTCGGGTGCGGCGTCCAGCGCGTCGAGATACGCCACCATCGTCGAGTACGGGCGCGCGTACCGCGGGGTGAGCGCGTCGTGGCTCACCCCGAGCCCGAGGACGAAGCGTCCCGGCGAGGCCCGCTCGACCGCGGCGACCTGCTCCGCGACCGCGGACGCCTCGTGCTGCCAGACGCTGAGGATGCCGGTCGCCACGGTGATCCGGCGGGTCGCCGCGACCACGGTCCCGGCCTCCTCGACGGAGGGGCTGCCGCCGACCCAGATCGTGCCGTACCCGAGCTCGTCCAGCTCGGCCACGGCCTCCGCGACGCCTCCGGCGTCACCGGGGGCGGGACGGTGCAGGGCGGAACTCCAGATGCCGATCGGGCCGAAGCGGGCGGTGTGGTCAGAGGTGTCGGAAGTCATGTGTCGCCCAACGGGGGCCCGCACCCGTCCTATTCCGGCCCCGGGGACAATTGACCCGTTCGGACCTGCCGGCGGTACGGGACGGTGCGCGCCCCGGGGCCCTAGCGTGCCGGAGCCAGCGCCGGGAGGGACGGGGGCGACGCGGGCGCGGCGTGTGCCTGGGGGCGGGCCATGCCGGTGGGGCCCGACGGCAGGCAGGCCTGGAGCGCGGCCACCAGCCGCTGGACGTCCTCCTGCGGCCGGACCACCAGCCGCAGGAACTGGCTGGTGCTGCCCAGCTTGTTGCCGCACTCGCGGATGAAGACGCCGTACTGGGTGAGCATCCGGTCCCGCAGCGCCGCCCCGTCCACCCCGTCGGGCAACTTGACCAGCAGGAAGTTCCCCTGGGACAGGAAGACCACCAGATCGGGGACGGCGGCGAGGGTCTGCGCCATGTTCGCCCGGTCACGGGAGAGCAGCGCGAGGGACTGGTGGTACTCCACCCCGTACTCCTTGAGCATGAAGACGACGCTCTCGGCGAAGGAGTTGAGGTTCCACTTGGGCAGCGCCTTGCGCACCTTCGCCGCGAGCGCCGGGTTGGCCACCAGGTAGCCGAATCTGATGCCGTGCAGCCCGAAGTTCTTGCCGAGGCTCTTCAGCACGATCACGTTGGAGCGGATCGACGCCTCGTCGGCGACGGACGGGGCGCGCTCCGCGTCGACGAAGTCGATGAACGACTCGTCGACCACCACCAGGTCGAGGTCGGACAACTCGTCGAGCAGCCAGACCACTTGGTGCCGCTTCAGATAGCCGCCGTCGGGGTTGTTGGGGTTGCAGATCACCGCGACCCGCGACCCCCGCTGGCGGATGAACCGTACGTACTCCTGGAGGTCGAGGGTGAAGTCCTGCTCCTCCTGGAGCGGGAACATGTCCACGCGCTTGCCGGTCTCCAGCGGCTGGTCCGTCCAGCGCCCGAAGGTGGGGATCGGGATGGCCAGGCTCTCGCGGACCAGCAGATGGTCGATCCAGGTGATCAGCTCGGTCGAGCCGTTGCCCATGGCGACCGTCTGCGGGTTGAGGCCGAGCACGGAGCACAGTTCGGCGGTGACGGTGTCCGCGTCGCTCGGGTAGTACTTGAGGATCGACTCCAGGGACCCCTGCATACGGCCGAACATCTCGGGCGTGGGGAAGTAGGGGTTGCACGGGATGCAGAAGTCGACGCGCTGCTCGTGCGCCGTCTCGGCCCTGCGGTAGGGCTCCTGCCCTGACGGGGCCGCCGGCCCGTTGTCCGGCGACAGGCGGCTCAGCATGGCCCAGGACGGACTGTGCGCGGTGGCACGCAGGAGGCCCGTTTCGAGGGGCTGGGACATGGAGGAGGTCTCCTTACGGTCGGTGCTTGCGGGGGAGGCGCGCGGTGATCAGCGGGCACGCCGCCTGAGCATCACGAAGATTCCGATGCCCACGACCGCCATGACCCCGCCCACTGCCACCGGCAGGTACTCGGACGGCGATATGGCGGACACGGGGACGGCCTGGGGAGCGGCGGCCGCGGGCACGGGCTGGTCGGCGGGGGGAGTGGCCGCGGAGGGAGCGGCGGAGGCGTCCGGGGACGGTACGGCGGCCGCCTCGGGGGAGGACGGTGCGGCGGAGGTCGCGGGCACCGGGTCCGGGACGGCGGTGGGGGACGCCGGCGCGGTCGGGACGGCGGGCTGCCCGGGGACGGCCTGGCCCGAGGAGGCGCCGGTCCCGGCGGCTGCGCCCGAGCCGCCGGAGCCGCCCGAGCCGCCCGC
This sequence comes from Streptomyces sp. NPDC059255, assembly GCF_042752355.1. Lineage (NCBI taxonomy): Bacteria > Bacillati > Actinomycetota > Actinomycetes > Kitasatosporales > Streptomycetaceae > Streptomyces > Streptomyces sp. NPDC059255. Next base: position 313,791 of record NZ_JBHYZP010000001.1, read on the forward strand.
CGCCTCGGGGAAGACGACGTCGGAGCACGAGTAGTACGTGTCCGGCGTGCTGGTGTTGCGCCACACCGTGTAGAGCACGTGCCGGCCGGTACGGTTCGACGGCAGCGTGCCCGACATGCGGTACGCGCCGTTCACGACCGGCGGGTCCGTGACCGTCATGAAGGGCTGCGGGGCCAGATCGGACCAGCGCAGCGGAGTGGTCGGGTCGTATCCCTCCCGGGTGAGGTAGAGGCTGAACGTTCCCGTGTGCGGGATCGTCGTGCGGTAGGTGAGATCGAGACCGGCGCCGGGGGTCAGCCGTGTGGCGGGCCAGTCGGCGCGGGCGAGGTCGAGACCCCGGTACGCGTCGAGGCCGCCGCTGCAGAGCCGCCCGTCCGGCACGAACTCCTGGTCCCTGCCGTTGACATCGGCGATACGGAGGTTGTCCCACGCCTCGAACGTCTGGCCGCCGTTGGCGGCGACGGCCGCCTGACAGGCCGCGGTCGACGCCGCCGCACCGCCCTCGGGGCCGCACGCGGCGGTACGGCTCAACGGGTCGGTCGGCGCGCCGTGCGCGTACGCCGGGGTCGCGGTCAGCGCCGTCGGCACCGCGAGCAGCAGTGGTAAGACGCCGGTGACAACGGCGGCGGCGATGCGATGGCGGAACATCCCTGACAGACCTCCTCGGCGGGCCCCGACAGCCTCGGCCCCAGCAGCGTGCTGTCTATTACGGCCGGGGCCCACCGGTTGTTCAGCGAGACGCCAACGATCTTCGGGAGGTATCTACGGGGCTTTTATGTCCGCAGGTCAGGCTGGTTTGCGAGCATCGGCAGGGCTCTAGATGGGTGCGCCGGGCGGGACGCGGGGCGGCGGGCCGAGGCGCGTGGAGCCGTCGCCCGTCAGGAAGGCGGTCAGCGTCGCGGACGCCTCGCGCTCCGCCGGGCCGTCCGCCCGGCCCAGTTCCTCCGCCAGCCGCCGCAGCGCGGCGGTGAGCCGTGTCCGTACGACGCCGTGCAGCAGGTCGCTCCGTACCGCGCCGACGGCGGAGCGCAGCACCACCCACCCCGCGGTCTCCCGCACGGCCGCACCCGCCACCAGGCCGTCCGGCGCCGGGGTTCCGTCCCGCCACACCGTGTCCAGCAGGCTGTCCAGGACCTCTCCGGGGCCCGGGACGGCCGGGTCCGCCGCGTGCTGCCAGCCCAGCCGGTTGAGCCGGGCGGGGTCCAGCAGCTCCTGCGTGACGAGCGCGGCCGTCGCCTCCACCGCGCTGAACGGGTCGAAGACCCGGCCGGCCCGGGTGTCGAAGTACTCCGTGCTCCGCCCGTACCGGACGGCGGGCGGGGTGAGCGCGTCGAGCACCGGTGCGGGCAGGGCGAGGTGTTCGGGGCGGAGCAGCTCCGACAGGCTTTCCAGGGCCCGGCGTTGGACGTCCCCGGCCACCGGGACGGCGCCGCCGCCTTCCTCGCCGGCCAGCCCGTACGCGTAGCGCGTGCCGCCGATCAGGCGCCCCACGGCGGCGAGTTGGGAGCGGTGGTAGAGCTGGAGGAGCACCGCGCGCTCCTCCAGCTCGCCGGTCTGCCGGCCGGGCGGCAGCACCGCGCGCGAGAATCCCGCCAGCGCGGCCCGCCGTACCGCCAGGGCCTCGTCCAGCGCGGCGAACGGGTCCGCGACGGGCGTGATCCAGAGCACCGCGTCGGCGTGCGCGGCGTCCGGGGCGTGGGCGTCCTCGTCGGTGACGTACACGAGGCCCTGTTCGGCCGCGGCGCGCCGCAGTCCGGCGAGGGCGGCCTCTTCGGCCAGGACGTCGTCGCGTCCGTCGGGCGGACCGTCGTTCCGGCCGTCGGCCCGGCCGTCCGCCCGTCCGCCGGCCCGGCCGTCCTTCCGTCCGCCGGCCCGGTCCGGGAAGCGGCCGTAGGCGTGGGCGACCAGGAAGTGGTCCCACGGGCCGAGCCCTTCGCCGTACGCCTCCGAGGAGTCCACCCGGCCGTCGGGGGTGACGGTGACCCGCGGATGCGGATAGTCCATCACGGAGGGGCGGGGATGGTGCGTACTGGCGAAGTTGTGCATGAAGCCCAGCGCGTGCCCGATCTCGTGGGCCGCGAGCTGCCGCATCCGGCCGAGCACCAGCCGCTCGACGGCGGCCAGCCGCTCCCGCTCGTCCGGCTGCCCGTACGGGGCGTGCAGCGCCTCCGCGAGCGCGGTGATCTGCTCCACGCGCTGGGAGCCGAGCCGGACCCGGCCGCTGAGGATCTCGCCGGTGCGGGGGTCCGTGAGGCCCTGGCCGTGCGACCAGCCGCGGCCGTCCCGGTGCACCCAGCGCACGGAGTTGACGGCGAGATCGTTGTCGTCGGTGCCCTCGGCCGCCACTTCGACCCGGAAGGCGTCGGTGAACCCGGCCCGCTCGAACGCCTCCCGCCACCAGTTGCCGCCCGCCACGACCGCGCTCCGCACCGGCTCGGGGACGGCCGGGTCGACGGAGAAGACGATCGGTTGGCGCACCGGGCCCGACGGCGCGTCCGGGTCGAGCGGTTCGAGCCGGAACCGCGGCTGGAACCGCACCCGGCGACCGGCCGCCGTACCGGCGCCGTGGTCGTCGTGGCCGATGCCGTACCCGCCGGAGCCGGGGTGGTAGCGGCGCACCGGCAGCGGTGGGTCGGGCAGCGGCACGAGATGGACGTGCTGTACGACGCTGACCGCGCCCGGCGCCGGCACCACGGCCCGCACCGCCGCACCGGGGGAGGAGCCGCGGAAGGTCAGCAGCGCGGGCAGCCGCACCCCGCGCGCGCCCTGGTGCGCCTCGTCCGGCAGTGGGAAGGAGGCGGCCGGGTCGACCACGTACCCGCCCTGCTCCGGCGCCGCCAACTGCTCGGCCACGCCGTGGAGATCGAGGAGCGCGAGCCCGGTCGCGTCCACCACCACGACGCCGTCCCGCTCGCTCAGCGCCGGGGCGCTCCACAGCACCGACGTGGCGAAGGACTCCTCGCCGGCGCGGACCGCGGCGGCGTCACCGGTGGCGAGATGGTGCTTGTTGCGCTGGACGAGGACGACCCGCCCGGCGATCCGCCGGAAGACGGCGGCCTTCACCTTGCCCGCCTTGCCCCGGTCCACGGCGAGCAGGCTGGAGCCCACGCCGTGCGACAGCGACGCCGTCAGCAGGAAGGGCTCGTCGAACCGCCGGACGGCCAGGAGCAGCCGGTGCCCCTCCGGGTCGGCGCGCAGTTCGACGAAGGGGCGGGGATCCGGGGCCGCGCCCTGAGTCGTCGCGGGCGACAGGTCGTTCACGCCGGGCTCGCCTCTCGCTGGGGGATCGGAATCCGTACGGCCGGCACCGGACAGGACCGGTACGGGTGCGTACCGGCACGGGACCGGACCGGCGGCCGGAGCGGATCCGGGCCGGATCAGATCGTACGTCCCCGCCGTCCGTGGCCCGCGGTGTGCTGGACGAGTCATTCCGAAGTAGCGTCGTCCGCCCCTCGGGGCGGGCGGGGAGGTGTCAGGTGCGCTCCGCTCGCTCCGTCTCGGCGCGCTGAATTGTCCTTCGGATGCCGAGCGCAGCCGCAAGGCGGAGGAGGGAAGCGACGCAGGAGCGGATGGGGTCTCCCCTGGTCGAGCGAAGCCGAGACCTTGGGGATGACCGACGACAACGCCGCGGATGTGCGTGCACGGCGCCTCCCCGCAGACGGGACTTCGGAATGACTCGTCTAGCCCTCGGCCGGCTCGGCGGGGATCTCGTACGCGAGGCGGAAGCGCTCGCCGGGGACGACCAGGTCCGCGGTCTCCAGGGGGCGTTCCCCGGCGAAGTACGTGCGCTCGATGGCGGCGACGGGCGCGCCCGGCGTCAGATCGAGGGCGTCCGCCTCCTCACGGGTGGCGGTCCGCGCGGTGACCGTCTCGGTGGAGTGCGTGATCTGGAGGCCGATGTACGACATCCGCGCCACCACACTGCTCCCCGCCAGCGGACCGGCGCCGGGCAGGGACACGGGGGTGCCGCCGGTGATGCCGAGCGGCTCCCAGCTCACGCAGAGCATGGCCGGTCTGCCGTCCCGGGTGAGCAGGTACTCGCTGCGGATCACCGGCTCGGCGGCGGGGACCCCCAGGCGCCGGGCGATCTCCTCGGGGGCCTCGCCGGTGGTGGAGCGAGGGGTGCCGCGCACCGTACGGCCGTCGTGCCCGGAGTCCGCGCCCCGTACCGCGTCCGAGTCCGCGTCGCGTCCGCCCGCCGTGACCGCGAGCCGGCCCTGCAGGCGCTCCTGGGTCCATGAGCGGGCCATCGTCCCGGAGGTGGGCCGCTCCCGTACGAACACGCCGCGCCCCGCGCGCCCCTTGACCAGGCCTTCCACGGTCAGCACGCGCACAGCGGCCGCGGCGACGTTGGCGCCGACGCCGTAGTGGCGCGCGAGAGTGGCCCGGGAGGGGAGCGGATCGCCCGGGGCGAACTCGCCCTCCTCGATCCGGCGCCGGAGATCCTCCGCCACGGTCCGGTACGCCGCGACCGCCATCCCTGTCTCACCTTCTGGACCGCGTCTCAACATGCGAGAAGTTTTTCCTGGCCCGGCCCTGCCGGAGTCCGCCCGAAACGGATCTCCCGGAGGGCCCGCCGATGGCCTGATGCATCAGGTGGGGCCGAAAATCCACTTACCCGGGCAGTCTGCCACGCCACCGCCACGACCTGATGCACCAGGTAGCCGCCCGCGACCGGTCCCGTGCCGCCGCCCCGGGGGTCCGAACAGCGCTCCTCGCGGCCGGGCGGACCTTTGCGCGGTGCCCCTGGCCGGGGCTAACTTTCCTTTCCTGTCCGTGCGAGTTCTGTCCGTACGAGGGCGTCTTACCAGCCGGACAGAACGATGGACACACGCGCGGCCCACCGGATACGGGGCGCCCCGCGGCGGAGCTACGGACCACAGGTGAGGAGGACGGACCATGAGCCAGGAGACCGGGCGGCCCACCGGAGCCGGTACCGCGCCCCGCGCCGGAATCGGCGAGCACACGGCCGCCGCCCGCCGCGTTCTGCTCCTGCCCTCCGACCCCGGGACCCTCGCCACCGGACTGCGGATCACCGCCGCCGCCCGCGCCGCCGAGCTCGCCGGGCAGCCCGGGCTCGCCGCCGCCTACCGCGACCTGGCGCAGGCCCCGGTCCCCGTGGACGCCGCCGGGGAGGAGCAGGACCTCGCGCTGACCGCCGCCGTCCTCGCCTTCACCGACCGTGTCACCCTCGCGCCCGACCTGGCCGGAGCCGACCTCCTGGCCGGTCTCGCCGCGCGGGGACTCGACGCGCCGGCCGTGGTCGCCCTCGCCCAGATCTGCGCCTTCGTCTCGTACGAGGCACGCGTCGCCGCCGGACTCGCGCTCCTGGCCGGCGGCCCGGCGACGACCGCGGAGCCCGCGGCCACCTCGGCCGTGAAGGGCGCCCCCGCCGCGCCGGCCGCGCCCTTCACGCTCGACCAGCTCACCTGGCAGCCGCGGATCACCGCCGTCGAGGCGGACGCGCTCACGCCGGAGCAGCGCGCCGTCGTCGACGCGCACACCACGCTCTCCACGGCCTCGCCGTACTACCGCACCCTGCTCCACGACCCGGCCGCGCTCGACCACCGCACGCATGTCTACAACGCGGTCATGTACGGCCGCGGCGGCCTGCCCCGCGCCGAGCGCGAACTGGCGACGCTGGTGGTCTCCCGGGTCAACGGCTGCGTCTACTGCGCCTCCGTGCACGGCCGGAAGTACGCCCAGCTCTCCCGTGACGAGGCACGCGCCCTGCGCGTCCTGCGCGACGGCGCCGCCGCCTTCACCGCCCCCGAGCCGGACGCCGGCACGGGGGAGCCCGGCACCGGGGAGCCCGGCGTCGGGGACAGCCCGCTCACCGACGCGCCGGGCAGCCCGGTCGACGGCGCGCCGGACGGCCCCATCGCCGACGCGCGCGCCGCCGCCGTCGCCCGCTTCGCCGAGGCCCTGACCCGTACGCCCCCGCGGGCCGACGCCCGCCACCTCGCCGCGCTGCGCGCCGCCGGGCTCGACGACGCCGAGCTGACGGACCTGGTCCACGCGGCCGCCCTCTTCGGCTGGGCCAACCGGCTGATGCTCGTCCTCGGCGACGCCCGCCACCCCGGCACCCCGCTCCAGGACGCCGGAATCCCGCGCACCGACGCACGGGAGTCCTGTAGTGGGACGTCGGTCCCCGCACCACGGACGGGCGGCGCGTAGCCGCCCCCGTGGTCCCCGGCCCGGCGTCGCCCCGCCGAGGCACCCGCCGCCCCTTCCCGGTGTCCACCGCGTTCGGGGTGGCCGCCCACCTCGTAGCCGTAGCCCCGTAGCCCATAGCCACGTAGCCCCCGTACTTCCCGTATCTCCCGATCCGTCCGACCGGAGACCGCCATGCCTTCCCGCCGTTCGAGCCGTAGCCTCCGCACCACCCTCACCGCCGCCGTCGCGCTGACCACCACCGCCCTGCTGGCGACGGCCTGCACCTCCAACGCGGCCTCCCCGTCCGGCTCCGCCGCCGACGGCGGGGACTCCGGGGGCAAGCAGACCATCACCTTCATGGGGTTCTACGGCACCTTCCAGGACTCCTTCACCAAGACCGTGATCAAGCCCTTCGAGAAGGCCAACCCCGGCATCACGGTCAAGTACGTCCCCATCCAGAACTCCGCCGAGGTGCTGGCCAAGCTGCGCGCGAGCAGCGCCCGCCCCCTCGCCGACGTCGCCCTCATGGACAGCTCCGTGGCGCCGACGGCCAACAAGGAGAAGCTCTTCGCCCCGCTCGACGAGTCGAAGGTCCCCAACGTCGCGCGGCTCGTCGACACCGCGAAGAGCCCGGACGGCTACGGCCCCGGCGTCACCTTCGACAGCCTCTCGATCCTCTACAACGCGAAGAACGTCAAGAAGGCGCCGACGAGCTGGAACGACCTCTGGGACGCCCAGTACAAGGGCAAGCTGGCGATGCCCATCGCCGACACCCGTGGCGTCGCCCTGATCATCGCCCTGGAGAAGATCCTCGGCGGCGACTACAAGAAGGACATCGACCCGGCGATCGGCAAGCTGAAGGAGCTGTCGCCGTCCGTCCAGACCTGGCAGCCGTCGCCGGACGTCTACACCGCGATCCAGTCCGGTGACGCGGACATAGCCGTCGGCTGGAACGCCCGCGGCCAGTACTACAAGGACGCGTCCAAGGGCGCCGTCCAGCCCGTCCTCCCCAAGGAGGGCACCGTCACCCAGGTCAACACCATCAACCTGGTGAACAAGTCGCAGCACAGCGCCGCCGCGCAGAAGTTCATCAACTACGCCATCGGCGCCGAGGCCCAGAAGGCGTTCGACGACGAGGCGTTCTACGCGCCCGTCAACAAGGACGTCGAGCTCGCCGCGGCGACCAAGGAGCGCACCACGGCCTCCGCCGAGCAGCAGAAGAACCAGATCCCCGTCGACTGGCGCTGGCTCACCACGCGCTACACCGGCTGGGTCGACCGCATCAAGCAGGAGGTCATCGGTGGCTGACGCGCCGGAGGCGGCTCCCGGGCACCTCGTGCTCGACGGGCTCGCCAAGATCTACCCGGGCAAGGACGGCGCCGCCGTGCGCTCCGTCGACCTCGCCGTGGAACGCGGGAAGATGCTCGCCGTCCTCGGGCCCTCCGGCTGCGGCAAGTCCACCACGCTGCGCATGATCGCGGGGCTGGTCCCGCCCACCTCCGGGCGGGTCCGGGTCGACGGCCGCGACATCACCGACGCCCCCGTGCACCGCCGCGACATGGGAGTGGTCTTCCAGTCGTACGCGCTCTTCCCGCACCTGGACGTCGCCCGCAACGTCGCCTTCGGCCTGGAGATGCGCAAGATCCCCAAGGCCGAGCTGAAGCGCCGGGTCGACGACGCGCTCACGCTCGTCCGTCTCGGCCATCTCGCCGGGCGCCGGATCGCCCAGCTCTCCGGCGGCCAGCAGCAGCGCGTCGCCCTGGCCCGCGCGCTGGTCGTCGAGCCGGCCGTGCTGCTGCTCGACGAGCCCCTGTCCAACCTGGACGCGCAGCTGCGCTCCGCCATGCGCGACGAGATCTGCCGGATCCAGCGCGAGACCGGGGTCACCACCGTCTTCGTCACGCACGACCAGCAGGAGGCCCTGTCCATGGCCGACCGCGTGGCCGTCATGAACCAGGGCCGGATCGAGCAGGTGGGCACCCCGGAGGACATCTACGAGCGGCCCGAACGCGCCTTCGTCGCCCGCTTCGTCGGCCGCGCCAACCTGCTGGACGGTACGGCCCGGGACCGCGACGGGGACCGTACACCGGTCGAACTGCCCGGCCTCGGCACGGTCGCCGCGGCGGGCGACGCCGTGGCGGCCGGCCGTACGGCCACCGTGATGCTGCGCCCGCACCGGATCGCCCTCGCCCCGGCCGCCCCGGGCAGCGGCGGCGGCGCGCGCGGCACGGTGCTCTCCGCCGGGTACGCGGGCGAGACCGTCGCGTACCGGGTACGGGTCGGCGCCGACGGGCCCGTCCTGGACGTCGAACGGCCCACCGGGACGCAGGAGCCGTTCGGCCCCGGCGCCGCGGTGGAACTGTCCTGGGACCCGGCGGCGCCCCGGCTGGTGGCCGACGACGGCCGGGCCGGCACCGACAGCGCCGATGGCACCGGCGCCCCCGACAGCGCGGAGGGCCCGTCATGACGGCGGACCCCGGCGCCGTACCCGAGAAGCCGTCCGTACCGGAGAAGCCGTCCGTACCGGAGAAGCCGTCCGTACCGGAGAAGCCGTCCGTACCGGAGAAGCCGTCCGTACCCGCGACGACGTCCGTACCCGGAGAGCCGTCCGTACCCGAGAAGACACCGGCACCCGCGCAGGCGTCCCCGCGCCGCGGCGGCACCGCCCGGCTCGCCCTCGCGCTGCTGCTGCCCGGTCTGCTCGCGCTGCTGCTGACGTACGCGCTGCCCCTGGTCTGGGTGGTGCGCATGTCGTTCAACGAGTCGGTGGACGGCGGCCTCATCCGGCAGACCCTCTCCCTCGCCACCTTCGGCGACGTGCTCTCCAGCCCCCACTACTGGAACGTCATCGGGCAGACCGTCGAACTCGGCGTGTTCGTCACCGTGTTCACCCTCCTCGTCTCCTACCCGGTGGCGCTCTTCCTCGCCCGTACCACCAGCCGCTGGCGCAGCCTGCTCGTCGCGCTCGCCATCGCGCCGCTGCTGATCTCCTCCGTGGCGCGCACCTTCGGCTGGATGGCGATCCTCGGCAGTCAGGGCGTCGTCAACAAGACGCTCACCGGCATCGGTCTGATCGACAGCCCGCTCCATCTCGCCAACAACCTCACCGGCGTGGTCATCGCCTCGACGGAGATCTACATGCCGTTCGCCATCCTCGCGATGATCAGCGGGTTCGGCCGGCTCGACCCGGCGCTGGAGCACGCAGCCGCCTCCCTGGGCGCCCCGCGCCGTACGGTCTTCCGCCGCGTCGTGCTGCCGCTCACCCTGCCCGGGGTGCTCACCGCCGCGCTGCTGGTCTTCGTCCTCAGCCTCAGCGGCTACGTCACGCCCCGGCTCATCGGCGGCGGCCGGGTCTTCGTCCTGGCCACCGAGATCTACGACGAGGCCATCACCAGCCTCGACTGGCCGGTCGCGGCCGTGCTGTCGATGCTGCTGCTCGCCGTGTTCGGCGTGGTCATCGCGGTCTACCTGTGGGCCCAGCGGGCCCTCGAAGCCCGCTTCACCGGACCCCGGGAGGCCCGCTCATGAACGCGCGCCGGCCGACCCGTGCCCTGTGGGCCGTCCTTCTGACCGTCCTCTACCTCTTCCTCCTCGCGCCCATCCTCATCGTGCTCGTGGAGTCCTTCGACACCTCCACCTACCTCCGCTTCCCGCCCGAGGGCTTCAGTCTCGACGCCTACCGGCAGGTCTTCGCCAACGACGCCTTCCGCGAGGGGTTCAAGGTCAGCGGGATCACTGCCGCGGTCACCGCGCTGCTCGCCGTCGTCACCGGCGTACCGGCCGCGCTCGCACTGACCCGGCTGCGCTTCCGGGGACGCGCCGCGATCGAGGCGGTCTTCCTCTCGCCGCTGCTCGTGCCGCACATCGTGCTCGGGCTCGCGCTGCTGCTGATCCTGGCGCCGATCCCGCTCACCGACACGTACTGGGGGCTGATCCTGGCCCACCTCGGGGTGACCATCCCCTACGTCGTACGGACGGTCGCCGCCTCCCTGGTCTCCGCCGACCCGAGCGCGGAGGAGGCGGCGCGGACGCTCGGCGCGAACGGGCTCGTCACCTTCTGGCGGATCACCCTGCCGACCATCAGGTCCGGTCTCTTCTCCGGCGGGATCATCGCGTTCCTGCTCTCCTTCGACGAGACCGTCATCTCCCTGTTCGTCTCCGGGCAGAACACCGTGCCGCTGCCGGTGGCCGTGCTCCAGTACGTCGAGTACCGCAGCGACCCGTCCGTCGCCTCCCTCTCCGTCCTGCTCGTCCTGCTCTCCGTCGTCGTGGTCGTCCTGGTGGAGCGCGGACTCGGGCTGCGCCGCACCCTGCGATCCGGCTGAGCGGACCCCGCCCCCGCCCCGTACCGACCGAACACCCCCGCCGCAAGGAGAACACCGTGCCCGACACCCAGGCGCAGCCCCTCGACCCCGCCGCGCTCCACCGCGACAGCGTCGTCTTCAACGCGCTCGACTGCACGCCGCTGCCGTGGGCCGACGAGACCTACCTCGGCAAGCTCGCCGTCTCCGGGGTCACGGCGATCAACCACGCGGTCTCCATCTCCCAGGGGTACGACGCGGCCGCGGCCGCCATCGTCGGCTGGCGGCACCGTCTCGCCGAGACCGGCGGCCGGGTCTTCCAGGCGTACGGTCTCGACGACGTCGCCCGCGCCAAGGCCGAGGGCAGCGTGGCGTGGTTCGCCGGGTTCGAGGACAGCAAGCCGGTGGGGGAGGACCTGTGGCGGCTGGAGGCCCTCCACCAGCTGGGCCTGCGCTTCATGGGGCTGACGTACCAGAACCGCAACTACGCGGGCGACGGCAGCGGTGAGACCGCCAACGGCGGGCTGAGCCGCTTCGGCCGCGCCCTCGTGCGGGAGTGCAACCGGCTGGGCGTCGCCCTGGACCTGTCGCACACCGGCGAGCGCTCCACCCTGGAGACCATCGAGGTCTCCGAGAAGCCCGTCCTCGTCACCCATGCGGGGCTGACCCACTTCGTCGACAGCCCCCGCAACAAGAGTGATGTCGTCGCCCGTGAACTCGCCGCGCGCGGCGGGGTGTTCGGCCTCGCCGCCAAGTCCGGGTTCCTCACCCCCGACGGGCTGACCCGGCGGCCCGGCGCCGAGGTCTTCGCCGACAACATCGACTACCTGGTCGAGCTGATCGGCATCGACCACGTCATCGTCGGCACGGACGTCGGCGACGAGCGCAAGTACTCCCGCGAGGGCATGGCACGGGTGCGCAGGCTCTACCCGGAGATCCCCATCGTCGGCGAGGACCTCGATCTCGACCGGATCCACCCCGAGGGCATGGGCACCCCCGCCGACCTGCCGGTCATCACCGGACTGCTGGCCGGCCGCGGCTACACCGCCGAGGACATCACCAAGATCCTCGGCGGTAACATGCACCGCGTGCTGACCGGTATCTGGGACACCGCGGCGTGAGCGCCCGGCCGCTCCGCGTCGCCGTCGTCGGGGCCGGGCCGCGCGGCACCGCCGTACTGGAGCGCCTCACCGCCAACCTCGGCCCGGGCGGTCCCTGGGCGGGGCTCGCGGCCGAGGTGCACGTCGTGGAGGAGCACCCGCCGGGCGCCGGTCGGATCTGGCACCCGGGGCAGTCCGGGCACCTGCTCATGAACACGCTCTCCGGGCACGCCACCGCGTTCCCCGACGACACCGTGCGGATGGCGGGGCCCGCGACCACCGGGCCCTCCCTGGCGGAGTGGGCGAGCGAGTACGAACCGGGCACCGAGCCCTGGGAGTTCCCGTCCCGCGCGCTGATGGGCCGCTATCTCTCCTGGGCCCACGGGCGGATCGTGCGGGGCGCCGCGGACTCCGTCCGGATCGTCCCGCACGCGACCCGTGCCGTCGCGCTGGACGAGGCCCCCGAAGGGCGGCTGCTGCTCCGGCTCGGCGACGGGACGAGCCTGCTCGTGGACGCCGCCGTCCTCGCCACCGGCCACACCGACCAGCGTCCCTCGGACGAGGTACGGGCGCTGACCGCCACCGCCGCCCGCCACGGGCTGCGGTACCTGCCGCCCGGCCATCCGCACGAGGCACCCCTCGACCTGCTGGAGCCGGACGAGCCGGTCCTCGTACGCGGCCTGGCACTCAACTTCTTCGACCAGCTCACCCTGCTCACCGCCGGGCGCGGCGGCCGCTTCGAACCGGCCGGCCCCGGCGGGGCGCTGCGCTATCTCCCGTCGGGCCGCGAGCCGCGCCTGATCGCGGGCTCCGGCCGGGGCGTGCCGTACCTCGCGCGGGCCGAGACCCCGGGGCGGATGCCGCCCGGACACACCCCGCGCGTCTTCGACGAGGCGGCGGTCGTACGGCTGACCGCCCGCGCGCCCGGCACGGTGAGCTTCCGGGACGAGGTGTGGCCGCTGATCGCGCGGGAGGCGGGCGCGGCCTGGTACCGGACCCTCCTCGACCTCCGTCCCTCGGCCGCCCGGCTGCCGGCCGACACGTTCCTGGAGCGGTACGCGGCGGCCGGCCACGGCTCCGACGCCCAGGCCCGGTTGCTCGGCGAGGAGTTGAGGGACGCCGCCGACCGCTTCGACGCGCTCGACCTCGACACCCCGCTGGCGGGCCGGACCTTCCCCGGCCGCGCGGCGTTCGGCACCTGGGCGCGGGAGTGGATGCGTACGGACCTCGCGGCGGCCCGCGACCCCGGAAGCAGCCCGGTCAAGGCCGCGGCGGCGGCGGTCGCCGCGGTGAAGGGGCAGGTACGGCGGGTCGTCGCCGCGGGGGTGCTCTCCGGTGCCTCGCAGCGCGAACTGTCCTGGTTCCGGTCGTACGGCGCCCATGTCGCCAGTGGCCCGCCCGCCCGCAGGATCGCCGAGCTGATCGCGCTGAGCGAGGCGGGCGTCGTCGAGTTCCTCGGCGCGCGCCCCACCGTCACCGTCACCGTCGACGGGGAGGCGGGCCGCTTCACCGCGCTCTCCCCGACCACCGGCGGCCCGCCCGCCACCGCCACCGCCCGCGCCCTGCTGGACGCCTGGCTGCCCGGCCAGGACCTGGCCCGTACCGCCGATCCGCTGCTGGCCGGGCTCGTCACCTCGGGGCTGGCCCGCCCGCACCTGGCGGGCACGGGGGACGACGCGACGGCGACCGGCGCGCTCGACATCGTCCCCGCGGAGCTGCGGGTACGCGACGCCGGGGGACGGCCACACCCGCACCTCTTCGCGTTCGGCATCCCGGTCGAGGGCGTCGAGTGGAACACGGCGATCGGCGCGCGGGCCCGCGGCAACGCCGCGATGTTCCGGCAGGCCGACACGATCGCCCGCGCCGCCCTCGGAGCGGCGGCGGGCCGGCGGTAGCCCGCACGGCCGGCCGGCGGTAGCCCGCAGGACCGCGCGGCCTCCGTACCGTGGCGGCCCCCCGCACCGTCGCGGAGAGCGGCGCTCCTCAGCCGAGGAGCGCCGCGATCGCCACCAGCACCGGCACCGACATCACGGTGGAGAGCAGGATCGACTCCCGTGCCAGCCGTTCGGCCACCCGGTAGCGCGAGGCGTAGGTGTACAGATTCTGCGCCGCGGGCAGTGCCGAGGTCACCACGACGTCGAGCAGCGCCGCGCCGTGCAGCCCGAACACCAGGGCGCCCAGCGCCCACGCGGCGGCGGGCTGGCCGACCGACTTCAGGGCGGCGGAGAGCAGCACGGGGAGACGGTCGGCGCCGCGCCCCGGCAGCGCGCTGCCGCGCAGCGAGATCCCGAAGGCCAGCAGGACGGCCGGGACCGACATGTTGCCGATCAGGACCAGCGGGTCGAGCACCGGCCCCGGCACCGTCCACCCCGTGGCCGCGACCGCGACCCCGCACAGCGAGCTCGCGCCGATCGGGTTGCGCAGCGGCGTGGTCACCCGCTGCCAGAGCGGCAGCTTCTCGCCCGGCCGCGTCAGGTCCAGCACGGTCAGCGCGATCGGGGTCATCACGAGCTGCTGGAAGAGCAGGACGGGCGCCACCAGCGAGGCGTCCCCGAGGACGTACACGGCGATCGGGATGCCGAGATTTCCGGCGTTGACATAGCTGGAGCACAGCGCGCCGATCGTGGTGCGCCCGATGTCCCAGCGGCGGACCAAGGCGACGGCCACGAAGAGACCGGCCGCGACGGCCGTACTGATCGCCGTGATCAGCAGCCGGCTGGAGAGGACCACCGAGAGATCGGCCTGCGCGAGGGTGGTGAACAGCAGGGCGGGCGTGGCCACGTGGAAGGCCAGCTTGGTGAGCACCTCCCGTCCGTTGTCGCCGAGGTATCTGCGCCGCCCGATCACATATCCGACCCCGATGACGACCGCGATGACGGCGAAGCCGGTCAGTACTCCTTGCACGGCATGTCCCCGTCACAGATCAGCGCGGACGACGGTGGTGGAGCACATAGGTGGGTCATGCAGCCAACCCTCCCGAGGAACATCACTCCAGGTCAACGTGGGCTGGCTCACCCCCGGCCCGGCGCCCGGCCGACGGGCACGCCGGACCGGTGTCAGCCGGGGCCGGCGTCACCCGACGGCGCGCACTCCCCGTGCCCGTGGCCGTTGCGCTCCGTCCCGCTCAGGTGGTCCAGCGTGCCGGTGACCTGCAGCACCCGGTCCAGCGCCGCCCGGCGCTCCGTCAGGACGAGGCGCACGCCGTCGGACTCGGCGAGGCGCCGGATCATCAGGAGCGCCGAGAGACCCATGGAGTCGCACAGCGTGAGCCCTCCGCAGTGCAGCTCCAGCCGGGCCACGCCCCGGTGGGCGCGGAGCAACTGCCGTACGGTGTCGATCACCTCGTACGACGTCTCGTAGTCCATCTCGCCGTCGAGCCGCACCTCGACGGTGTCGGCGGCCGGTGTGGTGACGACGACGGCCAGCGGCTCCGGCGGCGGGGCGGTCATACGGTGCGTCCTCGGGACGGGGCCGGCGGCCGGGCGGAGGACGAGGACTCGCGCGGATCCGCCGGGTCCACCCGGTCCTCCAGCGCCGCCAGCCCGGCGTGGAGCAGGGCGGTCGCCCGGGGGAAGTCGCGCAACTCGTCGAGCAGCACGCGCAGCGAGAGCGGCAGGGCGCGCGACGGGACGCCGCGCGCGGTGAGGATGCCCGCCGTCCAGCCGAGGAACGAGGTGAACAGGGCGTCGTCCGCCACATAGAGCGCACAGGCGAGATGGTCCACGATGTGCGCGATGTCCTCGGCGGTGTGCCGGCGCCGCCGCTCGTCGTACTCGCCCAGCGGGGGGAACCGTACGGTGAGACCGGCCGTCGTGGCCCGCACCAGCCGGGACCTGGCCCCCGCGACCAGGGTGTACTCCTGGTCGTCCAGGTGCGGCAGGGCGTCCGCCGGCGGATGCGGTGTCCCCGGTACCGGCAGCGGGTGCGCCAGCAGTTCGGCGGCGGCCCTGGCGTCCGGCGCCCAGGCGTCGGCGCGCAGCAGCCGCGCGTACCGCCCGTCCCGGCCGAAGGCCGCGCCGCCCACCAGCACCGGGACCCCGGCGGACTGGCAGGCGCTGATCGCGGCGTGTGCGGTGGGCAGCCGGGTCACCAGGGAGCCGGACAGGGCGACCGCGTCCGGGCCGGTGCGGTGGAGCTGGGAGATCAGATGCGGGCTCGGGACCTGCGCCCCGAGGAAGTCCACCTGCCAGCCGCGCAGCCGCAGTACCTCGGCGAGCAGCCGGGCGGGCAGCGCGTGCCACTCGCCGTCGACGCACGAAACGGTGATCCGGCCGCTCCCGCCGGGGTGCCGCACGGCCGGATGCAGGGCGAGCGCGGCCACGGCCCGGTCGCTGATGGCGGTCGCGGCGTGCTCCTGGGCGACGGTCAGCAGCGCGCCGGCCCACGCCTCGCCGACGCGCCGCTGGGCGGCGGCGATCAGGTCGAGCAGGACGGCCTCGGGGTCGGCGCCGTCGTCGAGCGCCCGTGTCACCACCCCCACGGCGCGCCGCTCGTCGCCCGCCATCAAGGCGTTCCACAGCTCTTCCGTCTGTTCTTCCGGCTGTTCCTCTGTCTGTTCTTCTGTCTGTGGACCGGTCGGACCGGTCGTACGGTGCACTCGGGTCATGCGGTGAACCTGCCCGGTCCGTGCCCTCCCACCGCACTGAGCCGGTTGCGGCGCGGCGCGGTCACGGCGACGAGCGCCATGTCGTCGTGGGCGCCCGGGCCCACCCACTCGGTCGCGAGCATCTGGACGCGCTCGACGACCGCCTCCGCCGGCATCCCGGCGCACTCGGCCAGCGCGGACGTGAGCCGGTCCTCGCCGAACATGTCGTCGCCGAACGGCCCGCCCCTGGCCTCCGTGATCCCGTCGGAGTACAGCAGACATGTCTCGCCCGGCCGCAGCACCGTACGGAACGTCAGCGCGGACACGTCGGGCAGCGCGCCGATGAGGGTGCCGCTGGTCCGCGCCACCTCCACGGTGCCGTCGGACCGTACGATCAGCGGGGCGGGATGGCCGCCGCTGGTCAGCCGCAGCTCCACCCCGTGCGCCCGGCGCGTCACCGAGGCGAGCACCAGCGTCGCGAACCGGGTGTGGTGCGAGGTGAGCAGGGCGCCGTTGAGGAGCTTCAGCAGCCGCTCGTGGTCGGGCTCGACCAGCCGCAGCGCCTGCAGGGTGTTGCGGATCTTGCCCGTCAGCACGGCCGCCTCCAGGCCCTTGCCGCAGACGTCGCCCAGCACCGCCTGGGTCTCCCCGCCCGGCTGCTCGGCCGGATAGAAGTCGTAGAAGTCCCCGCCCACCCGCTGGTCGTCGCGGGAAGGGCGGTAGCCCCCGGCGAACTCCACCCCGTCGTAGTGGTGGAGCCGGGGCGGCAGCAGATCGCGCATCAGCAGATCCGCGACGGAGGACTGTTCGGCGAAGAGCAGGGCGGCCGAGATGGCCGCTCCCGCGCGGGCGGCGAAGATACGGGCGAAGGTCTCCTCGCCCTCCGTGAACGGGCCCCGGCCGGGACCGCGCAGCAGGATCAGCGCGCCCGCGGGGACCCCGTTGCCCGGCAGCGGGGTCACCACGACCGAGCCGATCTCGCCGAACCCCTCGGGCGCCAGCCACTCCGGGGCGGTTCCCGGGGCGATCCAGCGCGAGGGCACCGGCGGAAAGCCCTGGAGCGCCTCGGCCAGCCCGGGCACCTCCGCCGGGTCGGCGGTCAGCGTCTCACGGGTGACGGAGCCGTCCCGCCCGGCGCGGGTGAGCGGCATCCGGCGCCCCGTACGCGGTCCGACGACGACCGTCGCGTCGGCGAGATGGGCCGCGGCGAGCAGCGCCGTGGTGTCCATGCACTTACGGGCGTTGAGGGACGACAGCAGCTGGTTGGACGCCTCGACGAGGAAGGCGGTGCGCTCCCGCTCGGTGTCGAGCGCCCGCTGCGTGGCCCGGTGGTCGGTCTCGTCGCTGAGCCACCACGTCGTCAGGCCGGCGGCGCCGGTCTCCGCGCCGGACGCGCGGTACGAGCGTTCACCCACGGGCCCGTACGCGGTGTGCTCGCGCCCGGCGTGCGCCTGCGCGAGCCAGTGCGGCCCTCTCCGGAAGAGGTCGCAGCCGGCCGTGAGACCGGGCAGCAGGGTGGCGGCCGCCGCGTTGGCGAGCCGGACCACACCGGTGCGGTCGGCCACGATCACCGGGTGCGGCGAGGACTCCAGTGCCACGTCGCCCACGGCCCCGGTGGCCGGGGAGGAGGTCTTCGGTGAATGCCTCACATAGTGGGACGCCGTGCCCGCGGGCACGAATCCCCTTCACCCTCTCGCTACTTCGACTGCATCGTTGTCATGGGGAAACAATCCTCTTCCGGGGCGCGGGACGCAATTCCCCGCCCTGCCGCGCCGGACATCCGTCCCCGCACCGCCCGTCATCCGGCGCCGCGCCGGGACCGGGACGCCGCACGTCGGCGTTCGCGGCCCCGACCTCGGGCGCGCCGGCGATGTCCGGCCCGCCCGCCGGGCTCACCGCGAACGCGCCCCCGACGGCCCGCCGCCCGGTGACGGGCGGCCCGGCGCGAGACCGGTCCGGGGCCTGGGCGTGGTCGGAACTCATGGGCGACCAGCATGCCATGGCAGGCCCCGCGGCCGCCGGAACGGTGGTACTCCCAGGGCGAGGAGAGCGGCCGGCACGCCGGCCCGGCCGGTCCCTGCCGGCGCCTCCCTCAGTGCCGCACCAGTGCCCGGATCAGCTTGCCGCCGTCGCCGAGGAGGGTGACCGTCACCTCGGCCAGACGCTGCACCAGCGGCCAGCCGTAACCGCCCGGCAGCCAGTCCTCGTGCCGCTCCGTGAGCGCGGGCAGCCGCGGACTCGCGTCCCGTACCGCGATCTCGACCACCCCCGCGTCCGCCGAGACCCGGAAGCCCGTCACGCCGCCCGCGTGCCGCACGGCGTTCGTCACCAGCTCCGACACGACCAGGAGCACGTCGATCGCCGTCTGCTCGGGTACGCCCGGCGCATGCCGGTCCAGATAGGAGCGCACCAGCGCGCGGGCCTCCGCCGTGCCCGCCGGGCGCGCGTCCAGCCACGGCTGCGCCCCCGGCACGGCGTGCTCCGCCCCGTCGTCGATTGTCGTCATCCCCGCACCCCCCGTACGCGGCTCTGTCTTCCCTGCCGGTGAGTCCTGCCCGGCGCCCGCTCCGTCACACACTCCGCACGGCCCCGCGCCCGGCGGAGAGCATCGCACGTAATCCCCCGTCCGGGGACCGGTGTGCGGGAACCGGTGTGCGGGAACGCCCCGTCCCGTTCCGCGACCAGTGTGCGGGAACACCCGGTTCCGTTCCGCCCGTTTGCCGTAACTTCTCCCGGGGGAGCGTTCTCCCACCGCGCGGAGCGACACTCCGGATGTCGCATATGCTTCCCGCCGGAACGACGTCGGGTGACCGGCGCCGCCGGGTGAGGGGGTGGAGTGTGGTCGAGTTGCCCGTGGGCCTCTCGTCGCGTCCGGTACGGGGCCGCCGCACCCCTGGGGCCGTGTCCCCGCCTCCCCGGCGCGGCGGCTCGCCCGCACGGGAGGCCGCACCCTCCGCCGTACACGACTCCCCGTGGGCCGTCGACGCGGTCATGCTGCTCGTCGAGGACGACGCGGGGGACGCCCTGCTCGTCGAGGAGTTGCTCGCCGACAGCGATCTCGACGCCCCGCTCACGTGGTGCCAGACGCTCGCCGAGGGCCAGCGGTTCCTCGCCGACCGCACCGCGCCCGTCTGCGTCCTGCTCGACCTCCACCTCCCTGACGTGCACGGCGTCGACGCGGTCACCCGTATCCTGCGCACCGCCCCGGACGCCGCCATCGTCGTCCTCACCGGCCTGGCCGAGGGCGAGGCCGGGCTCTCCGCCGTGGCCACCGGCGCGCAGGACTACCTCGTCAAGGGCCGCATCGACCCCGAGGCACTCAGCCGCGCCGTCCGCTACGCCCTCCAGCGCAAACAGGTCGAACAGGCCGCCGCCGCGCTGCGCGCCAACGAACGGATGGCCCAGGAGAACGCCCGGCTGGAACGCGGCCTGCTGCCCGTACCCCTGCTGCGCGGCGACGACTTCGAGGCGACCGCCCGGTACGAACCGGGCCGCGCCCACGGACTGCTCAGCGGTGACTTCTACGACGTCGTCCAGACCGAGGACGGCACCGTCCACGCGGTGATAGGCGACGTCTCCGGCCACGGCGCCGTGGAGGCGGCGCTCGGGGTCTGCCTGCGCGTCGCCTGGCGCACCGCCGTCCTGTGCGGGACACCGCCGCTGGAGCGGGTACGGCTCCTGGAGGAGATCCTGGTCGCCGAACGGTCCGACCCGCACCTCTTCGCCACCGTCACCTCCCTGGTCTTCCCGCCCGGCGGCCGCGAGTTCGGCGTCGTGCGCGCCGGCCACCCCGGTCTGCTCGTCCGCCACGGTGCCCAGGTGCGCTGGGAGGAACCCCGGATCGGCATGGCCCTCGGGCTGCTGCCCGGCGCGGGCCGCTGGACCGGCACCACGGTCCCGCTGCCGCCCGGCGGCCATGTGGTGCTCTTCACCGACGGCCTCTTCGAAGGCCGTACGGGGCCCTCGGCCCGGCTCGGCGAGGACGGGCTGCTGCGGCTGGCGCGGCGCCACGGCGAACTGCCCGCGCATGCCTTCGTGGACGCGCTGGTCGACGGCGCCACCGAGGGGGCCGCGCCGTACGGCGGACTCGCGGACGACGTCGCCGTGCTCCACCTGGGCTGGGGCGGCACCCCGTGAGGAGCCCCTCCGCACTGTGGCGTACCGCGCGGTCCCGGCTCTCGGTGCAGGGGTGGGTGCGCCTCATCCTGGGCGGCCTGGTCCTGGTCGTCTGCGGCTGCACCCTCATCGCCGGCGTACTGCTCTCCCGTACCACCGACCGCACCGACGAACTCGTCGACCGGATCCAGCCCGCCCGGTCCACCGCCTTCCAGCTCCAGCGCTCCCTGGTCGACCAGGAGACCGGGGTACGCGGCTTCGCGCTCACCGCCGACCCGTCGTTCCTCGCGCCGTACGAACAGGGCCGCGCCGACGAGGAACGGTTCACCGCGCGGATGCGCACCGTCATCGGCTCGGACCCGCGGGCCGCCGCCGACCTCACCCGGATCACCCGCGCCGCCGACGAGTGGCGGCGCGACGAGGCCGAACCGCTCATCGCGTCCGTACGGACCCGGGGCGCCGTCACGGCCTCCGGGGAACTGCTCGCCGGGAACAAGGCCGCGTTCGACGAACTGCGCCGGCTCGTCGCCGTCCAGCAGAGCCATCTCGACGAGGCCAGGGACCACGCGCGCGCCGGACTGGACGACGCCCGGGAACTGCGCGACACCGTCTTCCTCGTGATCCTCGGCGTCTTCGCGGCGGCGGTGGTGGGCCTCGCCCTCGTCCTCCACCGGATGGTCGGCCGGCCGCTGAACGCGCTGCGGGCCGCGACCGACGGCGTACGCGCCGGGGCGTTCCACCGGCGCATCGAGGCCCGGGGCCCCTCCGACCTGCGGGCCGTCGGCGCCGCGGTGGAGGACATGCGGCGCCGGCTGGCCGACGAGATCGCCGCCACCCGGCTGCGCGAGGACCTCCTCGCGGAACAGACCGAGGAACTGCGCCGCTCGAACTCGGAGCTGGAACAGTTCGCCTACGTGGCCTCGCACGACCTCCAGGAGCCGCTGCGCAAGGTCGCCTCGTTCTGCCAGCTGCTGGAGAAACGGTACGGCGACCAGCTCGACGCCCGGGGCAAGCAGTACATCGACTTCGCCGTCGACGGCGCCAAGCGCATGCAGATCCTCATCAACGACCTGCTCACCTTCTCCCGGGTGGGCCGGGTCCACGACGCGTGGCAGGGCGTCGAACTGGATCAGGTCCTCGACCGCGCCCTCGGCAATCTCGCCCTCGCCATCGAGGAGGGCGAGGTGACGGTCGTACGCGAGAATCCGCTGCCCCGGGTCACCGGCGACCCGACCACCCTCGCCATGCTCCTGCAGAACCTCGTCGGGAACGCGGTCAAGTTCCGCCGCCCCGACGAGCCCTGCCTGATCACCGTCGGCTGCGTCGCCGGGACCACCGAGGTCACCGACGGCTCCGCGGGCACGGCGGGCTCCGAGGGCGCCGCCGAGGGCGCCGGAAGCGCCGAGTGGCATCTCACGGTCACCGACAACGGCATCGGCGTCGCGCCCGAGTTCGCCGAGAAGGTCTTCGTCATCTTCCAGCGGCTGCACGCCAGGGACGAGTACGAGGGCACCGGGATCGGGCTGGCGCTCTGCCGTAAGATCGTGGAGTTCCACGGCGGCCGGATCCGGCTGGAGTCCGCCCCCGGGGGCGGCACCCGTATCCACTTCACGCTGCCCGTCATCCCGGACGAGGCCGCTTCACCCGCCTCCGCCGGACTCCCAGCCCCCGCCGGTCCGCCCGCCTCCGCCGATGCGCTCGCGCCGTCCGGAGCGGCGGCCGGCGAGGCACGGCCGCACACCTCCCATGGAGCCCCCCTGTGAACTCCCAGCCCCAGCGCGCCGAGCCGATCGAGGTCCTGCTCGTCGAGGACGACGCCGGCGACGAACTGATGACCCGCGAGGCGTTCGAGGACAACAAGATCCGCAACACCCTGCACGTGGTGCGCGACGGGGAGGAGGCCCTCGACTTCCTCTACCGGCGGGGGGCCCACACGGACGCGCCCCGCCCCGATCTCGTCCTGCTCGACCTCAACCTGCCCAAGTACGACGGCCGCCAGGTCCTGGAGCAGATCAAGACCGACCCCGAACTGGCGCTCATCCCCGTCGTCGTCCTCACCACCTCGTCGGCGGAGGAGGACATCCTGCGCAGCTACAAACTGCACGCGAACGCCTATGTGACCAAGCCGGTCGACCTCGATCAATTCATCGCGGCCGTCCGGCAGATCGATGAGTTCTTCGTCACCGTGGTCCGGCTGCCCGGGCGCATTTCCGGGCGTGCGTGACACCCCTCACGAAACCGGTGGGCATATCGGCGGCGTGTGGGGGCATAAGGGGATCCGAGAAGGGGGACCCCCCGATCGCCTCACCGGTGCCCGGGCAGGAGCTATGAACGAACAGACCATCGTCGGAAGGGCCCGCACGGCCCTGCCCGACTCCGTACACCCGCTGCGGCGGGCCGGCCAGTTCAGCGGCGAGCCCGGCTGCATCGCCGAGGCCCGGCTGCTGGCCGAGCGGTTCCTCCAGCAACTGGAGGCCGAGTGGCTGGCCGACCTCGGCGAGCGCGCGCGGGGCGATCTGCTGCTCGTCGTCAGCGAACTGGTCACCAACGCCGAGCGGCACAGCCACGGACCGTATCTGCTGGAGCTGGAGGGCACGGACGAGCAGGTGCTCGTGACCGTGTACGACAGCAGCTCGACCCTGCCGCGCCGCTACCCGCGCGACCCCGCCCGGCTCGGCGGGCACGGCCTGGAGATCGTCCACGCCCTCGCCGACCTGCTCACGGCGGAGCGCGTCCCGGTCGGCAAGCGCGTCCAGGCCGTGTTCGACCTGACGGCCCGCCGGCTTCCGGCCTGACCTCCGCGGCAGGGCGGCGTCACTCCTCCGGTCGGCGTCACTCCTCCGGGCGGCCGAACCAGTCCAGGCAGAGCACCAGCGCGTCGTCCGTCGACTCGGCGCCCCGGTACTCCGCCAGCTCCCGCAGCACCGCGCGCGGCACCATGGCCGCCGGCAGCAGGCTCGTCGCGCCGATCGCCCGCGCCAGGGCCCGTTCCCCGTACGCCTCGCCCTGCGGCGAGACCGCCGCGTACACCCCGTCGCTCACGAAGAGCAGCCGGTCGCCGGGGAGCACCTGGAACGACTGGGCCACGTAGTCCGACTCCTCGAACATGCCCAGCGGGAGCTGCGCGTCGAGGTGGACCCGTTCCACGGTCTTGTCCCGCTGCCGCCACAGCTCGGGCGACCCGGCGTCCACGGCCTCGACCCGCCCGGTCGCCAGCTCGAAACGGAGCAGGAGCGTCGAGACGTACGAGGCGCCCCGGTGCTGCTCGTACAGCGCCTGGTCGGCCAGGGCCGCCTGGTCGGCGATGCCGATGCCCGCGCGGCGCGCGTTGCGCAGGGCGTTGACGGCGAGATTGGTCAGCAGGGAGGCCTGGATGCCCTCGCCCATCCCGTTGGTCACCGCGAGGGTCAGCTCGTTCGCGTCCGACGCCCAGTCGAAGTTGTCGCCGTGGATCGCGTACGCGGGTTCGAGCTGGGCGCCGATGGCGTACTCCCGGGCGGTGCAGGCGCGCGCCGGGAGCAGCTCCCACTGCATCTCGGCCGCCAGGGTCAGCCGGCTCGCCCGGCGCGCCCGCTGGTAGAGGTCCGTGTCCCGCTCCGCCACCAGGATCTCGTGGCCCAGCAGATCGGCGACCTGGGTCAGATCGTCGACGGCCTCCGGGGTGGAGAGGCCGCCCGGCAGCCGGACGGTGAGAATGCCGAGCCGTTCGCCGCGCACCGTGACCGGAAGGTGGTGGTCCACCGCGTCCCGGTGCCTGACCTCCTGCTCGCGCGGCTCCTGGCTCCCGAACGCCCGGCCCTCCGGCGTGTTGTGCAGCGACAGATCCTCGGTCGCGGGGGCCGCGGAGCCCGCCGGATCGCCGGCTCCGTCGACGGGGCGCAGCACCGTGAGCCCGTAGTCCGCGAGATGGAGCGTGACGGAGGCCGCTCCGTACGCCGTCGCGAGCGCGCCGCGCAAGGCGCCCACCAGGTCGTGCGGGGCCGCCGCACGGACCGCTCTTTCCACATCCGCGAGTAGAGTCACTGTCGTTCAGCTTTCCTCAAGGGGCCCGTTTCGGTACCGGGCCGGTCCTGGGACGGTCGTGGCGGTCCTCGGACGGTCCGGGCTGACAGATGGCCACGCCGGATGAAAGGGTGGATCGATGTCCCGTTTCACCGGTCAGGCGCGTCGGCGGGAGCAGGTCGCCGAGGCCGCCTGTGCCGCCTCGGAACTGCTCGAAGTGCTGTGGGGGCGCGGCCAGGAGGCCGCGCCGTCGGGTCCGGTCCCGCCTTCCCAGCTACGGGCCCTTCTCGTCATCGAATCGCATGAGGGCGCCAACCTGCGGACCCTCGGCGAGGCGCTCGGGTCGCGTCCCTCCTCCGTGAGCAGACTCTGCGACCGGATGGAGGCCATGGGGCTCGTGACACGCTCCCAGAGCCGGACGAGCCGGCGCGAGGTCGAGCTGCGGCTGAGCCGGCGCGGCCACCAGGTGCTGGACGAGCACCGTGCCTTCCGTACCCGTGAGGTGGAGCTGGTGCTGGAGCGGATGGATCCCTCGGAGGTACTGCTGCTCGCGGAGGGGCTGCGCGCCTTCCACGCGGCGGCGAGCCGGGGCCTGAGCGCCGGGGCCCAGCCCCCCGCGGACTCCGCGCGGAGCCACGTGGCGGACAGCGCATAGCTTCATTGGGGCCCACTTCCTGGCATCGACACACTACTCTCCGCACTCTCCGCGCAGAGAAGTTGTGCGGAAGCAGTGAACAGATTGTTGCCCACCGGCGAATGTTGTCAAATGGCAACTATCTTTTGGATCGCGGAGCCGCCCCGACCTTCACAGCCCACGAATGGATTTCCTGTGCAACCTCCTCACGGCCCAGGTCGGACCATGGGCCTGGCCACGAGGCGGAACGGCGACGCGGTCGTGCTCGCCCCCAGCGGTGATCTCGACGTGGAGAGCATCACCCCGCTCGCCGCCGCGCTCACCGAGGCCGGCGGGACCGCCACGGGACCGGTGGTCGTGGACCTGTCCCGCGTCACCTTCGCGGACTCCACCACGGTGAACGTCCTTCTCCAGGCCCATGGTTCCCTCGGCCCGAGGCTGCGGCTCGCCCGGCCCTCCGCCTTCGTCCAGCGCCTGTTCGGCGTCATCGGCCTGGACCAGGCCCTGCCGGTGTACGGCACGATCGAGGCCGCGCTCGCGCCCGGTCGTCCCGGTCGTCCCGGTCGCCCCGGCCCCTCGGAGTGACCCGGAGCCGCCGGAATCACGCGGAGACTCTTCGACCCCGATTGCGGGGGTAAACGACGGCTGGAGAACGCCGCACCGAGATCCGAACGACGGGGTGAGTCCCATGCAGCAACCTCTTACGAGCGACCCGCGGTCCGACGGCGACGCCGAGTGGGCGTTGCGTCCGGAACAGGCGGCCGAGGCGAGGGAGGCGGCCTACGGCTTTCTCGCCGCTCTCGTTCCCGAGCCGTCCGCGCGTACCTCCCAGAACCTGGTCCTGCTCGTCTCCGAACTGGTGGCCAACGCGATCCGGCACGCGGGCGAGGTGACCTCTTTGCATCTGCGTGCGGACCGGCGCAGTCTGCAGGTCGTGGTGGGCGACCCGAGCCCTGCCCGGCCGCAGGATCGTACGCCCGATCTCACCGGCGGCACCGGCGGCTTCGGCTGGCCGATGATCCAGCGCCTGGCCGAGAAGGTCACCGTCCTGCCGAACGCGGGCGGCGGCAAGACGATCCGCGCCGTCCTCGCGCGGTAGCGCGTTCGGGGCGCGCGGGGCGCAGAGGGGTTTTCGCGTCCGGGGCGGCGTGCATCCTTCCCGCAGGACGAAGGAGTGGAATGCGCGAGACACATGGCTCCGGTACGGGCACCCGCGGCAGAGGCGCCACGGCGCGCGGGGCCCGCGCGCTCCTCGCCGTGGCGGCGCTCGCGCTGCCGACGGGGTGCGCCGGCGGTACGGCCGGGCAGCCCGCGGCGCCGGGCCAGGGGCCCGTCACGGCGACGGTCACGGTCCCCGCGCCGCCCGCGGCGGGCCGCGCGGACCCCGGTGCCTGCGGGGACGCCGACTGCGAGGTGGACCTGGCCGCGGGGGACACGGTCCGCTTCGACCGCGGCGACGAGGCGGGCCGCTTCGTCATCACCGGCGTGGACGGATCGACGGTGAGCTGGGAGCTGCCGGGATCGCACCGGTGCGGAGCGTCCGGGCCGGGAAGCGTCCGGATGCGCGGGGACGACGGCGGATGCCGGGGCACGGTCGGCCCGGGGACGACGGTCACCGCGGAAGGCGTCTCGGTGACCTTCGTCGGCATCGGGGCCTCGACCGTACGCGTACGCCTGACGCCACGTTCCTGACGCCACCCCCCTGATACGGCGGCGGCGCACCGGTCTGCCGTACGGCGACATCCTGCTGTACGGCGAGGGGGCGCCGCCTGCCGGTAGTTCGCCCGCCGCGCCGAGCCGCACGCCGCGTTGACGCCAGGCGGCGCGCCGGGCCGCGGCCCGCCACGTCCCATCGCACCCTCCCGCACCTCTTGTAGCGGGGACAGGTCGGCCCTACGATGCATAGCCGGGACGTGAAACGTTTCAATCCAAGGGGCTGCGATGGGCATGGGCTGGACACGCCGGGGTCTTCTCCACACCTCCGCGCTCGGGGCGGGGGCCGGCCTCGCCGGCCTGGCCATGGGTTCCGGCACCGCTGCCGCGTCCCCGTCGGGCGGCCCCGCGGGGGAGGGCGGCCGGACCGGGCGGCTCCGTATCGACTCCGCCACCGTCGAGTACGCCGAGCACGTCCTCGGCACCGATGTCGCCGCACCCCTGCTCTCCTGGGTGCTCGGGGCCGGGCCCGACGGGGGCCCCGCGCCCGACGGCGGCCCGGGCGCACGGCAGAGCGCGTACCAGATCCGGGCCGCGACCGGGCGGCGCGCGCTGGTGGCCGGGCGTGAACTCCTCTGGGACACCGGCCGGGTCGCGTCGGACCGTACCGTCGCCGTGCCCTACGCGGGCCCCGCGCTGCCGCCCCGTACCCGCTGCCACTGGCAGGTCCGGGTCTGGGACGGCACGGGACGCGCGTCCGCGTGGAGCACCCCCGGCTGGTGGGAGACCGCGCTCGGCACGGAGCGGTGGCACGCCCGGTGGATAGGCGCCGACCAGCCGGCCGCACCGCCCGGCCTCGACGGCGCGTCCTGGATCTGGACGGCGGACGCGACCACGGGCGGCGCCCCCGTCGGACCGCGCTGGTTCCGCGGCTCCCTCGGCCTTCCCGCGGCCACGGACATCGCGCGGGCCACGCTCGTCGCCACCGCCGACGACGACTTCACCCTCCACCTGAACGGCCGCCAGGTCCTGCACACCCCCGAGCAGGTGGACGCCTGGCGCACCGGCACAGCCGCCGATGTCACCGGCGCCGTGCGCGCCGCCGCCGGCAGCGGCGCCCCGGTCGTCCTCGCCGCCGTCGCCACCAACCGCGGCGGGGCCGCAGCCAATCCGGCCGGACTGCTCGGACTCCTGCGGGTGGAGACCACCGACGGCGCCGTCCACCGACTCGCCACCGGGGAAGGGTGGCGTACCACCGACACCGAGCAACCCGGCTGGGAGCGCCCCGAGTTCGACGACACCGGGTGGGCCGCGGCCACCGTACTCGCACCCTACGGCCAGGGACCGTGGGGCAACGGGGTGTCGATCGCCGCGCCGGAGGTGCCCGCGCCCCTGCTGCGCCGGGAGTTCACGGTACGCAAACCCGTCACCCGCGCCCGCCTCTACATCAGCGGACTGGCTTACTACGTAGCCGAGTTGAACGGGGAGCGGGTCGGCAGCCAGGTGCTCGACCCCGGCTTCACCGACTACGACGAGACCGTGCTGTACGCGGTGCACGACGTGACGGCGCTCCTCAGGCGCGGCGACAACGCGATCGGCGTCACCCTCGGTCGTGGCTTCTACGGCATGACCACCCCCAACGTGTGGAACTGGCACCGGCCGCCCTGGCACGGCGAACCGCGCCTGCTGTGCCGGCTGGAGGCCGACCACCCCGCCGGCTCCCGCACCACCGTCGTCTCCGACACCGACTGGCGCATCACCGAGGGCCCCACCCTCACCAACTCCCTCTACGCGGGGGAGACGTACGACGCCAGGCTGGCCCCGCGGGGGTGGACCCGGCCCGGCTTCGACGACCGTTCCTGGCGCCACCCGGCCGAGCAGCCCGCCCCCAGGGGCACCCTGCGCGCCCAGCCGCACGACCCCATCGAGGTCATCGCGACCCACACCCCCACCGCGATCACCGAGCACACCCCCGGCGTGTACATCGTGGACCTGGGCCGCACCACGGCGGGATGGAGCCGGCTGAGCGTACGGGCCCCGGCCGGCACCGTCGTCTCGCTGGTACACGGCGAGAAACTGAAGGCGGACGGCAGCGTCCACGCCGAGACCGGACATGTGCCGGGCCGCTTCCAGCGCGACGAGTACATCTGCGCGGGCGGCGGCGCCACCGAGGTGTGGGAGCCGTCGTTCTCGTACAAGGGCTTCCGGTACGTCCAGGTCAGCGGGTTGCCGACCCGGCCACGCCCGGCCGACGTGGTGGGCAGGACCGTCCACACGAAGGTGGCGGAGGTCAGCGGTTTCGCCTGCTCCGAGCCGTTCCACGAACAGCTCGACCGGGCGATGCGCCGCACCCTGCTCAACAACCTGCACGGCATACCCACCGACACCCCGATGTACGAGAAGAACGGCTGGACGGGCGACGCGCAGCTCGGGGCGCCCGTCATGGAGTACGCCTTCGGGGTGCACCGCTTCCTCACCAAGTGGCTCGGTGACCTGGCGGACAGCCAGAACGCCGACGGGCAGCTGCCGGTGATCGTGCCCAGCGGCGGCTGGGGCTACGGCGACCTCGGCCCCTCGCCCGAGTGGACCACCGTATATCCGTTCCTGATACGGGAGATGTACCGGATCTACGGCGACGACCGGGTGGCGCGGGAGCACTGGGCCCCCCTCACCCGCTATCTGGACTGGGAGCTGGCCCGGCTCGTCGACGGCCTCGCGATCACCGCGCTCGGCGACTACCTGCCGCCCGGCTACGGCGGCAACCCGCCCGAGGACACCCGGCTGACGGCGACCGCGTACCTCCACCGCGCGCTCACCGACACGGCCGAGCTGGGCGACCTGCTCGGCCACACCGGGACCGCGGAGCGCTACCGGACCGCGGCGGCCGGCCTGAAGGACGCCTTCAACGCCGCCTTCCTCGACGCCTCCGGCCACTACCGGACCGCGAAGGACCCCGGCTACCGCCAGACGTCCAACGCACTCCCGCTGGCCTTCGGGCTGGTCCCGAACGGCGCCCGTGCCACGGTGGTGGACAGCCTCGTCGCGGACATCACCGCGCGCGGCGACCACCTCAACACCGGCGCGCTCGGCACGAGTGTGCTGCTGCGCGTCCTGTGCGCACACGGCCACCCCGACGTGGCACACGCCGTCGCCACTCAGCGCACCTACCCGAGCTGGGGCCACTGGTTCGACAACGGCGCCGACACCATGTGGGAGATGTGGCCCCTCGACTCCCGCTCACGCGACCACTACTTCCAGGGCACGGTCGCCCAGTGGCTGTACGAGAACGTCGCCGGGCTGCGCCCCGGGGACGCGGGCTACCGGACCTTCACCGTACGGCCCGACGGGCGGACCGGTGTCAGCTGGGCCCGCACCTGGATCCGTACCGTCCGGGGCGAGGCGTCGGTGGCCTGGTCGGCGATCGGCGCCACCCTGCGGCTCTCCGTACGCGTCCCGGTCGGCGCGACGGCGGAGATCCATGTACCGGCCGCCACCCGCGACCAGGTCACGGCGCCCGCCGGCGCCGCCTACGCCCGCACGGAACCGGGATTCGTGGTGTACCGGGCGGGCCAGGGCGCCTGGGAGTTCGTGGGACGCGCCTGAACCCACCTGACGCGGCGCCCCCGGCCGTCGGCACGTTCGGCGAGGCGGCCGGACGGGGCGCCCGTCCCGTCACCGATGGCCGATGGCCGATGACCGAGATGACCGATGACTGAGATCTTCCTCCGGCTCCGCCGGGGACAGCACCACGAGAGCGGACACATTCATAGGATGTCTGAGAACCCTTCACCCCGCGCGGGGGACTACCGTGCGGCGCCGGAGCCGACATATGCTCCGCCCATGCGCGCCGCCCTCTTCGTCACCTGCGTCAATGACGCCGTGTATCCGTCCACCGGCATCGCGACCGTACGCCTCCTCGAACGCCTCGGTGTCGAGGTCGACTTCCCGGAGGCGCAGACCTGCTGCGGCCAGCCGCAGTTCAACACCGGCTACCGACGGGAGACGGAGCCGCTGGTACGCCGGATGACCAGCGCCTTCGAGGGGTACGACTACGTGGTCACCCCCTCCGGGTCCTGCGCGGCCATGGTCCGCCACCACTACCCGAAGATCGGCGGCGAGGCGGCCGCGGCGCTGGCCGCGCGCACCTACGAGCTGACGGAGTTCCTGGTCGACGTGGTGGGCGTGACCGATGTCGGGGCGTACTTCCCGCACACCGTCACCTACCACCCCTCCTGTCACGGAGTGCGTCTGCTGGGCCTCGGCGAACGACCCAGGAAACTCCTCGAAGCGGTGCGCGGCCTGGAGCTGAAAGAGCTGCCCG
The DNA here is from genome assembly GCF_042752355.1 of Streptomyces sp. NPDC059255. Taxonomy (NCBI): domain Bacteria; kingdom Bacillati; phylum Actinomycetota; class Actinomycetes; order Kitasatosporales; family Streptomycetaceae; genus Streptomyces; species Streptomyces sp. NPDC059255. Next base: position 344,659 of record NZ_JBHYZP010000001.1, read on the forward strand.
GCGCCGAGGAGTGCTGCGGCTTCGGTGGCACCTTCGCCCTGAAGAACTCCGATGTTTCCGCCGCGATGGGCCAGGACAAAGTCCGGCACGCCGTCTCCACCGGGGCCGAGGTGCTCTGCGGCGCCGACAATTCCTGTCTGATGCACATCGACGGCATCGCGAGCCGCGAGGCCGCCCCGCTGCGGTCCGTGCATCTCGCGGAGATCCTGGCGTCGACCGAAGAGGAGCCCTGGTCATGAGCGGTACGTATCTGGGGATGCCGGCCTTCCCGGTGGCCGCCAAGGAAGCCGTCGCCAACGAGACACTGCGCGGCAATCTGCGCCACGCCACCCACACCATCCGCGACAAGCGCGCCGTCGCCGTTGCGGAGCTGGCCGACTGGGACCGCCTCCGGGAGGCGGGCAAGCGGATCAAGGACCACACGCTGCGCCATCTCGACCGCTATCTGGTCCAGCTGGAGGAGTCGGTCACGGCGGCCGGCGGGCAGGTCCACTGGGCCGCCGACGCCGACGAGGCCAACCGGATCGTCGCGGACCTGGTCAAGGCCACCGGCGAGACCGAGGTCGTCAAGGTCAAGTCGATGGCCACCCAGGAGATCGGCCTCAACGAGGCGCTCGCCGCCGAGGGCATCGCCGCGTACGAGACCGACCTCGCCGAGCTCATCGTGCAGCTCGGCGACGACCGGCCCTCCCACATCCTGGTCCCGGCGATCCACCGCAACCGCGGCGAGATCCGCGACATCTTCCGCGACCGGATGGCCGACTGGGGCAAGGCGGCCCCCGACGGCCTCTCCGACACCCCCGGCGAACTCGCCGAGGCGGCGAGACTCCACCTGCGCGAGAAGTTCCTGCGCGCCAAGGTCGGTGTCTCCGGGGCCAACTTCATGGTCGCCGAGACCGGCACCCTCGTCGTCTTCGAGTCCGAGGGCAACGGACGGATGTGCCTGACACTGCCCGAGACCCTGATCTCGGTGGTGGGCATGGAAAAGGTGGTGCCGAGCTGGCGGGACCTGGAGGTCTTCCTCCAGACACTGCCGCGCTCCTCGACGGCGGAGCGGATGAACCCCTACACCAGCATGTGGACGGGCACCCACGACACCGACGGCCCGAGCACCTTCCACCTGGTCCTGCTCGACAACGGCCGCACGGACACCCTGGCCGACGAGGTGGGGCGGCAGGCGCTGCGCTGCATCCGCTGCTCGGCCTGCCTCAACGTCTGCCCGGTGTACGAGCGGGCCGGCGGCCACGCGTACGGCTCCGTCTACCCCGGCCCGATCGGCGCCATCCTCAGCCCCCAGCTCCGGGGCACGGGGAGCGAGATCGACGCCTCGCTGCCGTACGCCTCCTCGCTCTGCGGGGCGTGCTACGAGGTCTGCCCGGTGGCCATCGACATCCCCGAGGTCCTGGTCCACCTCCGCGAACGGGTCGCGGACCAGGGGGGCCGGGGACACCGGCTGGAGAAGGCGGCGATGAAGGCGGCGGGCTGGGTCTTCGACCATCCCCGCGTCCTGGCGGCGGGGGAGCGCGCCGCGTCCATGACCCGGGCGCTGCACCCCGCCAGGCTCCCGGGCGCGGGGGCCTGGACGGACGCGCGGGACCTCCCCCGGATGCCGGCCGAGTCGTTCCGCGCCTGGTGGAAACACCGCCCCGGGAACGGCACGGGCGGCGCGACCGGCCCGGCCAGTGCGACCGGTTCGGCCGGCACCGCCACTGCGGACAGCGCCCGGCGCGACGCCGGCGGATCCGGCGACCGCACCGGCGACGGGGCTGTGGGCGGTACCACCGGCGAGAACGACAACCGTAAGGACAACGGGACATGAGCAGCACTCCCGCCGGCTCGCGCGAGCGGATCCTCGCCCGGATCCGCACCGCGCTCGCCGACGCCCCCGACGCGCCCGAGGCACCCCGCGACTACCTCGACACCCACACCCCCGAGAGCCGGATCGTCGACCTGCTCGCCGAGAACCTCGCCGACTACCGCGCCCTCGTCCACCGCACGGACACCGCCGGGCTGCCCGCCCTCGTCGCCCGCCTCCTGGCCGACCGGGGCGCCCGTACCGTCCTCGTACCCCCGCTGCTCCCGGAGACCTGGCTCTCCGCGACGCCCGAGGCGGTGACCCGGGTGCCGGACGACCCCGGCGCGACGGCCGGGGCCCTCGACACGGTCGACAGCGTCGTCACCGGCTGTGCCCTCGCCATCGCGGAGACCGGCACCCTCGTCCTCGACGCGGCGCCGGACCAGGGCCGCCGCAGGATCACCCTCGTCCCCGATCACCACATCTGCGTCGTACGCACCACGGACCAGGTGGTCGGCTCCGTACCGCAGGCGATGCCCCGCCTGGACCCGACCCGCCCGCTCACCTGGATCTCCGGGCCGTCCGCCACCAGCGACATCGAACTCGACCGGGTCGAGGGGGTGCACGGCCCCCGCACACTCGAAGTCGTCCTGCTCACCGACTGACGTACGCCCGGGCCCGGAGGCGGTGGGACGGGTCAGGTCAGCCGGGGCGCCTCGCGGGCGGCGTCCACCGGCCCGTCGCCGACGCGCGCCGCCAGCTCCCTGGCCCACACCGCCAGCCCGGCCATGTCGATGCCGTGCGGCGTACGGTCCGGATACGAGTCGATCACCGCCGCCCCGCGCAGCAGCAGCCGCGCCCCGCCCGTCGCATTGCCCCGGGCGGCGTGTGTCAGCCCGACCGCGAGCTGGGCCATCCCGCGCCACAGGGCCCGTTCCGCCTCGGGCCCCGACTTCCACGCGTCCTCGAACACCTCGTGCGCGTGGAAGGGCATGCCCGCGTCCAGCAGCCGCTGCGCCTCCCGAAGGGTCTCCCCGGCGCCGCGCACCACCCCCTCCGGCTGCCGCTCCACCCCGGGCGCCCCGTACGGCAACGGCCGCCCCAACCCGTCCCGGGGCCGAGCGCTGCGCGCCCGCCCCTCGCTGTCACGGTCCCGTCGTTCTTCCCTCATGCACCGATTGTCGCGCGAACGAGCCGTGTCCTTCCGTGGCGCGGAGTGAGGTAATGTTCTCCGCGTGGCCGGTCACCAGGGAAGATCTTCCCGGGAGGCGGGACGCGCATCGGGACGTGGCGCAGCTTGGTAGCGCACTTGACTGGGGGTCAAGGGGTCGCAGGTTCAAATCCTGTCGTCCCGACTTGTGTTTTCGCAGGTCGCAGGCGGTATCGGAGAAATCCGGTACCGCCTTTCCGCGTTCCTTGGGGACCAGTTGGGGACCACAGGGTCTGGCGACGTCGTGCCGCCGCTTGCTTGACGGCGAGGGCGAGGGCGAGGTGCCCGGTCCCCGCATCGCGCACGAGGCGAAAGCCGCCCGATCGGCGGCGGACGATGGGGCCGGATCGGCATCCTGAAGACCCGCCCGCCCGGCGTCGCTCCCGTCCCTCGGCTGGCTCGGCGGGGCTGGTGACTGTCTCGACATCAGTCGACCTTCGGCTGTTCAACGATGCGTTGTCGACCTGTTCTCGATGACGCACCAAGTGGAGTGCGTGGCGGTCCTTGAACCCATCGCCTGCTGCACCGGCCGGCTCGGCCGGGCTGCAGAACAGCACCCGGCCGTCGGCATCCGTGACGATCACGGACTTGACGGCGTTCTGCTCGTTCTTCCCGGAGATGAAACGGAGGTCCTGAACGCGCGGTGATTGCGGCCGTGGCGCGATGTCATGAGACGGCGCAACTGGCTTTTCCCTCTGGCGTCTCCCGTTCAGAGAGTCCCTCAACATCGTTGCTGTGCTGTGCATATGCCTTTTCGTCAACCTGGTGACTTTCAGCCACTGGTGAGGTTAGAGTGACGCAGAGCGATCGACATCTCCATCCAGGCCGCCTGTTCGGTACATCCCTTCGTGGTTGTTCGTGGCAGTTCATGGCCTGCGTGCCCTCCTGCGTGGTTCAGGGCACTGGCGCATCGTCTCTGTCCCATTGCTCATGTTCTCCATATACCTGAGATCCCCTCACCTCGTACATGACGACCCTTGCGGCGCTGCCGCTCCCTGAGGACACATGACACAGCTACCAGAGGCACTTATCTGGTGCCTGGCGGTCGGCACCGCGGCTGCCGCCGGGCTGGCGCCGATGTTGTACCGCGTCCGGCACCAGGTTCGGGCCCTGCGTGACCAAGTAGAACGGCAAGCCCAGCGTGCGGCGGCCGACCGCCATGTCGCGTACCAGGAACGCGACGCGGCCCAGGAGGAGCGTGACACCGCGCACGAGGAACTCGACGCCGCGCGCGCCGGACGGGATGCCGCCCAGGCCGACCGCGATCTCGCGTACACCGAGCGCGACACCGTGCAGGCGGAGCGGGACGCGGCGCGCGTCGAGTGCGAGGCCGTAGGCGCGGAACGCGATGCCCTGCGTGCCGAACGCGACGAGGCCGACCGGGAGCGCGAGCGGTTGGCCGGCTACGCGCAGGCCGTTGAGGACGAGACCCGGCACCTGGTGACGGCGCGGCTCCCTGCCATGGCGGCCCATCTGGAGAATCGTTTCGTCGCCGTCCCGGGCCCGCTGAAGAGCGAGTTCGCGGAGACCGGCCCCGGCGCCGACCACGTGTCCGTCCTGGAACACTTGGCGACGGTTGTCGCCATGGAGCGCCGCCGGGTGGACGAGGCGGCGCAGGCTACGATGCGCGGTGCGACCACCGTTATGCAGGCGATGAGTTACCAGCTCCAGTCCCGCATCGTCGGGATGCAGGAGAAGTACAACGACCCTGGTCTGGCCGATGACCTGCTGGCCTTGGACGAGCTGAACGAGCAGAACCTGCGGCGTATTCAGGCCACCGGGGTGCTGTGCGGTGCCTGGCCCGGTCTGAGCCGCGCCGACTCGCACCTCGGCGACGTAGTGGCGGGTGCGAAGTCCCGGGTGCGCGGCTATCACCGGGTCAAGGTGACCAGCCAGCTGGCGGACCCGGTCGCTGTCGTCTCGCGCGCGGTCGAGCCGATCGCCATCACCGTGACGGAGCTGCTGGCCAACGCGGTGCACCACTCGCACGGCACACTCTCCGTGGACGTGAGCCTGCACCAGTCGGCGTCAGGAGCGGTCGTCGTGATCGACGACGCCGGTGTCGGCATGCACCAGGACGAGATCGACTACGCGACCCGCATGCTGTCCGGCCAGGAGGCCGCCCGGCTGGCGGAGCTGGGCGACCCGCCGCGCGCCGGGTTCGCCGCGATCGGACGGCTGACCCGGCAGTACGGGTTCTCCGTTTCGGTGGACAAACCGGCGCCGTACGGCGGTGTCCGGGCGGTGGTGTTCATCCCCGGGGATCTGCTGACGCTCCTCGATGAGTCCCAGTACCCGATGTCCGCCAGTGCCCCGCTGTCTCCGGTGCCCACCGCACCCTCGTTGATCGCCGCACTGCCGGTGCGGCAGCCGAGGACGACCACGTCAGGGGCGGGCTCCCGGGGACCTTCCGCGTCCTCGGACGCCCCCGCTGCCGTCATTCCGGGCGCCGACGGGTCGGGCACCCGCTCCGAAGATGCGGGACCTGCGGAGCAGACCGCTCCCGCCGCCGTGGATCTGCCGCGCCGACGGCGCAAGCGTCCCGCCACCTCGGTTGCCCCTACCGGTGCCGACGATGCCGGTGGCGAGGAGCGCAGCCCGGAGCAGACCGGCGCTACCTGGAGTTCCTTCCAGTTGGGAACCGCCTCGGGCCGTGAGGCGGTGACGATTGCGGAGGCGGCGGACGGTGATTCCGCCGACGACCCGGCCGCTTCCGACGACGTACCGACTGCATCATTCGAAGGGGAATCGACATGACCGCGAGCACTGCCAAGCGAGCCACCCTCCAGCCGGACATGTCCTGGGTGCTGGAACCCCTGCTGGTCCTGCCGGGGGTGCTGCACGGCCTGGTGCTGTCGGCGGACGGCATGGTGCAGGGGACGTCGCCCGACCTGAGCAGAGAAGCGGGTGAGGGCGCCTCGGCGATGATGTCGGCGCTCCAGGGCGCCGCTCGCACGCTCGGCGCGACGTTCTCCGGCGATTTGGAGACCCAGGTCCGGCAGGTGGTGGTGGAGACCAGCAACGGATTTGTGTTCGCGGTACCGGCCGGTGACAACACCGTGCTCGCCGTGTTCGCGGCGCACAGCGTCGACATGGGCGTGGTAACCCACCACATGCAGATCCAGGTCAACACCCTGGGCCGCAAGGTGATGACCACCAAGCCACGTGACACCGGTCCGGCGGCCGACGCGGCTGCCCGAGCGGTGGCGTCGGACGGACTGACGTCCGGAACCGCATGACGCGCGGACGAGGCCCACGGCGCCTGGTGCCGTCGTATCTCGCGACCGGTGGACGGGCAACCCCGACCCGCAACACCCTGGACACGCTGACCGTGCTGAGCGGGGCATCCGACCAGCTGCCCGGCGGTCTCGAACCGCCGCAGCGGCGGCTGCTCGCGCTGCTCACGCACGGCTCGCTCGCGCTTGCCGAGGCCGCCGCCCACCTGGGGCTTCCGGTGAGCGTCACAAAAGTACTGGCCTCCGATCTCGTGGACACAGGGCTGCTGTACGCCCGCGCGCCCATACCGGCAGCGCCTCTCCACGACAGACAGCTGCTAGAGAGGGTTCTCAGTGGACTCCGCGCCATCCGATAAGCAGTCGGCCGACGCCCCCGGCACGGCCACCGACGCCCCCGCCTATCTTCCCGGCGGCACTGCTCAGACGCTGGTGAAGGTGGTGATCGCGGGGCCGTTCGGGGTCGGCAAGACCACCCTGATCCGGGCCCTGTCCGAGATCCGCCCCCTGCACACGGAGGAACTGCTCACCGAGGCGGGTGAGTTGGTGGACGACCTGTCGGGAGTGCGGGACAAGACCACCACGACCGTCGCGATCGACTTCGGCCGCCGCACCCTCCCGGGCGATCTGGTGCTCTACCTGTACGGCACCCCCGGCCAGCGCCGCTTCAAACCGCTCTGGGAGGACATAGCCCGGGGCGCACTCGGCGCCCTGGTCCTGGTCGACACCCGGCGGCTGGGCGACTCCTTCGAAGTCATCGACATGATCGAGGAGCAGGGCCTGACCTACGCGGTGGCCGTGAACTCCTTCCCCGACTCGCCCGCCTACGAGGAGGGAGTGCTGCGTGACCACCTCGACCTGGGCCCGGACACCCCGCTGGTGTACTGCGACGCCCGCGACACCAGCCAGGCGGTCGACGCCTTGATCGCGCTGGTCACCTGTCTTCTCTCCGAGCTCCCCCAGGAAGCCGTCGCACCATGACCACGAAACCACCGAGCACATCACAGTCGGCCGCAACGCCGCCGGCCGCTACGTGGGCGGGCGCCGGCGCGGTTCCCGTCCCGCTGTGGGGCGACGACTTCAATACCGACCCGTACGCGATCTACGCCCGGCTGCGTCGGTTCGGCGCCGTCGCGCCGGTGGAGATCCACCCCGGAGTGAACGCCTGGCTCGTCATCGACTACCAGGCCGCACTGGAGGTGCTGCGCGACACTGCGACGTACTCCCACAACCCGCTCAGCTGGAGCGATCCGGTCCCTTCCGACCATCCGATCGCTCCGGTCATCCAGCCCAGGCCCTGTGCCATCGCCACCGACGGCGCCGAACACCAGCGCTACCGGCAAGTCATCACCGACGGCTTCAACATGATCCCGTCTCACGAGCTGCGCGACCGCGTCACCCGGCTGGCCGACGACCTGATCCGTGACTTCGCCGAGGCCGGTGAAGTCGACCTGGTCGCGCAGTACGCCCGGCAGCTGCCACTGGTCGTGTTCAACGACCTGTTCGGACTGCCCGCCTCGTACGCCACCGGACTCAGCCGCACCATGGCCCGGCTGATGGAAGGCGGCGACGAGGCGGCCGACGCGAACGAGGAGCTGGAAGCGTACCTGGCCGAGCTGATTGCAATGAAGACCGAGCACCGGGGCGCCGACCTCACCTCCTGGTACCTGGACCACCCGAACGGAATGACCCAGGAGGAGATGGCCCACCAACTGCTTCTGACGCTTGTCGCGGGCAACGAGCCCACCACCAACCTCATCTCCAACGCGCTGTCCCGGATGCTCTCCGACCCGAGCTACTACTCCACGCTCACCAACGGCGCCCGTACCGCCCGCGAGGCCGTCGAGGACGTGCTGCGCGAAGAGCCCCCGATGTCGAACTACTCGTACCACTTCCCTCGCCGTGACGTGCTGCTGCACGGCAACTGGATCAGGACCGGCGAGCTGATCCTGATTTCGTACGCCGCCGCCAACACCACCCCGGACGGGCTGCCGCCCGGCCCGCGCACAGACGGCGGCTCCCACCTGGCCTGGTCGGCGGGCCCGCACCAGTGCCCGGTGAAACACTCGGCGCTGCTCCTGGCGGTCACCGCGATCGAACGGCTCACCAGCTGGCTGTCCGACCTGGAGCTGACGGTGCCGCGCGCCAAGCTGCAATGGCGGCCCGGCGTGATCCACCGGGCCCTCGCCGAACTCCCGGCGCGATTCACCCCGATCACCCCCGGCCGAGCGGGCGCGACTCCTTGGAACAGACAGTCACCCCAGGAAGCCTCGGTGGCATACACCGAGAGTTCCCCCTGACCGCCACCCCTGACGCGTGAGGCGAGGGTGAGAAGGCCGCGCGGCGGGAGGACATCAGAGCCGGAAGCCGGAAATTGGGCGACCTCCCGATCGCGGTGTCAGGTCGGGAGCCGGGCTGTCGCCACTTCGCCAACTACATGTCGCCTTCGAGCGTCAACCGGCGCACCTCACCATGCCGACCGAGAGGCTCATGAACTTCATCGACGCGGGCGACAGCGGCGGTGCGGCCGCCGAACTCATGCCGGACCCGTCGCGGACACGGGTCGGCGCGACGTATCACCTGGTCAACGGCGCCGACCGGTTCAGGTTCGGGGATCGGACGGTCCGGGGCAGGCGGTGCACGTCCGCTCCGGACCGTCCGTCCCGTCACCGTCGGACGCCGGCGGGTGCGAGCCGGTAGCTGTCGCCCTCGCGCTTGATGTACGCGGCCGGCGACGGCCCTAGGTGGGTGAAGAGCACCATCGTCGGAGTGTCCGCGAACCGCTCTCGTCGTTCCCGCTGAGGTAGTACGGGCGCTGCCACGAGGGGTCGGTCTTCACCGACCTGACCCGTTCGGCGCCGACGATGGGGTCGAGAAGCTCGATCGGGAACGGGCCTGAGGACTCGACCACCTTGGTGATCGTCATATCCCCGAGTGTCCAGGTCTCATTGGCCAGGTGGTCGACGGGCTGCGTCATTGCAACCTTCTTTCCTGCTGGTTCGACTCAGACGGCGGTGTCAGGGGCGGGGATCAGCCGGAAACTGTCACCTTCGTGGACCAGGTGGCCGGCGGGGACCGGGCCGATGTGGGTCGTCAGCAGCAGGACGGGCTTGTCGGCCACGCTCTCGAAGAACTCCCACCGCGACTGCATCCCGACCGCCTTGTCGGAGTCGAATCCGTCCCGCCAGTCGGGACGGCTCAGACCCCAGACGGTATGGACCACGTCGCCCGGAAGCGCCGCGCTCTGCCCCTGCGAGTCGACGCGGATGACGATGTGGCCCGGGGTGTGCCCGTGCACCGCCTCCATCCGCACCTCGGGAGTGATCTCGAAGTCGGCGTCGACGAAGCGTACGAGTCCCGCTTCCACCACGGGCTGGATGGAGTCACGGAACGCGCCGCGGGCGTCGATGATGTCCCGGGTGGCCTCGGTGTAGCCGTCCTCGAAGTCCGGGTCCTCGGCGTAGCGCTTCCAGTGGTCGTATTCCTTCTGCACGTACAGGTACTCGGCGTTGGGGAACGTCGGCACCCACGCGCCGTCCACCAGCTTCGTGTTCCAGCCGCAGTGGTCCAGATGAAGGTGGCTGCTCACCACGACATCGACGTCCGTGGGATCCACGATCTCCGTGAACCGGTCCAGGAAGTCGGTGTCGAGCTGCCAGATCGGCAGGACACGGTCCTTGTGATTGCCGAGTCCGGTGTCCATGACGATGGTCCTGGTCGGCGTCTCGATGACGTAGGTGCGCATGGCGCCGTACACCTCGCCGTTCTCGTTGAGGTAGTCCCGCCGCAGCCAGTCGGTCGCGCGGATCTCATCGGGTACCGAGTCGGGTGAGGCCTCCTTCATGAGGTCCGCGTCTATGGGTGACCAGGAGCCGAACTCCTCGATCATGGTGATCTTGACGTCGCCGATTCTCCACACTTCGTTCTTCATGCGAGGCGTTCCTTCCGTCGCTCACGTCCCGGTGAGCGGATCGCCGGCCGGGCGGTGCCGCCCGGCGGAATGAGGAGAAGGCCCGGTCCATCGGTGGCCGGCAACGGCGGGCCGCCGAGGAATCGATCGTGCTTCCGGGCGCCTGCCTGCGGCGGCCGCGTGCCGTGGCCCTGGAGGCCGGCGGGCCCGGACAGGTGACGTACCGCGCGTCCGTGGGCGGGCGTCCGCCCCGGCGACGGCTCCCCGTCCGGCGGGAGAGGGGCGCCGTGCGGGATGGCCGGCCGGTCACGGTCAGTGGCGGATGCCCGCCTCGATCATGAGCGGCAGGACCTGCTCCTTGAACATGGGCAGCTCCTCGTTCGGGTCGATGAGCCCCATGATCATGCCGCCCATGCCGGCCTCGTTCAGCTCCTTCATGCCCTGGACAACCTGCTCCGGGGTGCCGACGAGCGGGTAGCCGCCCCAGCCGGCGATGAAGCGCTCCGACATCTTCCTGGCGTGGTCGAAGGACTGACTCGCCCCGGAGAGCGCGATCTTGATGACGTTGCCCGCGGCACCCCAGTCGCCCTCGTCGACGACCTGTTGGAAGGCCGCCTCGGCCTCTTTCTCGGTGTCCCGGACGACCACGAGGCCGTAGGTCATCACGTCGATGGCGCGCTGGTAGTCGTCGCGGGCCTTGTTGCGGACCTTCTCGGTGTACGCCTTGATGTTCTCCAGAGTGTCGAGGCTGGCGAAGTTGATGTCGACGTTCCGGGCCGAGTAGTCGATGCCGGCGGGCGAGTTGCCCGCGTTCAGCAGCACCGGGTGGGGACCTTGGTGCGGCTTCGGGTACGCCTCCACGTCCCGGCCCTCGAAGTACGTGCCTGCTACGTCGAAGCTGCCCGGCTCGGACCAGAGGCGCATCGCGTAGTCGATCCACTCCTGCCCGAACGCGTACCGCTCGTCATGCTGACGCTGCTCACCGCCGAACATCTCCATCTCCGGCGGAACCCAGCCCATGACCAGGTTCAGGGCGAACCGGCCGTGGGAGATCCGGTCGATGGTGGTCGCGGCCTTGGCCGCCACGATGGGGTGCACGGTCGGCAGATGCGAGGTCGCCGCCACCGCGATGTTCTCGGTGGCCTCGGCGATGCCGGCGGCCCAGGTGTACGTCTCGAAGCAGTTGCCGTTGAAGTTGGTCGAACCGCCGAAGCCCTTCCATCGAGCGACCGGAACCATGGCCTCCAGGCCCATCTCGTCGGCCTGCCGAGCGATGGACTTCGTGTGCTCCCAGGTGATCTCGTACGAGGACGGTGCGTGGGACACGATGAGGCCGTAGGAACAGTTCGTGCCGAACAGACCGAGCTTCATCGGCTGGTCGTTGAGCAGCGGGTTCGTCTCCCGGCGGTCCTGAGCCGGTTCGGTCTCACTGTCGGGGCGCTGGTCGGTGCCGGCGAGACCGAGCCTCTCGTTCGCGGTGAGGGTGGTCATGGCGTGTCTCCTTGGTTCGCTGGTTCGCCTCGCACGGAGGGAGTCGTGCTTTCGAGGGTTCGGAAGGGCGGCGCGGCTCGCGGAGGCGGGCCGTGCCAGGGGAGGGAACGGGCTCGGTCAGCCCATCTTGAACGGGTCGCGGGTGCCGCCGGTCAGTTCGACCAGGACGGACTTGTTCTCCAGGTACTCGTTGACGGCGTCGGTGCCGTTCTCGCGGCCGATGCCGGAGCTGCCGAAGCCGCCGAAGGGCATGTTGGGGGTGACGACCCGGTAGGCGTTGATCCAGACCGTGCCGGCGCGCACGGCGGCGGCGACCCGGTGGGCCCGGTGCACGTCCTTGGTCCAGACGGCTCCGGCCAGGCCGTACGGGGTGTCGTTGGCCAGGGCGATGGCGTCGGCCTCGTCGGTGAACGTGCAGGCGGCGAGGACCGGGCCGAAGACCTCCTCGCGCACGATGGTCTTGTCGGGGTCGGCGAGCACCACGGTCGGGCGGACGAACAGGCCGCCGAGTTCGGTGTTCGGCCCGCCGCCGCACGCGATGGTCGCGCCCTCGGCCCGCGCGCCGTCCAGGAACTCGAGGACCTTCTCGTACTGGGGCCGGTTCGCGACCGGACCCATCTCGGTCCCGGCCTCCGTGGGATCGCCCTGCTTGATGGCGTTGGCGCGCTCGACGACCTTGGCCACCAGTTCGTCCTTCACCGACTCGTGCACGATGAGCCGGGAACCGGCCATGCATGTCTGCCCGGTCGCGGCGAACACACCGGCGACGAGTCCGTTGGCGGCGGCGTCCAGGTCGGCGTCGGGGAATACGATCTGCGGCGACTTGCCGCCGAGTTCGAGGGTCACCTTGTTGATGTTCGCGACCGCGGCCTGCGCGACCTTCGCGCCGGTCGCGGTCGAGCCGGTGAACGCGATCTTGTCAACACCCTTGTGCGCGGCGAGTGCCTCACCGGTGGAGCGGTCCCAGCCGGTGACGACGTTCAGGGCACCGGCAGGCAGGCCGGCCGCAGTGAGGATCTCGGCGAACGCGACCGTCGAGGCCGGCGAGTGCTCCGACGGCTTCACCACGGCGGTGCAGCCGGCCGCCAGCAGGGGCGCGAGCTTGAACGTCAGGAGCAGCAGGGGGCTGTTCCACGGCGTTATGGCGCCGACCACCCCTACGGGCTGCCGGAGTGTGTAACCGAAGTAGGTCTGCGGGTTCAGCGCGGGAACGGTCTTGCCCTCAAGCTTGTCGGCAAGGCCGGCGAAGTAGCTGTACCAGCGCCCGAGCCCGCCCAGCTGGCCGAGCATCTCACGCATGAGCTTGCCGGAGTCGCGTACCTCCAGCAGCGCGAGCCGCTCGGCGTTCGCGGTGATGGCGTCGGCGATCGAGCGCAGGATGTCGGATCGCTCGAAGCCGCTCTTGTTGCCCCACTCGCCTTCGAACGCCGCGCGCGCCGCACGCACGGCGACGTCGATGTCCTCCGGACCGCCGTCGGCGATCCTCGCCCACGGTTGACCGGTGTAGGGGTTGAGGGACTCGAAGGTCTTTCCGGAGATCGCGTCGACGGACTCGCCGTTGATGAACAGCTTGAACGTATCGAGGCCGGAGGCGGGATGAGACACGGTATTCGGTCTCCTCAGCTGTGAGTCGGAGCGTTGTGGATGTCGCTCGAAACGCTAAGAAGGGTGGCGGCCGGCTCCTATCCGTTCACGGACGGGCAAGGGCCGTTCAGTGCAGAGTTGTCCGATCCGTGTTCCGCGGCCCCGGTGTGCGGGCACGGCGGAACGGCGCCGGGCCGTCGTCGGCTCCGGCGCCCCTGGACGAGGCCGGTCAGCGCTGGAGCGTGACGGAAGGCAGTTCGTTGAACTGGTCCCGGTACTGCTGGGCGAACCGTGACTGGTGGAAGAACCCCCAGCGCATGGCGACGTCCGCGACACGGGTCTTCCGGGGGTCGCTGCGCAGCAGTTCGGCGCGGGCTTTGCCCAGCCGGATGCGACGCACATACGCCATCGGGGACTCCCCGAGCTGGTCCTGGAACGCGGCATGGAGGGTGCGGACGCTGACACAGCCGACCCGGGCGAGACTCTCGGGCGTTATCTCACGGTCCGCGTGCTCCTCGATGTAGGCCACCACCGAGGACAGCCGGCCGAGACGGCGCGTGTCCTCGGTGCCGGCCAGCGCGGCACTGAACTGGTGGCGGCCGGCGTGCAGCAGCGACGTGAGGACGTACGCCTCCAGCTGCTCACGCGCCAGCGGCATCGCCGCCAGCCCGGCGGGGTTGTCCAACTCGGTCGCGAGGAACTGCACCGACCGCAGCAGGGCGCGCCCGGAGGCGCTGGTCAGGTCGAGACCGAAGTCGAAGTCGATGACCGCGGTGACCGGCTGTCCGAGCAGGTCGGAGAGGTGCGACTCGAGACTGCTGCGCGGGATCTTCAGGATGAGCTGCTCGGCCTCGGGACTCCATCTCACCACGTTCGTCTGCACCGGAGACAGCACAACACCACTCCGATCGGCCACGGTGTGTTCGCGGCGGCCGTCGCTGCGGGAAGCGTCAGTCTCACCGCTGATGGTCAGGTTGACGTGGTAGCAGTACTCGGTCGCGGGCATCGTGAGCTGTGCCTCGGCCTGGTAGGTGAGGTAGCCCAACGTCACGCGGCGGTCACTCAGGGCGTTCAGGCGCATGTTCATCGCGTCCTGCGGGCCGACCAGTTCGTGAGGCAGGTAGATCCGGCTGACCGCCTCGCGGGCCTCTTCCAGGCTGTGCGTGTCGATCACCGGAGTAGACGCCAGGTACTCCATCGGACCCCCTCCGGGGGACATCTGCCGTGTCGTGAAGCCCACGAAATATAGCCGCGGGATCGTCCCCCTGGAAGCCATCGGTGGCGGCCGACCATCCGCTGAGTGCGGAACCACCCCAAAAACGGCCCGGTACCGTTGGGTCCGTCACCCGTCCGGCACCCGTCCGGCACCCGTCCGGCACCCGTCCGGCACCCGTCCGGCACCACGGAGGCTGCCGTGGAACCGCTCCGGTGGACGGCGGACACCGGAGACGGTGGATGGTGCGAGGGTGCCCTGGTCGGCTCCCCGACGGCGGCGAGGACACCTGGCAGCCGCCTGGTACGGCTCACGTGGCACGGTGCGCCGCAGGCCCGGGACCGCCGGGGCGGTCCCTCGGCCTACCGCCCCAGCAGCGTGAGCGCCGCGTCGAGAATGGCCTCGGTGCCAATGCCGTGCAGCTTGTACGCGTCGGCCAGGTCCGACGACTGCCCGAACTCGGTCACCCCCAGGCACCGGATGCGGTCCCCGCGGGCGCCCGCGAGGTAGGACAGCGTGTGCGGGTGGCCGTCCAGGACGGTGACCAGCGGCGCCGGGCGGTGTGGCGGGAACAGCTCGTCGATGATGTCGGACCCGCCGCCGACGGTCCGCGACCCGCGCTGCTGGAACGACCGGAACACCAGGTCGGGGCTGGTGAGGCAGACGACCCCGGCCTCGATCCCCAGCTCCGCCAGGGCGTCGGCCGCGGCGACCACCTCCGGCATGATCGCCCCGACACCGACCAGCGTGATCTGCTCCGGCGCCGGGCCCGGTGCCCGGAGACGGTATCCGCCGGCCACCGCCTGCAGGCGCCGCCGCTCCAG
Source organism: Streptomyces sp. NPDC059255 (assembly GCF_042752355.1). Lineage (NCBI taxonomy): Bacteria > Bacillati > Actinomycetota > Actinomycetes > Kitasatosporales > Streptomycetaceae > Streptomyces > Streptomyces sp. NPDC059255. The sequence goes on from NZ_JBHYZP010000001.1 coordinate 359,919, forward strand.
CAGCGCCGGGTCCTCCGGGAGCAGCGCCGGCGCGGGGTCGACGGGCCGCGTCGAGAGCCGGAAATAGGCGGAGATGCCACCAGGGACGCCGACCTGGTTCATCGCGTGCAGGAAGCACCACTCGAGGTCCTGCGCGAACGCCGGTTCCCACGCGACACAGGACGGCTGCTCCAGACCGATCGACGGTGTCGTGATCGACTGGTGGGCGCCGCCCTCGGGGGCCAGCGTCACTCCGGACGGGGTGCCGACCAGGATGGACTGCCCGCCGGCGTACATGCCGTAGCTCCACGGTTCCAGGGCACGTGACACGAACGGGTCGTACAGGGTCGCGATGGGGATGAGCCGCCGGCCCCACCGGGACCATGTCGCGCCCAGCTCGCCGGCGAGCGACACCAGGTTCACCTCGGCGATGCCGAGTTCGATGTGCTGACCGTTGGGGACCTCCGACCACCGCAGGACACGGTCGGTGTCGTCGGCGAACCAGTCGTGCCGCTCCGCGACCGACCACACCCCGGTCTTGTTGATCCAGCCGCCGAGGTTCGTCGACGACGCGACATCGGGGCTGCACGTCACCACCCGGGCGGCCACCTCCGGGGCGTCACGTACCAGGTCGGCCAGGAGCCTGCCGAGCGCGGCCTGGGTCGAGGAGGTCTTGCGATGCGGGTGCCCGAGCGAGGTCGGCACCGGGACGGGCGCGGACGTCGTGTGGGGCGAACGCCGGAGCAGCCGTCCGCGCCGGTCGCACACCTCGGCCGCCGCCGTACCGGTGTCGAACATACGCCACGGGTCCTCGAAGGGGACCCCGCACGATGCGGCCAGCGAGCGCATCTGCGCCTCGGTCAGCAGCGCGGAGTGGTTGTTCGGGTGCCCCTCGGTGGGCAGCCCGTGGCCCTTGACGGTGTAGGCGAACACGACCGTGGGCCGGTGCGTGTCGACGCCGTCGAACGTGTCGACCAGCAGCCCGAGATCGTGTCCGCCGAGGTCACGCACCGCAGTCGAGAGCTGGGCCGCGGTCAGGGAGTCCAGCAGCGCCCGGAGTTCGCCGGAGCCGCTCTCCCCGACGAGGCGTGCGGCGATCTCGGAGGAGTCGACGCGGAGGATCCTCTGGTACTCCTCGTTGGGCATCTCCTCGAGACGCCGCCGCAACTCCTCTCCGCCGGGACGCGCGAACAGCTCGCCGATGGTGCGGCCCCACTTCAGGACGACGACCTGCCAGCCGGCCGCGGCGAACATGCCCTGGAGCCGGGTGATCTGCATGTCCGGCACGATCCGGTCCAGCGACTGGCGGTTCAGGTCGACGACCCACAGCAGCTCCCCGAGCTTCGCCACCTGCGGGTCCGCGACTGCTTCCCAGATGGCACCCTCGTCGAGTTCCGCGTCGCCGAGCAGGCTCACGAACCGGCCCGCGGGCGGCGTGCCGGGGAACCGGGATGCGAGGTAGCGATGCGCGACGGCCGCCCACAGGGCCGCCGTCGCACCGATACCGACCGACCCGGTGGAGAAGTCGACCGTGTCGGGGTCCTTGACGCGTGACGGGTAGGACTGAAGGCCGCCTTGTGCCCGGAGCGTCGTCAGGTACTTCGGGTCGAGGTCGCCGAGCAGGTAGTTGATGGCGTGCAGGACCGGTGACGCGTGCGGCTTGACCGACACCCGGTCCAGGTCGGTCAGGTGGTGGAACCACAGGGCCACCATGATGTCGACCATGGAGGCGGACGACGCCTGGTGCCCGCCGACCTTGATACCGGTCTCGTTCGGGCGCCCGCGGTTGGCGGAGTCGATGATGGCGGCGGAGAGCCATAGCACTCGTCGGGAGATGTCACGCAGAGCGGCGACATCGGCTCCGCCGATGGACTGGTCCGGCACGCTCGTCGGCGTGGTGGTGGCCGGTGGGGGAGGTGTCATGGGTGCGCCGCTTCTTCTCGGTGGCGGGTGGGATCGGGTGCGCGTGAAGGTCAGAGAACGGGCGTCTCTCCCGCCTCGGCGTCCTGCTCGGCGTTGTCCCCGAGTTCGGCTGTCGCCTCCAGGCACGCCCGGCAGTTGCACGGACGCGCGAGCAGCTCGGAGACGATCTCGTGGGTGTGTTCACCGAGGTCCGGGCCCGGATGGGAGACCGGGACGGACCTCTGGTCCAGCACGGGCACGATGCCGGGGAACGCGACCTGGCGGGTCTCCCCGGCGACGTCGACCGGCAGTGTCTGCACCATGTCGCGGGCGGCGAACTGCTCGTCGACGACGATGTCCTTCGCGGTGTGGATCGGCCCGGCGGGCACACCGGCCGCCTCCAGGACGGAGAGGACCTCGTCGCGGGGGTACTTGCTCGTCCAGGACTCGATGGCCCGGTCGAGCTCGTCGCGTCGGGCCCAGCGGCCGGCGTTGGTCGCGAGTCCGGGGTCGTCGCGCAGGTCGGAGCGCCCGATGGCCTCCATGTAGCGGCCGAAGATGGAGTCGCCGTTTCCGGCGATGACGACGGAGTCGCCGCTGCCGCAGACGTAGGCGTTGGAGGGGGCGATCCCCTGCATCCGGCCGCCGGTGCGTTCCCGGAGGACGCCATGGGCGGAGTAGTCGGGGACAAGGGACTCCATCATGGAGAACACGGCCTCGTGGAGTGCCACGTCGATGTGCCGTTCCATGGGCGTCCAGGGCCGCAGGCCGTTCTTCCCGCGCCGGGCGCGGTCCAGCAGCGACATGACGACCCCGAACGCCGCGTAGAGGCCGGCGATGGAGTCCCCGATGGACACGCCGACCCGGGACGGAGGCCGGTCTCTCTCGCCGACGAGTTCCCGCATGCCGCCGAACGCCTCCGCGACGGCGGCGAACCCGGGCCGATGGGCGAGCGGACCGGTCTGACCGAAGGCGGAGACCCGCGCGACGACGAGTTCGGGGTTCGCGTCGGTGAGTGCCTGCGCGGTCAGCCCCCACTTGTCGAGGGTGCCGGGACGGAAGTTCTCGATGAGGGCGTCGGAGCAGGAGACCAGTTCGAGGACCGTCGCCCGCCCCTCGCCGGTCCGCAGGTCGAGCTCGATCGACTTCTTGTTCCGGTTGATGGTGCGGTACAGCATCGAGGTGTCGCCCGCGAACAGGCGCCAGTTGCGGAGTTCGTCCCCGGTACGGGGCCGCTCGATCTTGATGACCTCGGCGCCGAAGTCGGCCAGCAGGCGGCCCGCAGTGGGCGCGGCGATGAAGTTGCCCAACTCGATGACACGGATGCCCGCCAGGGGCAGCACGTCGATCAAGGCATGGGGAGAGTCCGGATCGTGGGCTGCGCGGCTCACTGCACGGTGCCTTCCTTGTCGGGCGCGGGAACGGCCGGGGTGAAGTCGCCGGCCCGGACGAGCAAGCCCTGGGGTGAGCTGTCGAGCTGGTCACCCAGCCAGGTCCCGACCTGGGCGAGGGCGTCGATGTCGCAGTGGCCGGTGCCGGCCGGCGGGACGCCTTCCCCGCGGAGGAGGTAGGTGAGGTCCTCGGTCGCGATGTTGCCGGTGGCGGCGGGCGCGAACGGGCAGCCGCCGAACCCGCCGACGGACGCGTCCAGCGCGATGACCCCGCCGGGGAGGCCCCCTACGGCCGTATCGAGGTGTGCGGCGGCGACGGCGTTCGCGTAGCCGGTGTTCCGGGTGTTGTGGAAGTGGAATCGGAGCTTGCGGATACGGTCGTCGCCGACCGCCAGCGCGGCCAGTTCACGGACCTGGCGGGGGACCCCGACGCCGATGGTGTCCGCGAACGCGATCTCGTCCGGTTCGATCTCGGCCGCACGGAGCAGCACGTCCGAGACCTGTCCGGTGGAGACCGGCCCGGAGAACGGGCAGCCGAACGCGACCGCGAGGGTCAGGCTGACGCGCATACCGGCGCCGCGGGCGACCTGCGCGGCCGCGGCGGCGTGGTCGAGCATCGCGTCGACGGTGAGGTTCTGGTTCCTGGTGGAGAAGGCATCGGTGACGGGGATGACGATGTTGACCTCGGTGCACGGGGTCTGTGCGGCCCGTTCGGCACCGCGGCGGTTGAGGACGAGGCCGATGTAGGACACCCCAGGGTCCTGCGGCACCTTGGCCATGACCTCCTCGGCGCCGGCCATCTGCGGGACGAGGTCGGGCCGGACGAAGCTGACCGCCTCGATGCGGCACGCTCCTTGGCCGACCAGACGCCTGATGAGCTCCACGCGGGTGCCGACGTCGAGCGGCCTCCTCTCATTCTGGAGGCCGTCGCGTGGGCCGACCTCGACAAGTTCGACAGTCGTAGACATATCCGCGTTCTCCATGCTGGTTCGAGGATGGCGGGGCCGGGGGCGCACCCGGCCCCGGCTCACGACTGATGCCGGTCCGCGCCGGGTGACGAGGGCCCGGGGCCGGCGGACCGACCCGGCGGGATCGTCTGCGATCCGGCGAGGTCAGGCCCCGTGGGCCTGACGAGCGGCACGCCGCGGCGACGTGGGGCGATCCGGCGGTGTCCCCGGCGTCGCCTGTCAGGCCGCCCAGTAGGCCCGCGGGTAGGAGCCGCGGTAGTAGAGCAGGGGGTTCCGCCCGATGTCGTGGTCGAGTGCGGTGACCTGACCGATGACGACCGTGTGGTCGCCGCCGTCGTACTCGCGCCACAGATCGCACTCGACCCAGGCGGTGACCCCGTCCAGGACGGGCGAACCGTTGGGCGAGGGCGTCCAGTCGACGCCTGCGAACTTGTCGGTCCCCGACCGGGCGAACCTGTTCGACAGCTCGGCGTGGTCGTCGGCGAGGACGTTGACGGCGAACCGGCCCACCTTTCGGATGCGGGGCCAGGTCGTGGAGGTGCGAGCGGGACTGATGGAGATCAGCGGCGGCTCGAGCGAGAGCGAAACGAACGACTGGCAGGTGAAGCCCACGGGCTCGGCGTCGGCCTGGTCGCTCAGTGCGGTGACGACGACAACACCCGAACAGAACGCGCCCATCGTGGCGCGCAGGATCTCGGGGGTGATCGCGTCGGCTGCTGCGTGTCTCAGCGGGGTGGTGAAGCGATTCATGCCGAACAGCGTCGTCCACATGGCACCGGCCGCCTATCCACTCGCGGCAGACTCCGATCCGGTCTGTGCGAGGGTTCCGGTCGCCACGCGGGGACGGCGGCGGCCGGGCGCCCGCACGGGTGCCGGTCCTCGAACCGTCCTCGACCGCCGTACCGGCGATCTTGCGCCACACCTCGTCGAGGTGATCGCGGATGGCCGGCGGTCGTCGGTGCGCTCAGCGGTGCGGTCGTCGGCGGTACGGATCGTGGAGCGGCGAACCGTCGTCCTGACCGTCGCGCAAGCCGCGCTTCAGCGTCGCCCCATACGGTCGCGCCCGGAGTCGCCCTCGGGTGAGTGGCGGCGATCACTGAAGGGGTGTCATGGAGATCCCGGTACGGCTGCGACAGGCCCGGTCCGCGCTGCTCCTGGTCTTTCTCGTCCACGGCGCGGTCTTCGCCCTGCTGGTCACGCGTATCCCGGCGATCCAGGACCGGTACGGGCTCAGCGACGCCGCGCTCCCGATGTTTCTCGCCGCCGTGCCGATTCTGGCCGGCGTCGGCAGCGTCACCGTCTCGCGTGTGGTGCGCAAGGTTCCCGCCTCCGTGGTGGTACGCGTGCTCCAGCCCCTGATCTGTCTGTGCCTGGTCGGGGTCGGGGCGGGCGAGTCCGTCCAGCAGCTCGTGGCCTGCCTGGGCGCCTTCGGGCTGCTGGTGGGCGCCATGGAGGCGAGCCTGAACATGACGGGCGTCGGGATCCAGCGCGGCTACGGCCGCAGCATCATGCTGGGCTTCCACGGTTCCGCCAGCCTCGGCGGCATCCTCGGTGCCCTGCTCGCCTGGGCCGGGGCCAACTGGCACCTCTCCCTGTTCGCCCTCTTCGCCGGTTCGGTCACCCTGCTGCTGCCGTTCGCGGTGTCGGTCGGCCCGCGCCTGACCCGGCAGCCGGACGAGCCGGGCACGGTGACCGGCGGCGGTGCCGCGGCCGAACCGGCCGCGCAGCTCCCGTCCACGGAGCCTTCGTCCGCGCAGTCCTCCTCCCCACGGCCCGCTCGCCCGCGCGGCGTCCCGTGGAAGCCGCTGCTGCCGCTCTGCCTGATCATGACCGTGGCTGTCATCGCCGACTCCACCGCCAGCAACTGGAGCGCCAAGTTCCTTGAGGACACGCTGCACAGCTCGGAGGCGATGGCGACCGTACCGTACGCCCTCTACATGGCGGCCACCCTCCTGGGACGCAGTCTCGGGGACGGCTGGGTGCAGCGGTGGGGTGCGGTGGCCGTGGTGCGGGTGGGCGCCCTGCTCTCCGCCGTGGGGTTCGCCGTCATCGCCGCCGCGCCGGAACCCCTGACCGGCGCGTTCGGTTTCGCCGTCCTCGGCGCGGGGCTGTCCGTGATCCTGCCTCAGCTCTTCGTCGTCGGTGCGCAGCGGCTGCCGGGGGCGGTGGACACCGCCGTGGCCCGCGTCAACCTCTTCAACTACGTGGGCTTCCTGATCGGTCCGCCCCTGGTCGGGGCCGTCGGGGCAGCCGTCTCGTACCGGGCGGCCATGTGCGTGCCGCTGCTGCTCATCCTGGGCGTCCTCCTCGTCGCCGGCTCCCTGGCCCAACCGGACCCGGTCGACCCCGGCTCCGAATCGGGCTCCGGCCCCGAATCCGCCCCGCCCGTCCCGCGGCCCGGGACGACCACGACGAACGCCGGCTGACGGCACCGCGCCGGCACCACAGGAAGAGCCCGGCCGGCAGGGACGGAGACACGCTTTCAGCCCTGTGTCGCCTCGATCTGTCCGGGGCAGGAGGGGAACCAGGAGTAGGTGGAGGCCGCCGCTGTACTGCTGCGTTCCGCGTCACAGGATCCCGACAACGACGAGGATGTCGGCGCTGATGACGCCAGTGAAACCCGCGAGGAAGCCGAACGGCTGCGGGAAGGGATTCCGACGGAGTGGCGCGGTGCTGCGACGAGCTTTTACCAAGGCCGAGCGGACGGTCCGGTGATTTCCCCTGGCTCGGGGAGTGGGTCTGCTCACCGCTGCTGCGAGGTCGACGACATCACCGCACCGATGCTGCTGATCCACGGCGCCAACGATGTTCGCGTCGCTCGCCGCCACTCCGACCGCATCGTCGATGCGCTGCGCGCCCGCGGCGCCGAGGCCGAGTACCTGCTGAACAAGGCCGAGGGCCACTGGTTGATCAACCCGGACAGCAACATCGAGCTGTACCGCACGATCGAGCGCTTTCCTGCCCGGCACCTGGCGGGCGGTCCTTGACCACGTCCGCACCCGGGGAGGTCGGTCGGGCGACCTGAGGTGAGTGTTTGTCACAACTCGCTGAACAGTACGGACAGCCTCTCCCCGAGAGGATCCGCCTCACACCGGCGCTCGGGGGAGGCGTAGTTGGAAGCATGCTCCGAGGGTGCGGGGGGTGAGGGTGAGGGTGAGGGTGCCTTGGTGGCGGTGGGCGAGGTCGCGGGCGATGGCGAGGCCCAGGCCGGTGCCGCCGTGGTCGCGGGAGCGGGCGTCGTCGAGTCGGACGAAGCGTTCGAAGATGCGCTCGGCGTCTTCGGTGGGCACGCCGGGTCCGTCGTCGTGGACTGTGAGGATGATCCAGGTGTCGTGGTCCCGGATGGTGATCTGGATGCGGTGTGCGGCGTGGCGGGCGGCGTTGTCGAGGAGGTTGCGCAGCAGCCGCTCGTATTCGCCGGGGTTTCCGTGGACGGGGGCGGGGCCGGTGCTGTCGCAGGTGAGCGTCAACTGCTTCTCGGAGAGGGAATGTTGCTCGGTGAGCTGGGAGGCGAGGGCTGTCAGGTCGACGGTGTGGGGGTCGGTTGTGGGGGCGCGGGTGTCGAGGCGGGCGAGGAGGAGGAGGTCTTCGGCGAGGGCGTGGAGGCGGCGGGTCTGCCGTGCGGCGGTGGTGGCTGCGGCGGGCCAGTCGGTGTGTTCGGGGTAGGCGAGGGCGACTTCGAGGCTGGCGAGGAGTGTGGTGAGGGGGCTGCGTAGTTCGTGGGCGGCGTCGGCGACGAAGCGGCGTTGTTGGGCGGCGGCGTTGTCGAGGCGTTGGAGGGTGGTGTTGATGGTGGTGGCCAGGGCGGTGATCTCGTGTCCCGTGGCGGGGACGGTGACACGTTCGCGGGGGTCGTTCGCGGTGACCGAGGCGGTGAGGACGCGGATGGCTTCGACCGGCCGCAGCGCGATACGGACGGTGAAGTAGGCGGCGGCGGCGATCAGTACGAGGCTGACGAGTCCGGCCCGCAGCAGCAGACGGTCGATGGTCTCGGTGATCGCCTCGGCCGTGTGCGGGAGCACCACCACATAGACCCGCAGTGTGGCGTCGGCGGCTACGCCCAGAGCGGCGACTTGGTCGCTGCTGAGCTCAGCGGCCCAGATATCGGCTGTGAAGACCTGGTTGGTGCCGCCGGCCACGGAGAGGTTGTCATGGGGGTCGTAGTCGGGGTTCGCAGGTAGGCGGACGGTAGTGATGAGCTCGGCCCTCATGGTCTTCGGCGGGGCGGGCATCACGTGGCGGGTGCCGGGATCGAAGTCGGCCATGCCTCCGCCGTAGGCGACGGCGGAGCGCCGGCCGGTCGCGACGACCTCGTACGGCACGGTGCTTCTGGTGTCGGGAATGACACCCTTGCTCAGCTGATCGCAGAGAGTCCAGAGCTGTGCCTTGGCCTGGTCTTCGGCGATCTGCGTGCTCCGGTGGTAGACGTCGCGGTGTACCCACCAGCCGGTGCCGGCCAGGATGACGGCGGCGGTCGCGGCGGCGGCCAGGGCTGTGCGGGCCCGTACGGAACGCGGCCACCAGCGGCGGCGCGGCTCAGTCGCGTTCACGGTCGTCCACGAGTCGGTAGCCGGTGCCCCGTACGGTCTGCAGGGACTGCCGGTGGAACGCGGCGTCGACCTTCTTGCGGAGGGCGCTGACGCGTGCTTCCACCAGGTTGGGGTCCCGGGCTTCGTCGGGCCACGCGTGGTAGAGCAGATCTGTCTTGGAGACCGCCTGGCCCGCCCGGCGGGCCAGCAGTTCCAGCACGGCGAACTCCCGGGGGGTGAGTTCCACCCGGGCCCCGGCCCGGCGGCAGATTCGGCCGGCGACGTCCAGCGAGAGGTCGCCCACGGCAAGGACGGGCGGGGCGAGGGTGGCGGCTCGTCTGACCAGGGCCCGCAGTCGGGCGACGAGAACCAGGTAGGAGAAGGGTTTGGCGAGGTAGTCGTCGGCCCCCGTGTCCAGGGCCTCCGCCTGGTCCCACTCCCCGTCCTTGGCGGTGAGTACCAGGATGGGGGTCGCGTTGCCCTCCCTGCGCAGCTGGGCGCAGACCTTGTAGCCGTTGAGTCCGGGCAGCATCAAGTCCAGGACGACAAGGGCGTATTCGCCGGTCCTGGCCATCCACAGTCCCTGCCGGCCGTCATGGGCGAGGTCGACGCTGTAGCCCTCCGCGGTCAGACCGGTGTGCAGGGTGCGGGCAAGGTCCACCTCGTCCTCGACCACCAGGATGCGCATGTGATGCAGCCTCGCACACCGCGAGCCCGCCTTCCTGATCGGCCGATCAGGTTGGATCAGCAACCGGTCAACGAGCCCCGGGCACGCTGCGGAGAGTCCTCGCCGCTGCTGAAAGGCCCTGTCTCCCGATGTCCGTTGATGAACGTGGCCCCGTCGGCTCCACCGTCTCGGCGGTCCAACTGCCGGTAGAGAGTGCTCTTGCCGGCAGATTCGCATGGGCACGTACACGCTGGCGCAGACATCACGTCCCGATTGCGGCTACCACCGTAGCCCTGCCGCTGTATGCGGTATGGGCCGCCTGTCTGGCGACAGGCGGCGGTGATCTCGCCGCGCAGCTTTCCTGGGCGGATTTCGTCTCCCGGCACCCCGGATCCCCCTACAACCTGGGCTGGTACGGGGGCATCCATGTCGGCAACTACAGTGTCATTGCACCGCAGTTGATGGCTCTTCTCGGTGTGCGGACTGTCACCGCGGGGGCGGGCGTCATTGCCTCGTGGTTCGTGGGGCGTGTGTTCGTACGTAGCGGAGTAAGTCGTCCGCTGTGGCCCGCCCTCCTGGCGGTCCTGTCCCTCTGGGCGAATGTCGCGTCGGGGCGCTCGACTTTCGCACTGGGCGTGACTCTGGCACTGGTGTCCTGCCTTGGCCTGGCAGGTTCCAGTAGGCGCTTGGTACTTGCATCGGCGTTCAGCGCCCTGGCGACTCTGGCCAGTCCTGTCGCAGGGCTGTTCCTCCTGGTTCTTGGGGCAGGGTGGCTCTTGAACCGGGATATGGGAAGAGCTGTCGCTGTCTGTGCGCCGCCTGTCGCCGTGGTCGCTCTGACAACCTTGCTCTTCCCTTTCAGTGGCGTAATGCCCATGGCGATGGGTGACATCTGGAAGCCGACCCTCTTCGGAATCGTTCTGGCGCTGCTCGCACCGCGGGAGTGGAGGACTCTACGTTTCAGCTCGGCGGTTTATGCGGCAGGTGTGGTTTTGACCGGACTGATTTCTTCGCCTGTCGGTTCCAACGTCATCCGTCTCGCTGAACTGTTCGGGCCTCCGGTGCTTCTCTGCGTGCTGCTCGAGCGTGGCGTTCGTATGGTGTCAAGGGTGGCTGTCGGGCTTTCCCTCGCTCTTTCTGTGCAGTGGGTGACAGCACACGCTGTTCATGTGCTCGATATGTCGACACCTGTGCCGTCTTGGGCGTCCCACACGCAAGGTGTACTGAAAGCGCTCGACCGTTTGCACGCGGAACGCACTCGTGTGGAGGTAGTGCCTGCTGTCAACCATCGTGAAACCACCGTACTCGGTCCTCACGTGAATCTGGCACGGGGATGGAATCGTCAGCTCGATGTGGAACGTGGGGATCTTTTCTATGAAAACCGGTTCACGGTCGGGAAATATCGCGCATGGCTCGACAAGTGGGCGGTAGGTTATGTCGTCGTGCCGGAGGGGGAGCCGGACTGGGCGGCAAGAGACGAAGCCGAGCTCGTCCGCAGCAGGCCGAGCTGGCTGGAGCCGGTATGGCACGACTCCCGGTGGCGGATCTATCGGGTGAAGGGTGCCCGTCCCATTCTCTCAGGTGCGGATGCGTCAGTCGTCAGCAGCGACAATGCAAACATTACGGTGCAAGTCTCCGAACCTGGCCTGGTCAGGTTGCGTATCCCGTATTCCCCCTGGCTGCGCACCAGCGCTGGTTGTGTCGAGCGTGATGGTCATTGGACCCGATTCAAGGTTTCCGCACCAGGACTGTATGAAATCGGCAGCTCCTATGCCGTGCCTTGGCAAAGGAACTGCTGACGAGAGACATCCCTTCCGGCCGACTGAGGCGCCGGCCCTTGATGGTGGCCATGCTCGCCCGCCGAGGCGGCGGATCTCGGCATGGGTGGTGTTGTGGCAGCGCTTCCATCGCCGAAGGGATCGGTGAGGACCTGGCCGTTCATGCCGTGGCGTTGGTGTTTCCGGGGTGGCACGGGCTGTCGGCGGCGAGACCGGCAGCCGCGTCCATCGGTTCCGTTGTTAAGCTACGAAGACCAACAGGGCCTTCCCGTACTGCAGTTGACGGCCATGCGGTGAGGAACGGGAGCGTCATGGCGCACGGGGGATGGCCGGTCCACCGGCGACGGCGGCCCTCGCGTGCAGGGGAGAACAGGAGTGGCGGAGCGATGACATCCGATCAGGCGGGAGACGTCCGGGCGGATCCGTCCGTTCCCAAGGATCAGGGGCGGGAAGTCCCTTCCCGGCGCGAGGACATCGCGTCCTCGGGCATGAGCCCTGACCGGGTCGTGGCCGGCCGCTACCGTCTGCTCGCCCCTCTCGGAGAAGGCGGCATGGGCACCGTGTGGCGCGCCCGCGACGAGGTGCTGCACCGGGAGGTCGCCGTCAAGGAGGTCCGGGCTCCGGCCGGACTGCCCAGCGCCAAGGTGGAGCGTCTGTACACGCGGCTGGAGCGCGAGGCGTGGGCCGCGGCGCGTGTCACCGCCCGCAACGTGATCACCATCCACGACGTGGTCAGCGACGAGGACCGCCCGTGGATCGTGATGGAGCTGGTTCGTGGCCGATCGCTCGCCGACCGGTTGGAGGCGGAGGGCTCGTTGGCACCGCGGGAGGCCGCGCGGATCGGCGCGGAGGTCCTGGCCGCGCTCCAGGCCGCGCACGAGGCGGGGGTGTTGCACCGTGACGTAAAGCCGGCCAATGTCCTGCTCGCCGACGACGGCCGGGTCGTGCTCAGCGACTTCGGGATCGCCGTGATCCAGGGGGACTCGGCTCTGACGATGACCGGTGAGGTCGTCGGCTCCCCCGAGTACCTCGCCCCGGAACGGGCGCTGGGCCGCATGCCGGGACCCGCCTCGGACCTGTGGTCTCTCGGCGTGCTGCTCTACGCCGCCGTCCAGGGCCGTTCTCCCTTCCGGCGCAGCAGCGCCCTGACCACCCTGCGCGCCGTCGTCGACGACGAACCGTCCGTCCCGCACCGGGCCGGAGCGCTCGTCCCCGTCATCGAGGGCCTGTTGCGCAAGGACCCGGACGAACGGGCCTCGCTCGCGCGGACGGTGGAGGACCTGCGGCTCGTGGCCGCGGGCGGTACGCCGGGGGCAGACCTCACGGCGACGGACACCGTGGATCTGCCGACGGACGGTGTGGGCACCGACGCACCCACGCAGTCCCACGACGATGTGGAGACGGCCACCACGGACGTACCCACCGTCACCACCGAGACACGCGCCGACGCGCCGGCCGGTACCTCGGCCGGTACCTCGCCCGGGACCGGCGGGACATCGGCCGAAACCGCTCCGGCCGCCGTCGCTCACACGCCCACGGTCGCATCTCCCCCGGCAGCCCTCTCCCCGCCCCCGGTCGCGCCGCAGGGGCCGCCGCCTCACCCCGTTGCCACACCCACGGCCTCCACCGCCGCGACGCCCGCGCCCTCGACTGCGGCTGCGGCTGCCGTGCCCACCGGTAGGCCGCGACGCAGCCGGCGTACCGTGTACGCCCTGGTGGCGGCGGGAGGCGCCCTCGCCCTGCTGCTGGGCGGACTCGGGTATGCCCTGACGAGCGGGGACACGGATCAAGGGGGCAACGGGTCGCCCACGGCGGGTTCCGGCTCCCCCTCACCACAGAATCCGGACGCCGCCGCGGAAAACGAGGAAGCGGACATCGCGGCCGAACTGCCGGTCAAGGTGTCGGTCACCGGAGAGAACCTGACGTACGCGGGCAGTTGCCCGACGCCCCAGGGGCAGGCCCCCTCCTTCACCGCCACCTTCGAGGCGACGGAACTGCCCGCGCGGTTCACCTACCGATGGGTGTCGACGGGAGGGCAGGTGGTCGATCCCACCTGGCGTGCGCTGTCGTTCGTGGAGGGCGGTCCTCGCACCCATCAGGAGACGGTGCGCGTGACGACCTGGGCGGAGGCGGGGACGCTGTCGACCGCCATGGGTGTGGAGTTCAAGGCAGCCACGCAGACCGTGTCCGACGCGGTCCCGTTCTCCATCACTTGCCAGTGACGGTCCGGGAGCAGCCCGCTCCCGGACCGGCAGGTCCCTTCCGTCCTGGAAGGCAGGACCCGTTGAACCGAACGCGCCTCGGGGGCATTCGGCCGGCGGGTCAACTCGTCCTACGCCGGGGTCGCCGCGTCGCGCGCGCCCCACCCAGGCACCACAGCATGTACCCAAGGAGTACGAGTGACGTCGGTCATCGTGGGACGCACAGGTCCCTTCACCGGTCAGAGTGTGGTACTGGGCACCGCACCTCTGCGGTTCGGACGCAAGAGCGACAACGATGTGATCATCGTCAGCACCAGCGCCTCCCGTCTGCACGCCGAGATCGTGGAGGAGGGTGACGCACGCGTTCTGCACGACCGCGACAGCAGAAACGGCACCTACGTCAACGAACGGCGCGTCGCACGGCATGTCCTGAGCCCGGGCGACGTCATCCGGATCGGGGACGAGACCTTCCTGTTCGAGACACAGGAGGCCATGGAGACGGTCTTCGACGTCTCCCAGATCGACCTGCCCCGGTCGAGCGCCCCGGCGAACCCGGACGACCTGCGTGTCACGGTCGTCGGCGGTGGCCCTGTCGGTCTGGCCTTCGCCCTGATGCTGGAGAGCGCGCTGGAGGGGCGTGTGAGCATCACCGTCCACGACGGGCGTTGGCTGACGTCCGGCTCGACCGTGGTGTGGAAGGACGAGTCGCACGGTAACGTCCGCCGGCAGCAGGTCGTGACCATCCAGAGCAGGCAGTACCTGGCGCTGACCGAGGAGATGCAGTCCGCGCTCTTCGACTCGGGCGGCTTCTCGGAGATGTGGCCCGTCGGGCCGGACTCGGTCGACGGCAGACCTCCGCGCAACATTCCCATCGCCTCTGTCGAGGACCGGCTGCTGAAGCTGGCCAACACCAAGCCGTCCATCCGCCTCGTGCCGAAGCGGTTCGACCCGCGGGAGGACGAACACCGGCTCTCGTCCCAGCACGTCCTGGCCATCTGTGACGGCGGACGATCCCGCACGCGTGAGTACTACGGCGACCGCTTCGGTGCGGCCGACGCCTCCGTGTACTCCCTCGACGGCGAACACCTGCAGGACGTGGTGCTGGGACTGAAGGTCAAGTCACCGCTCAGTGACCCGATGAGTGTTCTGCTGACCGTCTCGCAGAACAGGTTCCTGCTCAACTCGCTGCACGGCGAGGGCTTCCTGAACATGAGGCTCACGCGTGAGGAGACCAAGAACGTGGTCGGCATCGATCCCGTCCGTCAGGTCTTCGAGGAATGCATCGCCGCACGCCCCTGTGTGATGAGCCGTCACGAGGACAACGAGTTCGTCTGTCCCACCCACGGCACACTCTTCCTCCCCGCCCTGCTGCGCGGCTCGCCCCTGTGGAAGCGGATCCGGGAAGGTCTGAAGCTGTTCGGTGTGGCCGAGGACGACCTCAGCGCGATCACGTCGTTCAGGTTGGACATGGTGCAGCGCCCCCGCTTCACCGCTCAACTCCACAGTCCCACGTCGAGCAGCCCGGGGACCTACGGCTTCCTGCTGGGCGACGCGGCCAACGCCATCCACTTCTGGCCCGGCCGGGGCCTCAACAGCGGTCTGGCCTCGGCGACTTCACTGGCCCGTTCACTCAGCCGCACCTGGCAGGGCCGACCGCTGCGCGACGCCGACTTCATCCGGCACGAGGCCGCGATGTCCATGCTCCAGTACCGCCACAAGAGCCGCGCCTGGAACGCCATGGTCACCACCGACGAGCAAGGTGCCTCGCACGCCATCAAGGACGTCATCGCCCGGAGCACGGAGCAGCAGGCGGCACCCGGTCCCGTGGCCGACTCCCCGACGGAACAGCCCGACCTGGAAGCCCTGTTGGAGCGCATGCAGGCGATTCGTGAACGCCTCGCGGCCCGCCTTCCCGGCATGCCCACCGATCAGGAGCTCCGCGACCATCTCTCCGCTCTCGCACCGGCGACCTTGCGGACACTGCAGGCGAGCGGCGCCTGGGACACGCTGATCGTCGGAGGCGAGGAGGCCGACATCGACCTCTTCTACCAGACCGACGCACCCGTCTACGTCCCCGCCCCCGCCCCCGCCGACCCGCGCACCCTCACACCCCGGTCAGGCTCCCCGGAGCTCAACCTCTCGAACTCCGCTTGACATCGGCGTCTCTCCCGGTGCCCCGGGAAGCGCGCCGAACGGCGCGTCCGGGGCACCGGAAGTGCAGGCATCCTCGCAGCCGGGACGCACACCGCCGTACCGCCCCTTCGCCGTTGTCCCGCGGCGAAGGCGAGGCACAGCCGGCGCGCCCACCGACAACGTGGATCGTGGAAACAGAGAACCCCCCACGTACCCGCCAGAGCCGACCTACCCTTGCTGCCGGCAGGCTCTGGGGGAGTTCAGTCAGATAGCGCCACGTGAGGGGCCGACCCCAACTGTAGCTGATCGGTGGCTTCCTGGAAGACCGTGGACCGGGTTTCCGAGCCGCCCCTGGGGTCGAGACTCACGGATGGTCGGTGCGGGTCCGGATCGACCGACGGGCGGGCAGCGACGATGTCCAGAGCAGCGGTCACGGTCTCGGCGAGCGTGTCGAGCACCGGGACGCCGTGGCGCCCGGCGACGTAGATGAGGTAACGGTTGCGTTCGGGGTTGGGGCAGGTCGGCGGGCAGCCCAGGACCGCGCGGCCGGTGGCGACGTCGAGCCCGAACTCGACGTTGGTGGTGAAGCCCGGCAGGGTGCGCAGGTCTCGGGGGATCCAGAAGAGGATGGCGTCGGCGGCGGCGCGGGCGTCGGTCTCCCAGCCGACCTGGTCGTCGTAGTGCGCTGCGTACTTTCCTTCCCTGGACTCCGGGGTGAGCACGGTCAGCGGCTGCTCGCCGGCCCACTGAGCGGCAAGTTCCGTGATGGCGGAGGGGCGCCAGGACTCGACGTCGCCGTCGGCACGGGGAGTGGGACCGGCGAGAAAGACCTTCGGGCCGGAGGCCGGGACGGGCTCGCGGGCAAAGACGATGGTGAGGTTGTCGCTCGTCACCGCGTGCCTCCGGCCTTCCGCGCGGCCTCTTGCCGAGGTGTCCAGGGCAAGGGCAGGCCGTCGCCGCCCTCGCGGGGCACCACGTGCAAGTGAAGGTGAAAGACGCTCTGCGTCGCAGCGGAGCCTTTCGACGTGATGATGTTCGCGTCCTGGTGTTCGGCCATCAGCTCGGCGGCGCAGGCCATCGTGCGGGCGGAGACCGCGAAGTCGGCGCCGGCGTCGGTGACGTGGGCGCGGGGGATGACCAGGACATGGCCCTCGTTCACTCCGTCCAGCGGACGGATGGCGATCACGTCCGGCCACTCCCGCACGAAGGTGGCCGGTGCTTCCCCGGCTGCGATGGCGCAGAACACGCATGGTGAGGGCTGATCAGAGATGGTGGGGCTCTCCTGTTCCTGGTCGGGGTGGGGCCGTGCGCTCATCCTGTTCTCCCGGCAGGGCTTCAGCTCAGGGTAGTTCCGTCGAGCGCCGACGGGGGCGGGCGCGGGCCGATTCGGCTGCCGCGCCCGGATTCTCCTGCGGTCACCCCACCGCTCTCCTCCCCTCCGGTCGGGCCGCGTCGAGCAGGTGGTCCGTCAGCTCACGCAGCGTGGCCCGGCTGAGGATCTTGCCGACCGGCAGCAGCACCCCGTGCGAGCGCTGCACCTCCTGCCGCAGCTGAGCCGCCATCAGCGAGTCGAGTCCCTGGCTGGTCAGATCCAGGTTCGGGTCGAGGTGCCCGGAGTCGACGCGCAGGATGGCGGCGACCCCGGCCCGGAACAGCTCCGCCCGGTCCGCGGGCGGTGCCGCCGTACCGGCCGTCCGATCCGCGCCCGTCGTCCGATCCGTACCGGCCGTCCGATCCGCACCCGTCCTGCGATCCGTAGCGGCCGTCCGATCCGCATCCGTCATTCGATCCGTATCGTCGGTCGACTCCCGCCCGATCCCCGCCCCGGCCCGCGCCGTCGTCGGAAGAGCGGGCGGGGCCGTGGTGACACGGGGCGTCGGTGTGTCGTCGACGACGTCCCGCAGGAACGGGGACGCGGCCGCTGCCGGGTACGCGGCCCGCCACTGTGCCCAGTCCACCGGCATGACGACGGTGTCCTCGGCGCCCGTGGCCAGCAGGTGGTCCAGCACCGCGAACCCGGCCTCGGCGGTGAACCCGGTCATGCCCCGCGGGATCAGGTTCCGGCCGAGTTCGGTACCCGCCCGCGCGGCCATGCCCCGGTCGGTCCAGAAGCCCCAGTTCACGGAGAGTGCCGCCCGGCCGCGGCTGCGGCGGCCGCGGGCGATCGCGTCGAGGCCCGCGTTGGCCGCGGCCGCCGCAGCGACGTGAGGCGAGGCCAGCAGGGCGTTCCCCGAGGAGAACAGGACGAACTGGTCGAGGTCGTCCCCGAAGAGACGGTCGAGGACGCGGGCCCCCTCGACCTTCGGCCTCAGTACGGCTTGCAGATCCCGCAGGGTGGTGTCGCCGATCGGCTTGTACAGGAACACTCCGGCGGTGTGGAAGACGCCCCGGACCGCCGGCCGGCCGGCGGCGCGGCGGTTCTCGACCAGTCGGCGCATCGACCGCTCGTCGGCCGCGTCCACGGGGGCGTACTGCACCTCGACGTCCTGGCCTCGTAGTTCCTCCAGCAGGCCGGCGATGTCACCCCCCGACGAGGACGCCGTGGTGGGCACCGAGCGGCCCGTGAGCAGCAGGTGCCGGGCGCCCCGCGCGACGAGCCGGCGGGCCAGTTCGGAGCCGATGCCGCCCGCGCCGCCGGTCACGAGATACGTGGCGTCCGGCCGCATCCGGGTCGGCTCGGGCGCCGCCGGGACCGCCGGGGCGGTGGTCCGCAGGTCGATGAGCACCCTGCCGATGTGCCGGGCCCCGAGCATGTCGTCGAACGCCGGGTCGACGGCGTCCAGCGGGTACACCTCGGCCGGCAACGGCGCGAGTTCGCCGGCCGCGATCAGGCGCAGCACGCGGCCGAGCAGCGCCCCGGCCCGCTCCGGGCGCTCGCGGCAGAAGGCGGCGATGTCGAGGACCTGGAAGGACCCGTTGCGCGGCAGGCCACCGGGACCGGCCGGGCGGCCGTCCGCCGGGTCCTGCTCGGCCAGTTCCACGTAGCGCCCGTACGGTGCGAGCATGCCGAGGTTCTGCTCGACGGCCGCCCCGGGCAGCGAGTTGAGGATGACGTCCATCCCGGTGCCCCGGGTCCCGGCCAGCAGCGGACCCGCGAAGTCGCCCCGGGAGTCGGCGACATGGGTGACGCCCATGGTGCGCAACAGGGCCCGCCGCCGCTCGCTGCCCGCGGTGGCGAAGATCTCGGCGCCGCACCGCCGGGCCACCTGGATCGCGGCGAGCCCTGTGCCGCCCGTGGCCGAGTGGATGAGGACTTTCTCCCCTGCGCGGAGCGCGGCCAGCTCCATCAGGCCGTACCAGGCGGTCAGATAGGGGATCGGCACGGTGGCGGCCTCGGCGAGACCGAGTCCGTCGGGCAGGCGGTGGGTCAGCCGGCGATCGGCGAGGACCCGTGTGGCCAGTCCCGGCCGGGCCACGGCGACCACGCGGTCGCCCACGGCCAGCCCCCGTACGTCGGTGCCGATGGCCGTCACCACGCCGGAGGTCTCCCGGCCCGGCCCGCCGTCGTCGTCCCGGTCCGGGCGGGCCCCGGCCGCTCGCCGCACGTCGCGGAACCCGACGCCGCCGTACGCCGAGGCGATCTGGACCTCGTCGGCGGCCGGCGGCCGCGCCGCGGCCACCGCGCGCACCGGGCCCGTGCCGCGGTCGCGGGCCGGCACGATCCCGGTGATGTCATCGGCACCGCTCGCCGGTGACGCGCGGCGCAGCCGCAGGACGTACCGCTCGCCCGCCCGCAGCGCGATCTGGTCCTCTCTCCCGTGGCCGGCATCCGCGCCCCCGCCGCTAGCCGCGATCTCCCGGGCCAGCGCCTCCGTCTGTTCCGTGCCACGGGCCGGGTCCAGATCGACGAGGGTGTGGCGTACGACGGACAGCTCGCTCGCCGCCGTACGCCCGAAGCCCCACACGGCGTACTGCTCCGGATCCGGTGCCCCGTCCGTCCTCACGACCGTGTCGGCGCCGCGGGTGACGAGCACGAGCCGGGGAAGCGCGCCGGCCCACCGCGTCGTGGCCAACGCCTGCTCCAGCAGCAGCGCGCTGCCGAGGCCCAGCGGCACCGCCCCCACCGGCCGGGCCGCGCGCATGCTCCACAGGTGCACCACGGCGGCGACGCCCCCGGGACGGTCACGGCCGGCCTCGTACAGCAGCCGGACGTAGTCGTCGCGACGGGACGGGTCGATGCGGTACAACCCGTCGCCGGTACGCTCGAACCGCTCCCCGGGCCGTACGGCGATCCGCGCGCCGTGCGCCGGGGCGAGCCGCGGCCCGAAGTCCTCGTCCTCGAACACCAGCCAGGCGCCGGCGGCCGGCTCCGGCAGTGCCCCGGGTACGGCGGCCGGCAGCCACCGCGGCCGGTAGAGCCAGTCGGCCGGCCGACCGGGCTTCTCCCGGCGCAGGAGCCAGCGGATCCGCAGGCCGCGGAACTCGGCCAGCAGCGTGCCCCGTTCGTCCCGGACGACGACGTCGCCGCTGAACGACTCGGCCGTCAGTTCGCGCCGCACCGCGTGGCTGTACAGGGTCCCGGTCAGCGGCCCGTACCGGCGGAACGCGTCGAGGGAACCCAGGACGAAGGCGTGCTGCTCGCCGGGTACGGCCGAGTCGTGCAGGGTGGCCGCGAGGATCTGTCCGCAGGCGTCGAGGACCGCCGGATGGACATGGTGCCGCTCGTAGCCGGGGAGACCGGCCGGGACGGCGATCTCGGCCAGCGCCTCGTCGTCGCCGCGCCACACCTGCCCGATGCCCCGGAAGACGCCGTGCCAGTCGTTGCCGCGGGCCGCGAACCGGCGGTAGAACTCGGCGCCGGTGAAGTGGTCGGGGACCCGTGCGGCGATCTGCCGGGGGGTGTCCTCGGGGAGTTCGAGCACGCGCGCGCCGGCCACTGCCTCTTCGACCCGGCCGTGCGCATGGCGGGTCCATTCGGTGCCCTCGGCGGTGGCGACGTCGAAGGCCCACCCCCGCCCGTCCGGCCGCAGCGTCACCCGCAGCGCCGGCGGATCGCCGACGGTGAGGAAGAGCGCCTTGTCGTAGTGGACGTGCCGCACGACGACCTCGGCGCCGACGGTCCGGGTGGCGGCGGCCACCGCCAGTTCCAGGTACGCCGTGCCGGGCAGGATGACCAGACCCTGCACCTGGTGGTCCAGGAGGTAACCGTTGCGCTCCAGGTCGACGGGCCCCTCCCAGCGGTGCGCGCCGTCGTCGAGGACGGTGTGCGCGCCGAGCAGCGGATGTCCGTCCGGGACGTCCGGAGCGGCGGGGGCAGCCGCCGTGGTCCCCGGGCCGGCCGTCCCGGAGACCGGCTCGAACCAGAACGCGGTGCGTTGCCAGGGATACGAGGGCAGTCCCACATAGGCGGCCGGACCGTCGAACAGCGCGTCGTACCGCACCGGGTATCCGGCCTGGTGCAGCATGCCGACAGAGGTCAGCAGCGTGGTCAGCTCGTCGGTGTCGCGCAGCAGCGACCGCACCACGAGGTCGCCGGTGCGCTCGGCGGGCAGGCACTCCTTCACCGCACCGCCGAGGATCGGGTGCGGGCTGATCTCGACGACGGCCGCCGCCTCGGAGCAGGTGGTCTCGGCGTCGACGGCCGCGTGGAAGCGGACCTCGTCGCGGAGGTTGCGCACCCAGTAGCCGGCGTCCAGCTCCGCACCGGTCAGCAGCTCCCCGGTCACCGTCGAGCGCAGCGGTACCCGTCCCTCGCGGGGCCGGACCGACTCCAGGGCGGCGCGCAGCGCGTCCAGCAGGGGGTCCACCTGACTGCTGTGCGAGGCCACGTCCACCTTGACGGTCCGGGTGAAGACGTCCCGCTCGGACAGTGCGGCCAGCACCTTCTCCACCGCCGGAGTACGGCCCGAGATGATGCTGCGCCGGGGCGCGTTGCTCACCGCGACGTCGACGTCCGGCACATCGGCGAGTTCCCGCCGCAGCTCGTCGGCGGGCAGATCGACCGCGGCCATGGACCCGGCGCCGGCGATCTCCCTGAGCAGCGCGCTGCGACGGCAGATCACCGCCGCGCCGTCGGCCAGGCTGAGCGCGCCCGCGGCGCAGGCGGCGGCGACCTCGCCCATGCTGTGACCGATCACGACGTCGGGGACGACGCCCCAGGACCGCCACAGCGCGGCCAGACCGACCTCGACCGCCCACAGCAGCGGTTGCACCACGTCGATCGGCCGGTCCGCCCCGTCGTCGGCGGTCAGTTGCTCGATCACCGACCAGCCGCGCTCGGCGCGGACGTGCCGGTCGCACTCCTCGACCGTCTCCCGGAAGACCGGCGAGGTACGCAGGAGCCGGCGTCCCATCCCGGACCACTGGGAGCCCTGCCCGGGGAACACGAAGACGGTCCGCCACCGCGCGCCCGGCCCGGCGGCGACGATCGGCCGGCCCTCGCGCAGTTGCCGGACGGCCTGGTCGTGCTCCGTGGCGAGTACGGTCATGCGGTGCCGGTCATGGGCGCCGCGGGTCAGCGTGCTGAAGCTGACGTCACGTAACGTGTGCCGGTGGCCCGCCCCGTCGGGTCCGAGGAAGTCCGCGTAGGAGGCGGCGAGTTCACGCAGCGCGGCGGGGGTCCGGGCGGACAGGGCGAGCAGGTACGGCCGCGGCTCGCCGGCCGGTGGTGGCACGGCCGCGGGCCGGTGCTCGCCGAGGACGACATGGGCGTTGGTGCCGGAGATGCCGAACGAGCTGACGGCGGCGTACCGCGGGGCGCCGTTCCGGCCCCACTCCCTGGCGGTCTGCGGGATCTCCAGGGCCATGCCGGCCCAGTCCACCGCGTCGGTCAGCCGGCCGCTGTGCAGACTGGGCGGGACGACGCCGTGCGCCACGCACAGCGCGGCCCTGATGAGTCCCGCGATGCCGGCGGCCGCCTCGGTGTGTCCGATGTTCGTCTTCACGGAGCCGACCAGCACGGGATCCGTGGCCGGGCGGTCGGCGCCGGTGCCGTACACCGCGTCCAGGCTGCGCAGTTCGATCGGGTCGCCGGTGGGTGTGCCGGTGCCGTGCGCCTCCACGAAGCCGACGTCCCGCGGGGCGATTCCGCCACGGGAGCAGGCGTGCCGCATCGCGTCGATCTGCGCGCTCCCCGACGGGGTCATCAGATATCCGCTGCTGCGGCCCTCGTTCTCGACCGCCGAACCGTGGATGACCGCGTGGATCCGGTCGCCGTCCGCCTCGGCCCGCGCCAGCGTCTTGAGGACGACGACGCCGACGCCGTCGCTGCGGACGAAGCCGTCGGCGCCGTCCGCGCCGAACTTGCACCGGCCGTCCGCGGACAACATGTCCGCCTGGGAGAACGTGATGCTCTCCTCCGGTGTGATCACCAGGTTGACCCCCGCGGCCAGGGCGAGGGTTGCCTCCCCGCCGCGCAGCGCGGCGCACGCCTGGTGCACCGCCACCAGCGAGGACGAGCAGGCGGTGTCGACCGAGGTGCTCGGGCCGCGCAGATCGAAGAAGAACGACAGCCGGCCGGACAGGACGCTGCGCGACGTGCCGGTGTTGGCGTAGATGTCCAGTGCCCCGGCGGCCCGCAGCAGGTCCCAGTATTCGGCGGTGCGCTGCCCGACGACGACGGCGGTCGGGCTCCCCGCGAGCCGTTCCGGCGTCAGGCCGGCGTCCCGCACGGCCGCGGCGGCGGTCTGCAGGAGCAGCCGCTGCTGCGGGTCCATGTGGCTCGCCTCGCGGCCGGAGATGCCGAAGTACTGGGCGTCGAAGCCCCGGATGTCGGGCAGGAAGCCGCCGCGGCGGCTGACGGTCCGTCCGGGGGTCCGCGGGCGGGGATCGTGGAACACGTCGACGGGGAAGCGGTCGGCCGGGACGTCCGACGTGGCGTCGACCCCGTCGAGCTGCATGCTCCAGAACGCCGCAACGTCGTGCGCGCCGGGGAACTCGCACGCCATGCCCACGATGGCGATCGGCTGCGGGGCGGCCGGGTCCTGCTGCTGCGCCGTCACGCGGCACCTCCTGTCGGCATCGTCGGCCCCGTCGGACTCCCACTCCAGGACGGCAGTGCGCAGAGGGTGAGGACCACCGCCACGGCCGACCAGCCCGGCGCGCCGCCGAACAGCAGGACATGGTCGCCGGCGTCGAGCCGGCCGGTGCGCAGCAGATGGTCGAGGGCGATGAACTGGTCGCTGGCCGAGGCGTGCCCGATCCCGCAGCCGAACTCCCACTGCGACCGGGACACGTCCAGCCCGAGCGGGTCCATGACACAGTTCCGGGTGGTCGCCTCGTCGCCGTTGGGCACCAGGACCCAGCGCAGGTCGGAGGGTTTGATCCCGGCCGTGTCCAGGGCGGCCAGTGCCGTGTCGGAACAGGCTTTCGCCAGGCCGTCGGCGACGCTCGTCCCGCCGATCTCACGCACCCGCTCGTTGAACTGCTGGGCGCGCTCCACGGTGTCGATCCGCCGGCCCGCCGATCCAGTGGGGGGAAACAGCGGTTCGTCGCCGCGCGCCATCGCCTCGAACTCCGGATAGACCCGGGAGACGACGGCGTCGACACGGGCGAAGCCACCGGTCGGGCTGATCACGACGGAGCTGGCCGCGTCGGCGGCGATCACGCCCATCGGCCCGCTGTCCCACCGGTTGATCAACGGCGAGTTGAAGTTGTCCGCCGTGGTCAGGAGGATGTCCGGTCGGCTGTCCGGCTGGTACGACAGCAGGCCGGCGGCCAGTTCCACACCGGTGAGCATACTGTTGCACCCGTTGCGGATCTCTGTGCCGCCGGCCCCCGTGATGCCCAGTTCCCGCATGATGTAGGCGGACGGTGACCACATCTCGGGCCCCTGGTAGAACGTCGAGCCGTGCAGCACCGTACCGATCGCGGCGGCCCCTCCCGGAGAGCGGCCGAGCGCGGTCCGCGCGGCGCGCACGGCCATGTCGGGCGGTGCCTCCGGCCCGGCGACCAGCACGCCGCGCAGACCGCTCTCGGCGAAGACCGTGGCGTCGTACAGGCCCGCGGCGACCGCCTCGGACGCCGCGTAGGGGGCGGGCAGCCAGCAGCCCAGGCCGGCGAGGAACACGTTGGCCGGCCTCATACCGACGTCCCGGTGACACGTATGGGCGGCACGCCCCGCGCGACGCGCGAGAGCCAGGGTCCGTACACGGCGATGCCTCACTTTCTTCTGCGAGTCGGACGGTTCTCCTCGGCGGCGAGAGTTCCGTCCCTGTCGACCGGAACCGCCCACGGCGCGGTCGGAACAATGCTCCGGACACCGCTCATGGCGCGGTCAGAACAACGCCCCGGAGCTGCGGGACACCTTCATCTTTCCCAGCAGGGGGTGCCAGAGGTGGCCGGGATCCGCCTCCACGGCGGCGACGAACTCGCGCATCGCCGTCAGCGCGACGGGCTCCTGCTCGTCGTAGACGTCGCCCTGCAGCAGTTTCAGGACGTCGATGCGGTAGCGGGGATCCTGGACGAAGGCAGTGAACAGGATGTTGAGGCGGTAGTAGAGGGAGATGAACTCGTACCAACTGGACACACCGCGCCGCAGCTTCGTCACGTAGTTCTCGAACCGTCCGGCCCTGAAATCACCGGCCTCGGCGGCGGCGATGATGTCGGCGCAGGCCAGCCGGGCGCTGTTCATGGCGACGCTGACACCGCTGGAGAAGATGGGATCGACGAACCGCGCGGCGTCGCCGATCATCACCATCGAGTCGTCGCACACCTTGCGCATGCCGTAGCTGTAGTCGCCCTCGGCCTTGAACGGACGCACCCGCGCGGTCTGCTTCAACGCGTCGTACAGCAGGGGCCTGCTGGCCACCGAGTCCCAGAAGAAGCCTTCGAGATCGTCCTTGCCCTCCCGGAACCGCGCCTTCTGGGTGACGACCCCGACCGATGTGATCGTGTCGGTGATGGGGATCTGCCACACCCAGGTGTCACTGAGCGGCAGGAAGTGGATGAAGATGTACTCGGCCTGGTTCTCGTCGTTCGCCAGGGCCTCCCGGTCGAGTCCTTCGAACCAGCTGTGCACGGCGTACTGGTTGAACACCGGATCGGCCACCTTGACCTTGAGCTGCCGTCCCAGGAGGGTGCCGCGCCCGCTGGCGTCGACGACCATCCGTACCGGCACCTCCGTGGTCGTCCCGCCCAGCCCGACCCGCAGCACGGGACGGGTGCTGTCGGCGAAGTCCACACCGCGCACCCGCACCCCGGAGAACACCTTCGCCCCCAGGCTCTCCGCGTGCTTGAGCAGGATGTGGTCGAACCGGCCGCGGTCGACGTGGAAGGTGTGGTCGCGGTCGACGCCGAGCTGATCGCGTTCGTTGAACAGCACGTCGGCGGCGCCCAGGCCGTGGTCGTGGACCTGGAAGCCGAGCGGGTCCACGTCGTCCGCGTTGGCCGACGTCCACGCGGCGCCGTACTTGCGCGGAAAGCCCGCCGCCTCGATCTTGTCCATGGCGCCGATCTCCAGCAGGACCGGCGTGGTCGCCGGCACCAGGGACTCGCCCACGTGCTCCCGGGGGAAGAATTCGCCTTCGAAGACCGCGACCGACAGACCGGCCTTGGCCAGGTAGGACGCGGCGGTGGAACCGGCCGGGCCGCCGCCGATGATGCCGATGTCGTAGGCGTACGTCATCTGTTCTCCTGTCAGGGCAAGACGTCGGAAAAGGTGTCGGAACAGGTGCCGGAGGGAGTGCCGGCGGGAGTGTCAGAGGGCGGCGGTCCGCGACCGGAGCAGCAGGATCAGGTCGGTGATCGTCTCCGGCGTGGCGAAGTGCTCACCGGTCATGTGTACGGGCGGAACACGCACGCCGTACGTGGTACGGATGTGCGCCAGCAGGCGTGCGGTGCGCACCGAGTCCAGCACCCCCAGTTCAAGCAGCCGGCTGTCGGCGGTGATCAGGTCGGACGGCAGGCCCGTCGCGAGTTCCTCTCGCACGTAGCGGAGCAGCAGGTCGAGCAGTGTCGTGCGGTCAAGGTCCGTCATGGTTGCGGTTCCTCCGGTTGTCGGAGCGGTGCCGACGCACGCGCCACGATGTATCTCGTCGGTAGCTCCAGCGGAAGCCCGCCGGAGGTGCGCTCGGTGGTGTGCAGGGCGATCTCGCCGTCGGTGACGACGTCGAATCCGTTTCCTTCGAACAGCAGCCGCAGGCGCCCTTCATGGGCGGGGGCGACCCGGGCGCCGAAGTCGAAATGGGCCGCCAGCCCGGCCGTCTTCGGCAGGTGGGCACCGCCGGCGAGCAGCTCGGCGACGTACCAGCCGGTGTGTTCGGTCAGTTCCTGGGCGAACAGGACCCCCGTGCCGCCGAGCAGGAGCCTGATCGTCGCCAGCATCCTCGTGCGGTCGTCCGGGGCGAGCTGGTGCAGCACACCGCGCAGGTAGACGTTGACGTCCCCGAACTCCGCGCGCAGCGCCCCCGCGGTGTCCCGGTCGAGGAGGTCGGCGCGGCGGTAGGAGACGTTGGGCGCCGCGTGCGACGCGGCGGCCAGTTCGACCGCGGCCTCGGCGATGTCCAGTCCGACGACCCGTCCGAAGTGGCGCCCCAGCCACCGCGTCTGCCGTCCGCTGCCGCACCCGATGTCGATCAGGGGCAGCGTCGGGTCGGCATGGCCGCGGAACAGCGGCAGATGCCGTGCCGCGGTCAGCCGGGGCGACGAGTCCCACAGGGCGGCGCCGGGCTCGGCCGGCAGCGTCGACCAGAAGGCGTCCCAGGCCGCGTCGCCCGTCATACGCCCGCTCCCCGCGCCACCAGGCGGCCGAGCGCCGCCCGGTCGACCTTCCCGTTCGCGGTGCGGGGAAAGCCGCCGACCGTGTGCAGCGCGTCGATGGCCATGTACGGCGGCAGGAGGTGTGTGCAGTGCCGTCGCAGCTCCGCGAACCCGGGCGCACAGCCGGTCTCGGGGACGACGAAGGCGTGCAGCCGGGCGTCGAGACCGGCGCCCACGACGACCACCACCGCGTCGCGTACCGACGCGTGCGCGACGAGTGCGCCGCTCACCTCGGCCGGCTCGATCCGGTGGCCGCGGACCTTCGCCATGTCGTCGACGCGCCCCCGGTACTCCAGCAGACCGTCGGCGTCGTACCGGCCGAGATCACCGGTACGGTACGGGCCGGCCTGGGGCGCCGCGCCCCAGTAGCCGAGCATGACGGTCGGGCCGCTGACCACGATCTCGCCGTCGTCCAGCGCGACCCTGTCCCCGGCGGCGGGGGAGCCGATCGGGATGGCCGAGGTGCGCGCCAGGTCGGCCGCCGTCACCTCGTAGGAGGTGCACACGTTGGTCTCCGTCGGGCCGTACCAGTTGAGCATGCGCACGCCGGGCCAGCCGCGGCGCAGGTCCTTCAGCGGCTTCAGCGGAAACCGCTCGCCGGCGAAGACACACGCGCGCAGCGCGCCTGGTCCGCGCTCCAGCAACTCGCCGTACTCGGCCATGAGCACCAGGACGGACGGCACCGAGTACCAGACGGTGATCCGCCGTTCCAGCAGGAAGTCGACCAGCGGTTCGGCGGCCTGACCGAGGGTCTCGCCGACGAGGTGGACCGAGGCACCGGCCCGGAAGGCTCCGTAGAGGTCGAAGACGGACAGGTCGAAGCCGAACGCGGCGTGGTTGGCGAGCCGGTCGGCCGCGGTGAGGTCCAGCTCCCGGCAGGCCCAGTCGACGAAGGCGAGCGCGTTCCCGTGGCTGAGGCAGACTCCCTTCGGCGCCCCCGTCGACCCCGAGGTGTAGAGGATGTACGCCGGGTCGTCCGGCCGGACCGGATGGTGGGCGGCGTCCGAGCGGTGGGTGCCGCCCGAGCGGTGGGCCGCCTCCTGGAAGAGAGCCGCGCAGGGTACGGAGTCGATGCCGTGGACGCGGTCGGTGTGGTCCGTGACGATCAGCGCCGGGCGGGCGTCCGCGGCGATCCGGGCGACCCGTCCGGCGGGGTTGCTCCTCGGGACGGGAACGTGGACCGCGCCGCACCGTAACACCGCCTGTGCGACGGCCACCGCTTCGGCCGTCTTGTCCGTCCACACCAGGACGCGGTCGCCCGGCCGTACGCCGCGACCGCGCAGCGCGGCGAGATACGTGTCCGCGCGCCGGTCCAGCTCGCCGTAGCCGAGGCCGGTGGTGTGGTCGTGGACCGCGAGCGCGTCCGGCGTCCGGGCGGCCGCGTCGACCACCGGGCTGTAGAGGCTCACCGCCCTGTCGCCGTTGAGGCTCCCAGCTCCGTCGCCGTAGCGGCTCACAGCCCCATCTCCCGGGCGATCAGCTGCCGTTGGATGTCCGACGTGCCGGAGAAGGTGGTGGCGGGAGCGGCGTCGCGCACCTGTTCCTCGATCCCGTACTCCGTGAGGAAGGCGCGGCCCCCGAAGATCCGGGCGGCGTCGAGCGAGGTGGCGACCGCGGCCTCGGACACGGCCAGTTTCGCCAGGGCGACCCACAGGGAGGGGTCCTGGCCGTCGTCGATCTCGGTACAGGCCCGGTAGAGCAGGAGCCGGCCGCTCTCCAGCCGCAGCCGCATGTCGGCCAGCCGGTCCGCGACCGGCTGGACGTCCGCGAGCCGCTTACCGGCCTGCCGCCGCTCCCGTACATGGTGGACGCATCGCCGGATGAGGCGTTCCTGCTGGCCCAGATAGATCGCGAACAGGCAGGAGCGCTCCCACCACATCGATGTCTGGAACACCGGCTGTCCCTGGCCGGGGCTGCCCAGCACCCGGTCGTCCGGCACGAAACACCGGGTGAACCGAACCTCGCCGGCCTGGCAGGCGGTCAGGCCGGACTTGGGCATCGGTTCTCCCGCGACCAGCCCGGGGGAGTCGCGGTCCACGGCGAACGCGGTGGAACCGAAGTAACCGCCGTCCGGATCGGTTGTCGCATAGGTGACATAGAGATCGGCGACCGGGCCGTTGCTGACGAAGCTCTTGACCCCGTCGAGGAGATATCCGCCGTCGACCCTGGTGGCCGTGGTCGCCAGCCGGGAGAGGTCCGATCCCGCGTCGGGCTCCGTCATGGCGTTTCCCGCTATCAGTTCACCTGAACACAGGGCGGGCAGCAGGGACTTGCGCGTCCGGGGCCGCGCGAACTCCAGCACCGGCAGGACGCAGGCGAAGAGATGGGCCGCCGCGGCGAAGAGCACTCCGGTGTCCGCGCCGCCGTCGCTCGCCCCCTCGTACAGGAGGGCCGTGTCGAGAGCTCCGAAGCCCGCACCGCCGTGCTCCTCCGGAACGGCGGCGCCCAATAATCCGAGGCCGGCCAGTTTCCTCCAGGCGTCCTCGCGGAATCCGGCGGTGGAAGACGGCGAAGGAAGGTCTCGCGCGGCTGTCCGCATGCGCGCGTACCGCTCCTGCTGTTCGGCACTCAGGCGGAAATCCATGAGACCCCTTTCAGGCAGCGGTGACCGGACGGCCGGAGGACCAGTGCGGAGTTTCGATGATCTCGATCACGGCGCAGGCGATATTCAGTCCGGGCCCCACGCCGAGCATCAGGAAATGGTCCCCGCGTCGCAGCTCACCGGAGAGGAGAAGCTGTTCGAGCGCCACCATCTGGTCACTGGCGCCGATATGGCCGACGGTACGGCCCTGTTCCCACGTCGAAAGGGACATCGGCAGACCCAGCGGTATCATCGCGCGGCCTTCGACGCGTTCCCGTGACCCGTTGGCATAGGCGACGCGAGAGATGTCGTCCATCGTGATGCCGGCTTCGTCGAGTGTGCGGCTGATGAGTTCGTCCTGCGCCGCCACGAGTTTCAGCGGGCCGGCCGGGTCCCGGTCCGGGCCGTCCAGCCAGCGGTGCTTGGAATCGCCGTAGTCGAGCTTGCCCGGCAGGCCGGCTCCGGGCGGGAACAGGGGCTCGGGACCGCGGTGCATGGCCTCGTACTCGGGGAGGGTGATCGCGTTGATCGACCTGAGCCGGGCGAAACCTGTCCGCCGGCTCAGGACGACGGCGGAGCCCGCGTCACCCATGACGAAATGCGGACTGAATCGCCAGCGTTCCAGCAGGTCCGAGGTGAAGTTGTCCCCGGAGGTGACGAGGGCGGCCTCGTGCTCGGCCGAGGCCATGAGATGCGCCGCCGCGAGTTCCAGGGCGGAGAACATGCCCATGCAGCCCTGCCTGACCTCGGCCGCGGTGGCCTGCCCCGCGCCCGTGTGCCGCTGCACGTAGTACTGCGGACACCAGCCGTGGGGGCCTTGGTACCAGACGCTGACGTAGAGCAACAAGCTGAGCGACGAGGGATGCCGACCGGCCCGTTCGAGCGCCTGCCGGCATGCCCGCACCGCCATTTCGGGGGCGGGTATATCGCCCGCGACCGCGACACTGGTGATTCCGTACTCTTCTGCGGCGCTCCGGTCGATCAGCCCCCGTTCGACAGCCCATCCGATGGGAACGCGCTCGGGAAGAAAGGCTCCCAGACCGCTGATCAACACATCACGTGTTTTCATGGCCCACCCCGGATTCTCTCGGTCGCGTAGCGTGAAGAATGAGTCAG
This sequence comes from Streptomyces sp. NPDC059255, assembly GCF_042752355.1. Taxonomy (NCBI): domain Bacteria; kingdom Bacillati; phylum Actinomycetota; class Actinomycetes; order Kitasatosporales; family Streptomycetaceae; genus Streptomyces; species Streptomyces sp. NPDC059255. Next base: position 390,861 of record NZ_JBHYZP010000001.1, read on the forward strand.
AAAATGGCTGCGCGTGCGCCATTACCGGTAGAGCCACCCTGCGTCCGTCTCTCCCTGACAACGTTGTCTGGCAGGAGAGGGCGTCAGGGGGCATTTCTTTTGGCCCCGGCCGTGAAACTTGTGGGGGGCGGAGAGGAATGGAAAAAGAGTTGCGCGAAAGCGTCGGCAGTGTCGGCTTATTCCGGAACGCCAGTTCTGTCGGTCTTTTGATACGCGCGCCGTGCCGTCCGAAGGAAGTGTGCAGCTCTTTGGTGCACCGACTCGCTCATGCGCCGACCCTTGAAATCCGTCATGTTCCGACGGGGGTGAGATTCCCTGAGTAAGGGTGCACTCCGTTTCGGTGTGCGTCAAGACGCCGGCGACCCATATGGATAGATAGGGGGACAAGGGACGACATCGAACGGAAGTGGATCTCGGGTGCCGGACACCGCGTCGGCTCGGAGCCCCAGGCGTCGTCGAATAGGCAACTCATGCCGATATGGCGAGGTACCCGACCGGTTCATAGTCGGCTCATGACCTCGAAGGCGAAAGGGTCGTCGCCGGCCGGCGACGGCGTTTCACCACCCGCGAAGGGGAGCACGATGATCTACCACAGTGTCCGGCTGAAGGCCAAGGCGGGCGTGACGCAGGAGCAGATCGACGAGGCTCTGGAGAGCATGCGCGACCAGGGCCGGGTCATCCCTGCGGTGAAGTCGTTCGTCGTCGGCCGCGAATTCGGAGGCGACTACGACTGCGGCGGCGTGTTCGTCATCGAGGACCTCGACGGCTACTGGGAGTACCTGACGCATCCGGCGCACGCGCACGCCGACCGGATCGGTATACCTCTGGTGGAGAAGTACGACTGGTACGACACCGTTGATGATCACGACCCGCAGATGGGGGCGAAGATCGCCGATCTGCAACGGCGTTGGTCCGAAACCGCCCCCGCACCGGTGAGCGAGCAGCCGTAGCACTCTGCTGCGCACAAAGGGAGGTTGGAGTGAGCAACCTTTGCCCTCGCAGCCGCATCATCACTGAACGGCACCTGTCCAGGTGGCACAGAACAGAAAGGCACAGCACGTCACATGTCGAGAAAGAGCACCGTCAAGCAGGTTCTGGCGACGGCCGCAGCGTCGGCCGCCCTTGTCCTGGCAGTCCCGGCGACCGCCGACGCGGCCGCCCCACTCTCGCTGCTGAACCAGAGCACCGGGCAGTGCCTGGCCGTACCCGGTGGCAGCAAGGCCAACGGCACCCAGTTGATCCAGTGGCCCTGCGGGAGCACCAACACCAGTGATCAGGGCTGGGATCCCGAGTTCGTCGGCAATCAGGTCAGACTGAAGAACCGGCACAGCGGTAAGTGCCTCGCCATCCCCGGGGGGAACTCGGCCAACGGCGTGGTGGCCATTCAGTGGTCCTGCGGCAACGGCAGGGAACAGCTCTGGACTCTGGACGGGAATCCGGTCGGCAGGGACGCCAGCTACCAGAACGCCGCCACCGGCAAGTGCCTGAGCGTACCCGGTGGCACCACCCAGTCCGGCACCAAAGTCATTCAGTGGGACTGCAATCGCGCGTCGGACCAGCGGTGGGAAGCCTGGTGACAAGGCCACGCCGCCCCGAGGTCGTCCGACACCCGACGGTGAACGAGGACCGGCGCCGGGCACGTAGTACGGCGTAGGGGAGCTCTTCAGGGCGGGCGCGTACGGGAAGGAACAGTCGTCCACCGTACGCGTCCGTCGATCCCGGGACTACGCCGAGCTGTGGGCACCCCTCACCACGCTCGGGCGTGCGGGTGTTCAGGAGCTGTGGTGTGTCCGCGGCACGGCGCCGACCTTCTCGCCTTCGCCCAGGACGACGAACTGGCCCATCATTCCGTTGTCCTCGTGCTGCAGCAGGTGGCAGTGGTACATGTACGGCGTGTTCGGGTCGGTGTGGCCGTGGAAGCGCATCGCCAGCCGGTAGTGCTTTCCCTGCGTCAGCAGGACGGTGTCCTTCCAGCCGCGCAGGTGTGGCTCCGGCTTCCCGCCGTCGACCGTCAGCACCTGGAACTGCACGTCGTGGACGTGGAAGTTGTGCAGGAAACCGTTGTCGTTGACCACGTCCCACACCTCGACGGTGCCTTCGCGGACACCGAAGTCGATGCGGTCCATCGCCATCGAACGGCCGTTGATCTGGTCCGACGCGAGCACGAAGGAGCGTTTCCGCGCGACCTGTTCGCCGGCGAGGTCCGGTGCGGCACCGAGCGCGGCAGGGATTTCCGCGCCGTCGGACAGGGTGGCCGCGGCCCGGAACCGGCAGATGTCGAGACGGTCGTCGAAGCCGTCCACCCGGCCCAGCGTGCCGCCGTACGCGGACGGGTAGGAGCGCAGTTCGACCCGCTCACCCGGCGTGAACGCCACCACGATCTCGGCGCGTTCACCCGGCGAGAGGTACAGGCGCTCGGTGCTCCACGGTGCGGCGAGCAGGCCGCCGTCGGTGGCGACGAGCGAGAAGGGCCGGTCGTCGGAGAACCCGAAGTGGTACAGGCGTGCGTTGGAGGCATTGAGCAGCCGCAGCCGTACGAGCCCGGTCGTGACGTCGACGTAGGGACCGATCGTGCCGTTGACGAGCACCTCGTCACCGACTATGCCCAGTGTGCCGCCCAGCGGCACCCGCTTCTCGAACTGGTTGTCCCCGTCGAACGCGCGGTCCTGGACGATCATCGGGATGTCGTCGACGCCGTACTCCGACGGCAGCTTCGACGCCTCGGAGCCCTCGTCGTCGACGATGAACAGCCCGCTGAGGCCCCGGTACAGGTGGTCGGCGGTCGAGCCGTGTACGTGCGGGTGGTACCAGAGCGTCGCGGCGGGCTGGTCGATCAGCCACCGCGGTCGCCAGGTCCCTCCGGCCGGGACGACCTGGTGCGGTCCTCCGTCCATGGCCGCGGGCAGGCGCATCCCGTGCCAGTGGAGCGAGGTGTCCTGATCCAGGCCGTTGCGCACCACGAACTCGACCTGCTCGCCGCGCCGCGCGCGGATCGTCGGACCGAGGTACGTACCGTTCACACCCCAGGTGCGGGTGGTGGACCCGGCCTTGAACCGGGTCCTGCCCGATTGGATGCCGAGCGTGAACACCCGGGTACCCGGCGTGCGGGCCTCCGACTCGGCCAGCGGCGGGATCGGCAGGGCCCGGTCGAAGGCGACCTTGCCGACCGTGTCCTGCTTCGCGGCGGCGTAGTAGACGCCGTAACCACCGCCGGTGAGGACAACCGCGCCCCCGATGCCGAGTCCGAGGGCCTTCAGCGCTGTGCGTCGTTTCATGCGGACACCGTCCCGCGCCGGAGAGCGACTTCGCGTCGGTGTGAATTACCTAGACCGGGTGTGCCGCCGATGGCTCCGCCGACGATTCGGCCGGCGGTCGTGCACGGGACGGACAGGATCGTCGAGACGTAGGCACTTCTTGCCGACGCGAAGGATCCCGGCGTCGCGGGAGAGTCTTCCCAGGGCCCTTCCGAAGGACAGTTCTCGACCTTACTTTCGTATGTTCCTGAGGAGCCCGTCGGCTAATCGCGCCTCCTGCCGCGCGGCACCGGTTAGGTTGTCCGTCGCGGTGTTCGCTCCACATGTCTCCTGGAGAACTGTTGTCCCAGATACCTGTCAGCGACGTCGATCTCTACACCGAATCGGCGCGCATCGACCCGTACGACATCTATGCCGAGCTTCGGGCTCTCGGGCCGGTGGTGTACCTGTCCCGCTACGACCTCTACGCGTTGCCCCGTTACGACGAGGTGCGGGCGGCACTGATGGACTGGCAGACGTTCTCGTCGGCCCGGGGCGTGTTCGTGGATCCGGCCGTGAACGCCCAGTTGGAGGGGATCACGCTGTGCAGCGATCCGCCCGAGCACACGGCGATGCGCTCGGTGCTGGGGCGGCCGCTGCGGCCGGAGCGGATGCGCGAGGTGACTCCGCGGATCGAGGCCGAGGCCGACCGCGTCGTCGAACGGGTCGTCGGCCAGGGCCGGTTCGAGGTCGTCACCGAACTGGCGGAGTACCTTCCCATGACCGTGGTGTCGGACCTGGTCGGACTGCCCGATCACGGACGGGAGAAGATGCTGGAGTGGGCCGCGGCCATCTGGAACACCCAGGGACCGGCCGACGACCGGGCAGCCGCGGCGGGGCCGGCCGTCGAGGAGTTCATGGCATTCGCCATGCAGGACGCCGTACCCGGAAAGATCGACCCCGACGGCTGGGCGGCGCAGCTCTACCAGGCCGCCGACCGGGGTGAGATCCCGCGCGACAAGTGCCCGGTGATGATGCTCGACTACGTCACTCCCAGCCTGGACACGACCATCCTCGCGATCGCCAACACCGTCGCGCTGTTCGCCCAGAACCCGGACCAGTGGGATCTGCTGCGCAAGGACCGCTCGTTGATTCCGCACGCGATCAACGAGTCGCTGCGCCTGGAGACCCCGGTGCCCCAGTTCAGCCGGGTGCTCACCGAGGACCACGAGATCGGCGGAGTTCCGCTGGCCGCCGGCTCACGGGTCGCGCTGCTCTACGCCTCCGCCAACCGCGACGAGCGCCATTACCCGGACCCGACGCGCTTCGACATCACCCGTCGCCCTTCGGACCACCTTGCCTTCGGGCGGGGCGAGCACGTGTGTGTCGGGATGCACCTCGCCAGGCTGGAAATGAGCGCGTTGCTGGAAAGGCTCGCTGACCGGGTCGCCTGCTTCGAGATCCTCGAACGCCGGCCGATGATCAACAACGGGTTGCGCGGTCTCGACCACCTGGACGTGGCGATCGAAGCGGCGGCCTGACGCACGCGGTCACCGCACCCCGCGGAGAAATCCGGTCGTGGGGGAGGGGAGCGTGCCAGGACCGCCGCACTCGGCGACCCGTACGAAGGGCTCGACCACGCGGGCCAGTTGCAGGACGACCCCGATGTGCTCGTGGACACGATCGTGGACGGTCACCGCGCCGGCTGGCAGCTCGCCGTCCACGCGATCGGCGACCGCGCGGCCGACCTCGCTCTGGACGCGCTGGAGCGCGCCCAGCGCGACCGGCCGCGCCCCGGTGCCCGGCACCGCATCGAGCACGCCGGCCTGATCCGCCCCGACCAGCTCCCGCGCTTCGCCCGACTCGGCGTCAGCGCGGTCGTCCAGCCCCATTTCCTGCGCTCCTTCGGCGACGACTACGCGGCGATCATGGGCAAGCGACGGGCCCCGTGGCTCTACCGCGGCAGGGCGTTCCTCGCCCACGGCATCCCCCTCGTCGGCAGTTCCGACCGCCCCGTCGCCGACGGGTCCCCGCTGCGGGCCGTTCAGTTCATGGTCGAGCGTGCCTCCGACTCCGGCCAAGTGATCGGCCCGGACGAGGGCATCACCATTGACGAGGCCCTGCGCGCCTACACCGTCACCGGCGCCTGGGCCTGCCACTGGGAGGACACCCTGGGCAGCCTCACCCCGGGCAAGCGCGCCGACCTGGTCGTGCTCGGCGACGACCCCCGGCGCGTCGACCCGTCGCGCATCGGGGACATCGAGGTGGCGGCGACCTACGTGGACGGCGGCGAAGCGGGAACGCGGGCGCCGTGATCCGGACGCCGGTGTGACGGACCGGCGCGGATGTACTGCGGTTTCAGTAGCGGCTGCTGCGGTTTCGGTAGACGCGACTGCCAGCAGCCGCACGACGCCCCGGCACCCCCTGCCGAGGCAGCCTGGTCGGGTCCGTGAGATCCGACGTGAGGTTCCTTGCCGTGGCTACTTTTCTCTATCGACTGGGCCGTCTGGCCTTCAGGCGGCGCTGGTACGTCGCCGTGTTGTGGGCGGGTGTGCTGGCCTGTCTCGGGCTGAGCGCGCTCCGGGCGCCGGGAGCCACCGACTCCGGGTTCTCGATGCCGGGGATCGAGTCCCAGAAGGCGTTCGACCTGATGGGCGAGCGCTTCCCCGGGGCTGCCGCCGACGGCGCGACCGCCCGGGTGGTCTTCGTCGCCCCCGACGGGCAGAAGGTCACCGCGGCCGAGAACAAGAAGGTCGTCGAGGGGGCGGTGGAGGAACTGGGCGGCGGCTCGCAGGTCGCCGCCGTCGCCGATCCCTTCACCTCGAAGGCGGTCAGCGAGGACGGCTCGACGGCGTACGCGACCGTCACGTACAGGGTGACGGCCGACGACCTCACCGACGCGAGCCGGACGGCGCTGGAGAAGGCCGTGGACGGGGCGCGTGAGTCGGGCCTGACCATGGAGGCCGGTGGTTCCGCGACGGACAGCGGCGGCGGTCCCGGTGGTGTGGCCGAGATCATCGGTATATCGGTGGCCGCGGTCGTGCTGCTGGTCACCTTCGGTTCGCTGGTCGCCGCCGGGCTGCCGCTGCTGACCGCGATCCTCGGTGTCGCCATCACCATGTTCACGATCACCACCTTGGCCGCCGCCTTCGGTCTGTCCACGAGCACCGGCACCCTGGCGATGATGCTGGGGCTGGCCGTCGGCATCGACTACGCGCTGTTCGTCGTCTCCCGCTACCGCGAGGAACGCGCCGAGGGACACGCCCCGGAGGAGGCGGCCGGTCTGGCCGTGGGCACCGCCGGGTCCGCGGTCGTCTTCGCCGGCCTCACCGTCGTCATCGCGCTCGCCGGTCTGGCGGTGGTCGGCGTTCCGATGCTGACCAAGATGGGCCTGGCCGCCAGCGGCGCGGTCGTCGTCGCCGTACTCATCGCGCTGACCATGGTCCCGGCCTTCCTCGGCTTCTGGCCCGGCGCGGTACTGTCCGGCGCCGCGCGCAAGCAGGGCAAGCAGGGCAAGCAGGGAGAGCAAGGCGAGCAGAGCAGGCAGGGTGAGCAAGGTAAGACGGGCACGCCGGGCGCGAAGGCCGCCCGGACCGGTGGGAAGCCCCGGTGGAGCGGGAAGCCGCGGACCGCACGGACCGCACGGACCGCGTCACGGAACCCGGAGACCGGGCCGGCGGCCCAGGACGCCCAGGACAACCTGGGCACCCGCTGGGCCCGCTTCGTCTGGCGCCGCCCCGTTCCCGTACTGATTCTCGGCGTGCTGGGCCTCGGCGCCCTCGCCGTGCCGATGACGTCCCTGCAACTGGGCATGCCCGGCGACGAGGCCAAGCCCACCTCCACCAGCGAGCGCCGCGCCTACGACGACCTCGCCCGGGGCTTCGGGCCCGGTTTCAACGGTCCGCTGACCATTGTCGTGGACGCGCGGGGCGCCGACGCGAAGGCGGCCGTGACGACGATCGCCGAGAAGATCGGCGGTACGAAGGGCGTGGTCTCCGTCGCGCCGCCCTACTTCAACAAGGCCGCGGACACCGCGGTGTTCATGGCGACGCCGTCCACCAGCCCCACCGACGAGAGGACCAAGACCCTCGTCAAGACCATCCGGGACGAGCGGCCGGCCGTCGAGTCCGCCACCGGAGCCTCCTTCGAGGTCACCGGCACCACGGCGCTCAACATCGACATCGCCGACAAGGTCCAGGCCGCCCTGTTCCCCTACCTGGCGACCATCGTGGGCCTCGCCGTCATCCTGCTGCTGGTCGTCTTCCGGTCCGTGCTCGTCCCGCTCAAGGCGGCCCTGGGCTTCCTGCTGTCGGTGCTCGCGGCCCTCGGCGCGGTCGTCGTGGTCTTCCAGCAGGGACATGGAGCCGGTGTGTTCGGAGTGGAGCAGACCGGACCGATCATGAGCCTGATGCCGATCTTCCTGGTGGGCATCGTCTTCGGCCTCGCCATGGACTACGAGGTGTTCCTCGTCTCCCGTATGCGGGAGGCTCATGTCCACGGGGAAACGGCCGAACAGTCGGTGATCTCCGGCTTCCGGCACAGCGCCCGGGTCGTGGTCGCGGCCGCGCTGATCATGATCGCGGTCTTCGCGGGCTTCATCGGCGAGAGCGACTCCATGATCAAGATGATCGGCTTCGGACTCGCCGCGGCCGTGCTCCTCGACGCCTTCGTCGTCCGCATGGCCCTGGTCCCCGCCGTCCTCTCCCTGCTGGGCGACCGGGCCTGGTGGCTGCCGCGCCGGCTCGACCGGATCCTGCCGCATGTCGATGTCGAGGGCGAGGCGCTCAGTCACCGGTCGGCCGCCGCCATGCTACCCGACCAGGCCCGGGAGGAACCGGTCCCGGCACGTCTCTGACCAGCCCGTCCCACCGGCCGGGGCCGCCCGAGATCCGCCCGGGCGGCCTCAGCCGGAAATCGGTCACTATGGACCCATGCACCAACCGGAGGGACGTGATGACTCTCAGCCTTGAGCGCTACACGGAGCGCCACCCGCACACCGTGGACGCGGTGACGGTGCTCGCGCTGTTCGGCTGCACGGTCCTCGGCTCCGTGATCGCGACGCCCGACAGTGGCCGGCCGCCCCAGGAGTGGCCCGTCCAGATCCTGGCCGCCGTCGTCTCCTGCGTCGCTGTCGTGAAGGGGCGCAGTCATCCGCGCACCGGGGTCGTGGTGACCGCGACCGGTGCCGCGCTCATGGGCGCGGGAGGATATCTGCTCAGCCCGCTGCTGCTGGCACCGGTCATGGTCGCGCTGTACTGGCTGGCCACGCTCACCGATGCGAGGACCACACGCGTCTACGGCTGCACGACCATGGCCGTCGTCGTGGCCACGGCGCTGATCGCCAACCCCACCAGCCATTCGTTCCTGCTCAGGACCGTAGGCCCCTTCCTGTGGCTGATGCTGCCCCTCACCTTCGGCGGCCAGTCCCGCCTGCGGCGCGCCTACACGGAGTCCGTGCACGCCCGCGCCGCCCACGCCGAGCGCACCCGCGAGGAGGAGGCACGGCTGCGCGTGGCCGAGGAACGCCTGCGGATCGCCCGCGAACTCCACGATGTCGTCGCCCACCACATGGCCGTGGCCAACGCGCAGGCCGGCACCGCCGCCCACCTGGCGCGCAGCCACCCCGAGCAGGCACAGCGGATCCTCGCCGACCTGACGTCCACCACCTCCTCCGCGCTGCTCGAACTCCGCGCCACCGTGGGCGTGCTGCGCCAGGCCGGCGACCCGGACGCGGACTCCCTGGAGCCGGCACCCGGCCTGTACCGGCTCCCCGAACTGATCTCCACCTGCCGATCCGCCGGTCTCGCCCTCACCGTCACCACCGAAGGCGAGCCCCGGCCGCTGACGCCGGGCGTGGACCTCACGGCGTACCGGATCATTCAGGAAGCCCTCACCAACGTCACCCGACACGCGGCCGGCCGAGCGGCCCGCGTACAGCTCGCCTACCGTGACTCCCGCCTGCTCATCACCGTCACCAACGACGGGCCCGTCACCACCGCTCCCACAGATCCCACCGCTCCCACAGATCCCACAGCTCCCACCGTTCCCACGGCCCGCGGTGGCGGCTTCGGTCTCATGGGCATGCGTGAGCGCGCCCACTCCGTCGGCGGCGAACTGCGGGCCGGGCCCCGTGCCGCGGGCGGTTACGAAGTCGCCACCGCGCTCCCGATCCATCCCCAGGCCTTGGAAGAGCGCCGGGAAGACCCTTCCGGAGAAGAGGCAACCGCGTGACCGTCCGTGTCCTGCTCGCCGACGACCAGGCCCTGCTGCGGGGCACGTTCCGGCTCCTGATCGACTCCTGCGACGACCTGGAGGTGGTCGGGGAGGCCGCCAACGGCAACGAGGCCGTGGCGCTGGCGCGCACCCACCACCCCGATGTCGTCCTCATGGACATCCGCATGCCCGGCTCGGACGGCCTCGCCGCCACCGCCGTCATCTGTGCCGACCCCGAGCTGGCGGGCACCCGTGTCCTGATCCTCACCATGTTCGAGACCGACGAGTACGTGGCAAAAGCACTGCGGGTCGGTGCCTCCGGCTTCCTCGGCAAGCACGTCACCACCGACACCCTGCTGGCGGGCATCCGTACGGTCGCCTCCGGCGAGGCACTCCTGTCCCCCGGGGCCACCCGCGCCCTGATCACCCGCTTCCTCGCCACCCCCGCGCCGGACGACCTCATGGCACCACCGGAGCGCCTGAACGAGCTCACACCGCGGGAACGGGAAGTCACCGTGCTCACCGCGCAGGGCAAGTCCAACGTGGAGATCGCCGCGGACCTCTTCATCAGCGTGCTGACGGTACGCACGCACATCCAGCGCGCCCTGACCAAACTCGGCGCCCGTGACCGCGCCCAGCTCGTCGTCATCGCCTATCAAGCCGGGCTGGTGCGGACCTCACCCACCGTCCGCTGACTCTCACGACATCCGGCACCGCCGCACGGAGGCGCTGGGTGAGGGGCACCCCCTACTCCTCCCGCTGGAGAGCCGCCAGGACGATCTGCCGGGCCACCGGGTTCGTCGACGTGCCCTTGGCGTCCGTGGCGTTGACCGAGTACACCAGGGTGCGGCTCAGGTCGCGGGTCGCGGCGATCGCGGTGCTGTAGCCGTAGCGGGCGCCCGACTTGACCCAGTAGACCGTGCCGTCGTACTCGAAGCGTTCCAGTCCCGCGCCCATCGTCGCGCCTTTGATGTCCGCCGGGACCGTGAACATCTCCGCCAGTTGCGGCTCGGGGACGATCCGGCCCCGGAACAGCGTGACGATCAGGCGTTCCAGGTCCGCCGTCGTGGAGATCATGTCTCCCGCCGCCCGGCGGTCGGCCTGGTTCCAGTCGGTGACGTCCACGAACTCCGTCGTGCCGTCCGCGCGCCGCACCGCCTGGTAGCCGTGGTTGTGCGGCCCGTGGATACGAGGATTCGTGCCGGGGAAGTACGTGTCCCGCATCCCGGCGGGGCGCAGGACGCGGCTGGTGGCCTCCGAGGCGTACGAGTGTCCCGTCACCTTCTCGATCAGCAGGCCGAGGATCGTGTAGTTGATGTTGAGGTAGTTCTGCTGGGTCCCCGGGCAGAACTCCGGGCCCTTCGCCACCGCCGATGCCACGACGTCCTGGGGCGTCAGCGTGTCGAAGCGGTGCGCGTACGCGTCCTCGAAGGAGTCCCCGAAGCCGTCACCGGCCTGTATGCCACTGGTGTGGTTCAGTAACTGCCGTACGGTGACGGGCTTGAAAGACCGGTTCAGCAGGTCCGGGAGATAGCGCTGTACCGGCTCGTCCAGGTCGACCCTCCCCTCCGCCGCGAGGTGCAGGACGACCGCCGCCGTCACCACCTTCGTCGTCGAGCCGGCCCGGAACCGCGCGTCCGCGTCCGCGTTCCGGCCGCTCACCAGGTCGTGCACACCCGTGCTGCCGCGCCACGTGCCCTCGGTGCCGCCGACCCGGACGAGAGCGGCGGTCGCGTCCGCGTCCGGCAGTCCGGCGATCGCGGCGGCCAGGGCCCGGCCGTCCGGGCCTGTTGCCGTGCCGGACAAAGTCGCCGGCACGGCTGAGGGGGAAGCGGGTACGGATGCCGAAGCCGGTACGGACAACGGGCCGGTCGCCAGGGCGAGGACGACAACGGAGGTGAGGACAGAAGCGCGGGCACGCATCGGCTGCTCCAGCGGGCTGAGGGGATGTCGCTGATCATTCTGTGGCGGTACGACACCTCTGCGGACCGTCGGCGAGGAGGGCGTCACCCCTGATGCGGCCCGGATCAATTTCCCTGCGCAGCAACCGAGCTGTAGGGGTTCGCCCCTACGGGCGACGGCCCGGGACCAGCGGCTCACCAAAACCGGCGCAGTGGGGGCCCGCCCCGGTAGCCCGGTCTGCGGCCGCTGTGCGATGCCGGGCCCCGGCCGGGCTGGCGTCACGCCTCCTGGGCCTCGGCGGTCAGACGGCGGAGCTGGGCGGCGAGTGTCTCCGGCGGCAGCGCGGCGCTCAGCGAGCACCGGCGGTTCACCACGACCGTGGGCACCTCCATGATGCCCATCCGCAGGGCCAGTTGCTGATCCCGGACCACCTCGTCGGCGAACTCGTCGCCGGAGAGGACCTCCCGCACCCGCCCGCCGTCGAGACCGGCCCTCTCGGCCGTCCCGGCGAGCGCGTCGTGGTCGGCGACCGGTAACCCCTCGGTCCAGTAGGCGGTGTAGAAGCGCTGCGCGACCTCGGTCTGCCGGCCCTCCGTCCCTGCCAGGTGGATCAGCCGGTGGGCGTCGGCGGTGTTTCCCGGCCGGGCCCGGTCGGCATGGAAGGGCAGGCCGTCCGCGGTGGCGATGGCCTCGATCCTGTTCATGGCCGCGCGCCCGGCCTCGCGGCTGCCGTTGAAGCGGGCGAGGTAGTCGTACAGATCGCCGGTGGGGCGCTCCTCGGCGGGCCGCGGGTCCAGTTCGAAGCTCCGCCAGCGCAGCCGGAAGAGGCCGGGGTCCGGCTGCCGGGCGACCGCGTCGGCCACGCGGCGGGTGCCGTAGTAGCAGTGCGCGCAGACGAAGTCGGACCACAGGTCGAGGTCGATCGTCCGGGCGCCGGACGGGGCGATGCTGACGTGTCGGGAGCTCATGGGCCGACGGTAGCCCTCATGGCTAACTATTCGAAGGCGCCTACCTGGAGGTAAGCTCAGTCCATGCTGAACAGCTCTCAGCTCACGGGCGGCACGCCGCGAGACCCGTGTGACGCGTTCAACAGCGACTGTCCCGGCCGGGAAATCCTCAACCATCTCACCAGCCGCTGGGGCCTGTTGGTCCTCGTGGCGCTCCAGGGCGGCCCCCTGCGCTTCTACGAACTGCGCACCCTCGTGGACGGCATCAGCGACAAGATGCTGGCGCAGGCCCTGCGCACCCTCGTACGGGACGGACTGCTCTCGCGCGAGGTGCTGCCCAGTGTGCCGCCGAGTGTGCGCTACGAACTGACGCCGCTGGGGCGGGGCGCGGCCGAGCCGCTGCAGGCGACGCTCGCCTGGGTGCGGCAGAACGCGCCCACCGTGCTCGCCGCGCAGAAGGACCACGACCACCGCACCGTCGCCGGCCCATGAGGTGGCCGCCCCGGCCGGGCGCGGGCGGACCCGATGAGGCCGGTGGCCGGAATTGGCGTGTGCATCACATTTCTCGTGTCGCACCTCTTGTCGCCCCGGCCCCAGCTTTGTAGCTTGACGCAGGCGCTTGTGGAAGCGCTTTCTACGCCCTGCGAACCGATGAGGTGAGCGGAATGCCCAAGTCGGGCCGGAGCCGGTTGGTGATTTCTGCGGGTGTGCTGCTGATGGCGCTTCTCGTGCCACCGGCCTTCGCACAGGACGACGCGCCGATCGACGACCCCTTGCCGGACCCCGCCGTCTCCCGGCACGGTCTGGTGCTCAAGGAGTTCGCGACCCTCCCGAAGTCGGAGTCGGTCCCGCCTCCCACGGACGACCGGCTGAAACGCTGGGCCCGGATCAACTACCTCGGTGAAGTGCCCGACGGCTCCAAGCGGTTGTACGTCCCCGATCTCAACGGCAAGCTCTATCTGCTGGACCGCGACGGCACTCCGCGCGAGTACCTCGACGTGGGGGCGGCGGCGGGCCCCGACTTCTGGTCGCACCGGGGGCTGGGCAGCGGGTTCGGCTTCGTCGCCTTCCATCCGCGCTTCGCGCAGAACGGCAAGTTCTACACCGTTCACACCGAGGCACGCGACGCGCTCACCGACAAGCCGGTGGATCTGCCGGCGCCCGCCACCACGCGCGTGCACTCCGTGATCACCGAGTGGACCGCGGACGACCCCGCGGCCGGTACGTTCAGCGGGACCCGGCGCGAGGTGATGCGCCTGGGGTTCCAGGACGTCTACCACGACATCCAGGAGATCGGCTTCGATCCGAACGCCCGCCCCGGGCAGCGGGACTTCGGCCTCCTCCATGTCGCCGTCGGTGACGGCGGGGCGGGCGCGGGAGGCACGGTTCCCCAGGATCTGACCGCGCCGCAGGGCAAGATTCTCAGGATCGACCCCCTGGGCCACGACGGGCCGGGCGGAAAGTACGGCATCCCGCCCTCGAACCCCTTCGTCGGGCAGCCCGGCAGGCTCGGCGAGATCTACGCGTACGGGCTGCGCGACCCCCATCGCTTCAGCTGGGACACCGGCGGCCGCCACCAGATGTTCGTCGGGAACATCGGCGAACACCGGGTCGAGTCCGTCTACGAGGTCAGGGCGGGCGACAACTTCGGCTGGAGCGACCGCGAGGGGCCCTTCACCTACCGTAAGGCCGACAATCCCACCTGCGGGGTCTTCCCCCTCCCGGCCGACGACGCCAAGAACGGCTACACCTATCCGGTCGCGGCCTTCGACCACAACCCTCCGGCGGACAGGCCCTGCGCCGACAGCGGGAACGCGCTCATCGGCGGATTCGTCTACCGCGGAGGGCGGATCCCCGAACTGCGCGGCAAGTACATCTTCTCCGAGGGGGTGAGCGGGCGCGTCTTCTACTCCGAGGTGCGCGAGATGCGCCGCGGCGGACCGCTCGCCCGCGTCCACCAGCTCCAGCTCTTCGACACCCAGGGCGCGGTGACCTCGATGCGGACGCTGGCCGGCGACGAGCGGGTCGACCTCCGCTTCGGTACGGACCGTGCGGGTGAGCTCTACGTGCTCTCGAAGGCCAACGGCAAGATCTGGAAGGTGTCCGATGCGCGGTAACGGCGGTCTGCGCGCCGTGGGCGCGCTGGCGATGGCCGTCGGGTTGCTGGGCGCCGCACTCGCCCCCGCGCAGCAGGCGACCGCGGCCTCCGCCCCCGTACCGGCGAGCCTCCGGTCGAACCTCGTCGCGTACTACGACTTCGCCCATCCCGTACGCGGGAATCCGGAGTGGGAACTCGACCGCGGCGGGTCCGGCACCGACATCCGACTCGTCAACGGCGGCACACGGATGCGCGTGTGGGACCGCGCCCGCGGCCCCGTCCTGCGGACCGCACAGATCTCGCCCGCCACCGCGGGCAACGACGACTGGAAGGCCGGGGTCTACGACCCGGGCGGCGTCGCCTCGCTGGGCGCGTTCAACGGCGTGCGCGAGACCACCGTCATGGGCTGGTTCAAGATGACCGGCGAGAACCCGGGCCTCAACTCGAACTCCGCCGATCCCACCGACCGTTACGGTGCGGTCGGACTGGCCGGCGTCCTCTCCGGCACCTCCCAGGGCCACGATGTGCGCGCCCTCCTCGAACTCATCACGGTGGACGGCGAGATGAAGGTGGTCGCGCTCGGCCGCCGCCTCGACGGCGGAAACTCGGCGACCTTCGCCGCCGACGCCGACTGGACGACGCTGCTGCCGCGGGGGGAGTGGGTGTTCCTCGCGGCCACCTTCGACTACGACGACGGCACGATGGCGCTCTACCGCAACGGCCGCCCGCTGCCCGGCTTCTACACCACCACCGGCGACCCCTGGTCCGTCGAGGGCGAACCGGAGCCCGACACCACATCCCCCACCGACCCGCGCGGCATCAAGATCGGCGGCAGCTATCCGCAGAACACCAGGGAGGGCAACTCCTGCGACTGCCGCATGGACGACCTGATGTTCCTCGACCGTGCCCTGACCCCGGGCGAAATCCTGGCCCAGTACCGGCGGACCAGGTAAGGGGTGCGTCTACCGTCGCCGTCGGCGCGAGGGGCCACGGCTCCGTGGGGCCGAGTGGGGTCCACGGAGCCGGGGACGGGTGGTCGTGGTGGCTCGTAGCGGCTCGTCAGCAGATGTTCTGCTGGCTGTTGACGAGCCTGTTGTTGCGGAACGTGGTGTTGACGCCGCAGGGGTTCTCCGTGATAAGTGAGTTGGCGCTGATGGAGCCCGAACCCCGGACCACGACCCGTTCCTTCGCGGTGCGGCCCGCCGTGAGGCTGCCGATCGCTGCCTGCACCGCGGCGCGCATGTCGGTCCCGGTGTACACGACGGTGCTGCCGCGCCGGGCGTTCCAGGTGTCGCCGCTGAGCACGGCCTCCGCCTGGTAGGAGCCGCCGCCGCACGCCGCCGCACGCCGCCGCGCGGCGGGGAGCCGGATCGGCGGCCGGATCCGCCATCGCGCTCGGGGGAGCCGCCGGTACGGTGACGCCGGTGAGCAGGACGGCGGCGCAGGCGGACAGGGCGACGCCCCGCCTCCCGATTCCTGTTGCGGCCGCGCGGGCACGGCGGGCTGCGGCTCTGCGTATTCCCATGTCGTCGTCTGCGGACCAGAAGTTGATCGATTAAGTGGATGGGCCGGCCGAGAGGGCGGGCAGCGTGCCGTGCCGGGCTCGTCCAGGACTTCGGTGAGGCTACGGTGACCCGTCGGTGCCGAGGGCCGACTCGACCTCCGCGCGCGGAAAGGCGGTGCGCTTGCTCTCCGTGAGCAGACGGTGGTGGAACTCGTCCAGGACGACCGCCGCCCGCGCGCACCGGTCGAGGACCGTGGCGATCCCGGTCGGTACCGCGGCAGCGCGCCGGCCCGCGATCCAGTCACGCAGGAACGCGCCGTGCGTCCTGCCGCCCCGCACGCCGGGCGGAAGATGATGGCGGAGCAGGTGGGCCCCGGTGTACGCCCGGTCGTACGAGAGGTGGTCGGCGAGGAACCGGGCCTCGATCCCGGAGAGTTCGAAGCGGGAACTCAGAGCCAGCCCGAAATCGGCGAAGTAGAGCGATCGGCCGTCGGTCAGCACGTTGGCGAAATGGGCGTCGAAATGCACGAGGCCCCGAGCGCTCATGAACGCGGCGCCGCGCAGGAGGGCGTCCGCCACCCAGGCGTACGGCGCGTCCGGGACGTCCCGCGGAACGGTGTCGCGGTGGCCGTCCAGCCATGCGGCGAGTGTGTGCGGTACGAATTCCAGGAAGAGCGTCAGACTGGAGGTGGACCGGCCGATCGCCTCCAGACGGGCCCGTACGGCAGCCGAGTTCTCCCAGTGCGCGACCGACCCGTCGACGCCCCCGAACTCGTCGACGAACCCCTCCGGAGGGGAGTCCGGCAGGACCCGCCAGTGGTACATGAGTGGAAAACCCTCGTACGCCCGCGCGAGAACCCACCGCGTGGTCATGGTGTGCACGGCCAGCTCACGCCATGCGCCGAACCCGGCCGAGCCCACCCCGTACTGGTAGAACACCGGCAGCCCGAACACGTTCGCCGTCGACCGGGCGTGCGCCGACGACAGCTCGGTCTCCGTCAAGGGGATCCGCTTGACGAAGACCCGCCGGCCTCCGACGTCCAGCTCGGCCGACCTGCCGCCGATGCCGGTACCGAGCGGGGTCGCGGCCGCCACGAGCCGGCCGAGGCGCTGGTCGCTCAGCGGGGACAGGCGCGCCGCCACGGCCTCGTGGGCGGACAGGCGGTCGTCGTACGGGGTGCCCGGCCGGGCCACGTCAGGGCGTTCCGGCCGGGCCGCGCGGACTCAGCGGATGGCTGAAGCCCTGCTCCGAGATCAGCCGGGCGACCTCGGTCAGATCGGCGGCGAACCGTTCGATCGCCTCGTACGGAAAACGCTGGCTCGGGCCGCTCAGGGAGAGCGAGGCGATGACGGCGCCCGACCGTCCGGTGACCGGTACGGCCACGGCGGTCAGCCCGTCGTCCCACTCCCCGCTGCTCACCGCGTACCCGCGGCGCCGTGCCTCCTGGGCCGCCGTGCGCAGCCGTTCCATGGCGGGCTCGCCGTCCGGCGAGGCGAGCGCGATTCGCCGCAGCAGTGCGTCCGGCGCGTCGCCGAGCAGGATCTTCGAGGACGCGCCGGCCCACAGCGGCTGTTCGTCGCCCACGTCGATCACATGGCGCAGCGGGTGCGGGCTCTCCTCGTGCGCGACGCACACCCGGCGCAGATCGTGCGCGACGAAGACATTGACCGTCTCCCGGGTCCGGTCCGCGAGTTCGCGCATCAGAGCGCGGGTCCCGCGAGTGACCTCCCACTGGCGGCGCGCGAGATGCGCCCATCGCCACAGCCCGGGGCCCGCGGTGTAGCCGCCCTCGGCGGACCACAGCAGCCCGCTCTGTTCCAGTGTGTGGACCAGGCGCAGCACCGTCGTCTTCGGCAGTCCGGTGGCCTCGGTGATCTCCCGGAGCGAGACGACCGGCCGGTCCTCCGTCAGGAGGGTGAGGATGTCCAGGGCCCGCCGGACGCTGCGTACCCCGCCGCCGGTGTCCCGTTCGCCGGTATCCCGTTCACCGGCGTCCTGTTCGCCGTCGGACCGCCCGGTCCCGTCGTCCACCGCCCACCGCCTCCCGCTCCTGCCCGCTCCTGTCGTACGCGCCCCACGCACCCTATCCCCGCGGCGGTGCGGCCCGGTCCCGGTGCGGGCGCGACCCTTGCCGGTGCCCTTTCCGCGCCCTAGTCTCTCCGCTCAGCGGACCATTTGGTCCGTGGAGTGGACCAACGGAGGTTGTTGTGCGCAAGTCCATCGCCACCGTCTCGCTGAGCGGCTCGCTCGGCGAGAAGCTCGCCGCCGCCGCGCGTGCGGGCTTCGACGGCGTCGAGATCTTCGAGAACGACCTGCTCGCCTCGCCGCTCGCGCCGGAAGAGGTACGGGACCGCGCGGCGGACCTGGGCCTGACCATCGACCTGTACCAGCCGATGCGCGACGTCGAGGCCGTCCCCGCGGAGCTGTTCGCGCACAACCTGCGCCGCGCCGAGCTGAAGTTCGACGTCATGCGCCGGCTCGGCGCGGACACGCTGCTGGTCTGCTCCAGCGTCTCCCCGCACGCCGAGGACGACGACGCCCTCGCCGCCGCCCAGCTCCACGCCCTCGCCGAGCGCGCGCGGGAGGCCGGTGTCCGGATCGCGTACGAGGCGCTGGCCTGGGGGCGCCATGTCTCGACGTACGACCACGCCTGGCGGATCGTGGCGGCGGCCGGGCACCCCGCGCTCGGCGTCTGCCTCGACAGCTTCCACATCCTGTCCCGGGGCTCGGACCCGCGGGGCATCGCGGACATCCCCGGCGAGAAGATCTTCTTCCTCCAGCTCGCCGACGCCCCGCTGATGGCGATGGACGTGCTCCAGTGGAGTCGGCACTACCGCTGCTTCCCGGGGCAGGGCGGCTTCGATGTCGCCGGACTGGTCCGCCAGGCGGTCCACGCCGGATACGAGGGTCCGCTCTCCCTGGAGGTCTTCAATGATGTCTTCCGGCAGGCGGAGGCGGGACCCACGGCCGTGGACGCGCTGCGGTCGCTGATCGCGCTGGAGGACTCCGCCGGGCTCGCCGGGCTGCCCGGCCCCGTCGTGCCCTCCGGTTTCGCCTTCGCCGAGCTGGCCACCCCCGACCCCGGACCCGTCGGGGAACTGCTGGGCGCCCTCGGTTTCGCCCGTACCGGGAAGCACGCCACGAAGCCGGTGGAGCTGTGGGCCCAGGGCGAGGCGCGGGTCCTGCTCAACACCGCGGCGGGCGGCCGGCGCGCGTCCACCGCGCTCGCCGCGATCGGCCTGGAGACGCCCGACCCCGGCCGCGCCGTCCGGCGCGCCGAGGCGCTTCTCGCACCGGTCCTGCCGCGCCGCCGGGCCGCCGCCGACGTACCGCTGGACGCGGTCGCGGCCCCCGACGGCACCGAACTCTTCTTCTGCGCCACCGGCCGCGCCGGACTGCCCGACTGGACCGGCGACTTCCCCGCCGTGCCCGCCCGGGGCCCGGCGCGGTCCACCGGGATCCGCCGCGTCGACCACGTCGCGCTCACTCAGCCGTGGCACCAGTACGACGAGGCGGTCCTGTTCCACCGCACCGTGCTCGGTCTGCGCCCGCACGACAGCGTCGACATCGCCGACCCGTACGGTCTCTTCCGCAGCCGTGCCCTGACCGGCGGCGCGGGGGAGCCGCGGCTCGTGCTCAACCTCGCCCCCCTGCCGACCGGTGACACGGGACGCGCGCAGCACCTCGCCCTCGCCACGGAGGACATCGCCGCCACGGCCCGGCTGGTACGGGAGCGCGGCGTGGCGCTGCTGGACTTCTCGGCCAGCTACGCCAACTATTACGACGACCTCGACGCCCGCTTCGCGTTCGCCCCCGGCGAGCTGGACACGTACCGCGAACTGGGCATCCTCTACGACCGTGACGAACGGGGCGGGGAGTTCCGCCACTTCTACACGGCGTCGATCGGCCGGATCTTCTTCGAGGTGGTCCAGCGCACCGGCGGCTACCAGGGGTACGGCGCGGCCAACGCCGCTGTCCGGCTGGCGGCGCAGCGCGCCGCGGACCACTGAGCGAAGGCCGTCGGCGCCCGCTACGCCTCGCCGTTCTCCGGGTGGAGGATCTGCTCCGCCCAGATCGTCTTGCCCGTCGGGTTGTGCCGGCTGCCCCAGCGCTGGGTGAGCTGGGCGACCAGCAGCAGCCCCCGGCCGCCCTCGTCGAAGGCGCGCGCCCGGCGCAGATGCGGCACGGTGGTGCTGGAGTCGGAGACCTCGCAGATCAGCGAAAGGTCGTGGATCAGCCGGAGCTGGATCGGCGGCGTGGCGTGCCGGATGGCGTTGGTGACCAGTTCGCTGGTGACGAGTTCGGTCGCGAAGATCGCGTCCTCCAGCCGCCAGTCCCGGAGCTGTGCGGTGACATAGCCGCGGGTCCTGGCGACCTCGGCGGGGTCGGCGGGCACGTCCCAGGTCGCCACGTGCGCGGTGTCCAGCACCTTCGTACGGGCCAGCAGCAGTGCCACGTCGTCCTGCGCGCGGCCGCCGGGCAGCAGCGTGCTCAGTACCGCGCCGCAGGCGGCGTCCAGCGACGCGGCGGGACGCGCCAGGATCTCGGCGAGGATCCGCCGGCCCTCGTCGGTGTCGCGCTCCCCGGGGTCCATCAGGCCGTCGGTGTACAGCGCGAGCACGGTGCTCTCCGGCAGCTCGAAGTCGACCGACTCGAACGGCAGCCCGCCGACCCCGAGCGGGGGACCGACCGGCAGTTCGACGGGGAACGTCCGGCCGTCCGGAGTGACCACGACGGGTGGCGGATGGCCCGCGCCCGCGAGGGTGCAGCGCCGCGAGATCGGGTCGTACACCGCGTAGAGACAGGTGGCGCCCACCTCGGCCGACGTCTGCTCGGCGCCCGCATCGGCGGAGAGCCGGATCACGAGATCGTCGAGGTGGGTGAGGAGTTCGTCCGGCGGCAGATCGACATCGGCGAGGGTGCGCACCGCCGTGCGGAGCCGGCCCATGGTGGCCGACGCCTGGATGCCGTGCCCCACCACGTCGCCCACCACCAGCGCGACCCGTGCGCCGGAGAGCGGAATCACGTCGAACCAGTCCCCGCCGACCCCGGGGTGCGGGGAGGCCGGCAGATAGCGGGAGGCGATGTCCACGGCGTTTGCCCGGGGCAGGTGGTGCGGCAGCAGACTGCGCTGGAGCGCGAGCGAGGTGTTCTGCTCCCGGGTGAAGCGCCGCGAGTTGTCGATGCACACCGCCGCCCGCGCGGTGATCTCCTCGGCCAGCAGTACATCGTCGGGGGCGAACGGCACACCGCCCTCGAACCGGGAGAAGACCGCCACACCGAGCGTCGTGCCGCGCGCCAGGACCGGTACGGCCATCACCCAGTGGAAGCCGTACTTCTTGGCGTGCGCGGCGCGTGCGGGGATCAGTTCGGCCCAGCGCCGCATGACCGGGTCGGTCATCGTGTTCAGGACGGGACGGCCCGACGCCAGACTGGCCGCCAGTGGGGAGAAGTCCGGATAGACCTGTACGTCGCCCACCTTCACCCAGGCGTCGGGGGCGTCCTCGTTGACGTGGTCCTCCGTACGGGAGCGGTGCGCCACCCTGCGCAGCGGTACGGGGCCGGTGACCGGGCCCGGCGGCGGCTCGGCGCCGTCGGCGAGATGCTCCAGCAGATCGACGCTGACGAAGTCCGCGAGGTGGGGCACGCACACGTCGGCCAGCTCCCACGCGGTGCGGTTCACGTCCAGTGTGGTGCCGACGCGGACGCTCGCGCTGTTGAGCAGCAGCAGCCGCTGCCGGGCCAGCACCTCCTCGGTGACATCGTGCGCGGCCAGGCACACGCCCCGTACCCGGCCCTCCTCGTCGCGCAGCGGGGCGAGCCGTGCCGACCAGGCATGCTCCTCGGCCTCGCCGCCGGTCCGCATGAAGGTACGGGCGTCGAGCGCGGTGCCGGTGGTCAGTGCCTCGCGCATCTGGTCCTCCAGCTCGGCGCTCTGCGGCTTGCCGCCGATCTCGGCGAGGTGCAGGCCGCGGATCTCGTCCTCCGGCAGCCCGATGACCTTGTCCATCGCGCCGTTCACCCGGCGCAGCCGCAGCCGGGTGTCGTACACGGCCAGGGCGCACGGGCACTGGTCGAACGCCCAGCGGCTGAGTTCGGCGTCCTCGGCCACCGCCTCCGTACCGCTCAGCGCGGAGACCAGCAGCCAGTCGCCGCCGGGTGCGCGGTCGGTCGGGTCCTGCCGGTGGGCCACGACCCGTACGTCCAGCGGACGGCCGTCCCGGTGCCGCAGGGTGACCGTGCCGTTCCAGCGCGGCTTTCCGCCGTCGGGCCGCAGCCCCTCCGGCAGACCGCCTTCGGGCAGCCCCCGCGCCAGCAGCATCGTGGCCTCCCGGCCCACCGTCTCCGACGCCGGGTAGCCCAGCAGCCGCTCGGCGCCCTCGCTCCACGAGGTGAGAACGCCCCGCGGGTCCACCCTGACCGTGGCGGTGTCGGCGTCGATGTCGCTGCCGGCGTCCGCGTCGTTGACGGGGCCTTCCGGCCGGTCGCCGGGGCCAGGGGAGGGGCTGCCTTGGCGCGTCATCGTCGACCGTCCCACGTTCGCCGCACTGCCCCCACGCGCGGCTCGGCGCCACGCCGTACGGAACCACGTTCCCCAGCCTGGGGCACCCGGGGCCGCCCAACAAGCGGGGCTGCTCCTTAAGGAGGGCGTAAGGAGAACCGTGGATGGCGAAGGACGACGAAGGAAGGCGACAGGAAAACGTCAGGACGGCGAAAGGGGTGAGGGGGACGCGAGTGGAAGGAAAGCCGAAGGGGAAAACTACGAGAAAGGTACCGTTCGTACCGATTTGTAATCTTGATCTCCGGGCACCAGGGGGCGACCGGCAGAGGTCGACCACATGCCTGAAGGGCAGGGGCCCGGCGGGGAGCGAGCACCATGGATGACACGCGCGAAGCGGCTCTCTGGCAGGAGCTGTCATTCGCCCAGTCCGTCCTGCCCATGGCGGTGTACGACGCGGATCTGCGGCTGCTCCACGCCAACGAACGGATGTGCCGGATCGCCGGCCGCACGGAGGCCGAGATGCGCGGCCGCCGCTCCGGCTTCCTGCTGGACGACGGCGCGGCCGGTGACGACGGCGGAGCCGACGACGGTGCGGCCGGTCCGGACGGCGGACGCCCGGCGCGCGGGGGCGGTCCGCAGACACCGGCGGGCGCGCTCGAAGCCGCCCTGCGCCGGGTGGTACGCACCGGCGAGGCCGAGTCCCTGCAGACCGTCCGCCGCGTGGACGGCGAGCGGCACCTCCGCTCCTGGGCACTCTCCCTCTCGCCGCTCAGGAACGCCTCGGGACGGGTGCACGCGCTCGCCGTGACCGGCTTCGAGAACAGCGCGCAGCGCAGGGCGCGCGCGAGCCTCGCCCTGCTCAGCGAGGCCAGCATGCGGATCGGCACCACCCTGGACGTCACCCGCACCGCCCAGGAACTGGCGAGCACACCGCTCCCCGGATTCGCCGACTTCATCAGCGTCGACCTGCTGGACTCCGTACTGCGCGGCGACGAGCCGGCGCCGGGACCGGTCTCCGGTGACATCCTGCTGCGCCGCGTCGCGCACGAATCCGCCCGGCATCCGGACGCCCCCGAGGCCGCCGTCGCCGTCGGCGACATCGACCGCTACCCCGAGTTCTCGCCCCCGGCCCGCTGCCTCGCCACCGGACACGCCGTGCTCACCGGCCCCGGGGACCAGGCGTACACCGACTGGTTGGCGCGCGATCCCGGGCGCGGCGCCCTGTCCGCCGACCTCGGGGTCCGGTCCCTCGTGGCGGCCCCGCTGGTCGCCCGGGGCAACATCCTGGGTGCCGCGCTCTTCACCCGGCACCTGCACCCGGAGCCCTTCACCGAGGAGGACCTCGCCCTCGCCGAGCAGTTGGCGGCCAGAGCCGCGATCTGCATCGACAACGCCCGCCGCTACACCCGCGAGCGGGCCACCGCCGTCGCCCTCCAGCGCAGTCTGCTGCCGCGCGGACTGCCCCCGCAGTCGGCCGTCGAGGTCGCATCGCGCTACCGCCCGGCCGACTCCGAGTACGGTGTGGGCGGCGACTGGTTCGACGTCATCCCGCTGGCCGGCTCGCGGGTCGCGCTGGTGGTGGGGGACGTCGTCGGGCACGGTATCCACGCCTCCGCCACCATGGGCCGGCTCCGTACGGCGGTCCGCACGCTCGCCGACATCGACCTGCCTCCGGACGAACTCCTCACCCACCTCGACGACGTGGTGGTACGGCTCGCCTCGGAGAACTTCGGGAGCGCGGGACCGGACGGCGACCCCGGCGCCGCCGCCGACGAGGACATCGGCGCGAGCTGTCTGTACGCGGTCTACGACCCGGTCGCCCGCGCCTGCTGCGCGGCCAGGGCCGGCCACCCGCCGCCGGTGCTCGTCACCCCCGGCGGCGCGGCGCGCCTGCTCGACCTGCCCGCGGGACCGCCGCTCGGCCTGGGGGACCTGCCCTTCGAGTCCGCCGAGTTCGAGATTCCCGAGGGCAGCACGCTCGCCCTCTACACCGACGGCCTGATCGAGTCGCCGGAGCACGGCGCCGGCACCGGCAAAGGGCTGGGCACCGCGCCCGGCTCCGGTGTGGAGGGCCTCTGCGCGATCCTGGGCACGCCGTCCCCGTCGCTGGAGTCCACCTGCGACACGGTGCTCGACAAGCTGCTCTCGCCGTCCCGCACCGACGATGTCGCCCTGCTGCTCGCCCGCACCCGGGTGCTCGACGCGGAACAGGTCGTCACCTGGGAACTGCCCGCGGAGCCCGAACTCGTCGCGGACGCCCGCGAGCGCATCACCGGCCAACTGGCCGCGTGGGGGCTCGAAGAGCTGACCTTCACCACCGAACTGGTCGTCAGCGAGCTGTTCACCAACGCGATCCTGCACGGCCGGGGCCCCGTGCTGCTCCGGCTGATCCGCGACCGTACGCTCCTGTGCGAGGTCTCCGACCACAGCACCTCCGCGCCGCACATGCGCCGGGCCCGGGTCTACGACGAGGGCGGGCGCGGGCTGCTGCTCGTCGCCCAGCTCACCCGGCGCTGGGGTTCGCGCCAGATCCCCGGCGGCAAGGCGATCTGGGCCGAACAGCCTCTCCCGGCGGCCTGACCGGCGTCACCCCTGCCGCGCCCCCGCCAGCCGCCCCCGTGCGGCGGCCTGGATCCGGGAGGGCCCGAGCCCCCACTGGAGGGTGCGTCCGACGGCCGTCGCCAGAGGCCGGTCCCAGCCGGTGCGGACGGGGGCCGGGCGGCGGATGCCGAGTTCGGTGCGGGCCCAGTCGGGAAGGAGCCCGACCGAGGCGTTCGTGAGCAGGCCCGCGGCCAGCCGCTCCCGTCGGGTGCGTCCGAAGCGGCGGAGGAACAGGACCGAGTCCAACGCGGCCTCAGTGGCGTGGAGTTGGGGGCGCATACGGGCCAGATAGCGCTCGGCTTCGAGGGACGTGCGCGGTACGTCCCGTGCGCCCAACGCCTCCGCCATGGGGGCGGCCTGGCGGTAGTAGGCGTCGCATTCGGCGGGCGTCAGCCGGAGCGGCCGGGGCACGTAGGTCTGGTGGCCGGCGAGGAAGCTGCGTACCTCGGCGGTGTGCACCCAGGTGAGCAGGTCGGGATCGTCCGCGCGGTACGGCCGGCCGTCGGGGGCGGTGCCGTGCACCCGGGTGTGGATCCGCCGGACGAGGTCGATCACCTCGCGGGCGGCGGCGGAGGAGCCGAAGGTGGTCGTGGTGATGAACCGTACGGTTCCGTTCAGCCGCCCGACCGGATCGGCGCGGAAATCGGAGTGCTGGTCGACCCCCGCCATGGTCAGCGGATGGAGCGACTGGAGCATGAGCGCGGCGAACCCGCCGGTGAGCATCCCGGTGGCCTGCCCGTGCACCCGCCACACCGGGTCCCCCGGCGCGATCCCGAACAGCCCGGGATCACCGGGCGGCCCCGCGTACCGCTCCAGCTTGAGATCCCCGCCGTGTGTGACCGCCGTGAGTTCCGCCGCGATCCGTTCCCGCACTCCCACCGGTACCTCCAGGGTCCGCGTCCCTCAGCCGAGGGTACCGATCCGCCCGGCGAGCACGGCCACGAGGATGAGCAGTCCGCACAGGGGGTTGGTGCCGAACGCCCGCCCGCAGGCTCCGACGTCCGCGGGGTCGGCCCGCCGTACCTGCCATCCCAACTGCCCCGCGACCACGCACAGTCCGGGCCAGTACAGCGGCCCGAGCCCGGCCACGACCCCGAACCAGGCGAGCAGCACCACACATCCCGCGTACACGCCGCCCACCAGCACCCGGGTACGGCGGCGCCCCAGCAGCACGGCGGCCGACCGCACCCCGGCCCGCACATCGGCCTCCCGGTCCTGGCAGGCGTAGATCACGTCCGTCCCCACGGCCCAGCAGATCACCGCCCCGTACAGCAGCACACCGCCGAGCCCGAGCCCTCCGGTGAGCAGGACGTACACCAGCGGCACCGTCCAGTTGATGGTGATCCCCAGCCACACGTGCGGCCAGTGGGTGACCCGCTTCATGTACGGATACACCGCGGCGAGGGGCGCCCCGGCCGCCGCCCACAGCACGGCCTCCACACTCCAGAACCCCATCACCAGCGGAGCGAGGGCCCCCACCACGACACACAGCACCAGTGCCCGCCCGGGTGCCAGCCGCCCGGAGGCGACGGGCCGCCCCGCCGTACGCGGCACCTGCGCGTCGAACCGCGCGTCCAGCACGTCGTTGAGCCCGCAGGCGGCCCCTCTCGACAGCACCCCGTACACCAGGAGCAGCAGCCCGAGCAGGACCCCTTCCCGGGGCCCGGCGATCGCTGCCAGGGCGATCCATCCGGGCATCACCAGCAGCCAGGACCCCACCGGCCGGTCCAGCCGCAGCGACTCCAGATACGGCCGCACCCCGGCGGGGGCCCGCCCCACCCACCGGGCGGCAGGGCCTTGGGGCGGGACCTGAGCAGGGACGTGGGCCGGGGCTTTTGAGGCGACGGACATACCGAATCATGTCCCTTCCGGGGGGATTGGCTGCCGATCCGTCCAACCTAGCCCCGGATGGGGGGAATTCGCCGTTCCGGTCGGGATATCCCCGGAAACCAGAGTCTTACGGGCAAGGGCAAGAGTCTGTAAGTGCACGCCGGGCGGCGGCCGTTCCGCCGGTGGTGTCAGCCGCCCAGAGCCGCCGAGACCACCGCCCTGGCCTCCTCCTGGACCCGGCCGAGATGGTCCGCGCCGCGGAAGGACTCCGCGTAGATCTTGTAGACGTCCTCGGTGCCGGAGGGGCGCGCGGCGAACCAGGCGTTCTCCGTGGACACCTTGATGCCGCCGATCGGCGCGCCGTTGCCCGGAGCCTCGGTGAGCACCCCGGTGACCGGCTCCCCGGCGAGGCTGTCCGCGGTGACCTGCGCCGGTGAGAGCCGCGCGAGCACCGCCTTCTGGGCCGGGGTGGCGGGCGCGTCGATCCGGGCGTACGCGGGCTCCCCGAAGCGCGCGGTGAGCGCGGCGTACTGCTCGGAGGGGGTCTTCCCGGTCACCGCGAGGATCTCGGAGGCGAGCAGCGCCAGGATGATGCCGTCCTTGTCGGTGGTCCACACCGAGCCGTCCCGGCGCAGGAACGACGCCCCGGCCGACTCCTCGCCGCCGAAGCCGAGCGAGCCGCCGGCCAGCCCGTCCACGAACCACTTGAAGCCGACGGGCACCTCGACCAGCGGCCGGCCGAGGTCCGCGGCCACCCGGTCGATCATCCCCGACGAGACCAGCGTCTTGCCGACCCCGGCGGCCGCCGGCCACCGCTCACGGTGGGTGTAGAGGTAGGAGATCGCGGTCGCGAGATAGTGGTTGGGGTTCATCAGCCCGCCGTCCGGGGTGACGATGCCGTGCCGGTCCGCGTCGGCGTCGTTGCCGGTCGCGATCGCGAACCGGTCGCGCCGCTCGATCAGCGAGGCCATCGCGTACGGCGACGAGCAGTCCATCCGGATCTTGCCGTCCCAGTCCAGCGTCATGAACCGCCAGGTCGGATCGGTCTCCGGGTTGACCACCGTCAGGTCGAGCCGGTGCTCCTCGGCGATCCGGCCCCAGTACGCGACCGACGCGCCGCCCAGCGGGTCCGCGCCGATCCGTACCCCGGCGGCGCGCACCGCGTCCAGGTCGAGCACGGCGGGCAGATCGGCCACGTACGTGCCGAGGAAGTCGTACCGCCCGGTGCCGGGTGCGGCCAGGGCACTCCGGTACGGCAGCCTGCGTACGTCCTTGAGACCGCCCGCGATGATCTCGTTGGCGCGGTCCTGGATCCAGTTGGTCGCCTCGGACCCGGCGGGGCCGCCGCTCGGCGGGTTGTACTTGAAACCGCCGTCGGCGGGCGGGTTGTGGGACGGGGTGACCACCACGCCGTCCGCGAGGCCCGTCGTACGGCCGCGGTTGTGCGTGAGGATCGCGTGCGAGACCGCCGGGGTGGGGGTGTAGCCGTCGGCGCTGTCGATGAGCACGGTCACGGAGTTGCCCGCGAACACCTCGACCGCGGTCACCTGGGCCGGCTCGGAGAGCGCGTGGGTGTCGGCACCGAGGAAGAGCGGCCCGTCGGTGCCCTGGAGCGCCCGGTACTCGCAGATCGCCTGGCTGGTCGCGGCGATGTGGTCCTCGTTGAACGCGGTGGCGAGGGACGAACCGCGGTGCCCGGAGGTCCCGAACGCCACGCGCTGGCCCGGCTCCTGGGGATCGGGGTGCAGCGCGTGGTAGGCGGTCACCAGCTCGGCGACATCGATGAGGTCCTCCGGCCGGGCCGGCTGTCCCGCTCGTTCGTGCGGCATCTGCCCATTCCTCCAGGTCGGTCGGTCAGGTCGGTCGATCGTTTCGTCGGTTCATCTTCGCGGGTCGCCTCCGTGACCGGCGACCGCCCCGCCGGGCACCCTGTCAGGTGAACCGGGCCACGGCGGTTCCGGCGCGGGACGGTGGGGCCGGCCCGGGTCCGGTCAGTCGGCGGCGACGGTGGACGCGCGCACCATCAGTTCCGGGGTGAACCGGCGTGACCGGGCCGGGTGCCCCTCGACCATCCCCACCAGCGCGGTCGCCGCCCGCTCTCCCATGTCCCGCATCGGTGAGCGTACGGACGTGAGCGGGATGGGGAGTTGGGCGGAGAGCGGCACGTCGTTGAAGCCCGCCACCGCGACATCCCGCCCCGGCACCAGACCGGAGGCGCGCAGCGCGCCCATGACCCCGATCGCGGCGAAGTCGTTGACCGCGAAGATCGCCGTGGGGCGGGGCCCGGCGGCCAGCAGCCGGTGCGCGGCGCGCTCGCCGCCGTGCACGTCGAAGGGCGCGTTGACGACCAGTGCCGGGTCCACCGGCAGGCCCGCCTTCGCGTACGCGTCCGTGAAGCCCTTCGTCCGCTCGACCCCGGTCGAGGCGTACGGCTCGCCCGCCACGACCGCGACCCTGCGGTGTCCCAGCGTCAGCAGATGCTCCGCCACCAGCCGTCCGCCGACGATGTCGTCGCAGGTGAACGAGGTGACCCCGCGCAGCCGCCGGGAGACCAGCGCCACCGGCACCCCGCGCGCGACCAGTTCGGAGGCGAGCGTCGTGTCACCGCGCGCGTCCCCGAGGAGCAGCCCGTCGACCCGCAGCGCCAGCAGCCGCTCGACCTTGGCCCGCTGGACCGCCGGGTCGTCCCCGGTGTTGGCGACGACCGCCTGGTACCCGGCCGCCGCCGCGCCCGCCTCGATGCCCTCGTAGACGGTGGCCAGCACGATGTCGGTGAGCCGGGGGACCAGCACCCCCAGCAGCCGGGAGCGGCCGGTCCGCAGGCTGGACGCGGCGGGGTGCGCGACATAGCCGAGCCGTCTCGCGGACTCCCGCACCCGGTCGGCGGTGGCGGCACCTACCCCGGCTCCGTCGCGCAGCGCCCGGGACGCGGTGGACTGGTGCACACCCGCGTCGGCGGCCACATCGGCCAGGGTCACACCGTTCTCGGTCGCACCGTTCTCGCCCGGGGCGCGGCCGGCTGCGGGCTGTCGTCTCAAGGCCGTGGTCCTCGTTCCTGTCCTGCTGGGGGGCGCCGGGCCCCGGTATGCGGGCCGTGCGGGAGGCACCGGCCCGGGTGGCCGCATGTCCGGAACCATCATCTTCCATGAAAATCCGATTACGGGGGTTGCCCTCCGGGGTGCGTGTGGAGCATGGTTGCGCAATCGTTCTCGCAATCGATTGTGGAGCTTCGTATGCAGCTTCGTCTCATCGGCACGGGTGGCACCATCGCCAGCCGCTCCACGCCCACCGGGAGGGTCGCCTCCGTCACGGTGAAGGAGCTGCTGGACGCCGCGCGCGCCTTCCCCCTGCCGGAGGGCACCGAGGTGACCTGCGCGGAGATGGGCCTGAGGGCCAGCTTCTCGCTCGGTCTCCCCGACCTCGCCGCGCTCGCCGCAGCCGTCGGCGAGAGCCTGCGCGACGGGGCCGACGCGGTGGTCGTCACCCACGGCACGGACTCCCTGGAGGAGACCGCCTTCGCGCTCTCCCTCGTACAGGCCGACGACCGCCCGGTCGTGCTCACCGGCGCCCAGCGTCCCGCCGACGACCCGGCGCCCGACGGGCCGCGCAACCTCGCCACCGCCCTGACCTGGGCCGCCCACCCCGCGGCCCGCGGCCACGGCGTCAGCGCGGTCTTCGACGGCGCGGTCTGGCCCGCCATCGGGCTGCGCAAGACCGACACCCTGGCGCCCGCCGCCTTCGGCGCCCCGGGCCGGGGGCCCGTCGCCCGCGTGGACGACGGCCGCGTCCGGCTGATCGGCCGGCCGCCCCGACCCGCCCCGCTGCTCCGCGCCGACGACCTCGGCCGGCTGCCCCGGGTGGACATCGTCCCGCTCTACGTCGGCTGCGACCCCGCGCTGCTCGACGCCGCGGTGGCCGCGGGTGCGCGCGGCGTGGTGCTGTGCGCCTTCGGCGCGGGCAACGCCCCGCCCGACGTCACCGACGCCGTCGCGCGGCTGGTGGCGGACGGCGTCGCGGTCGCCGTCGCGAGCCGGGTGCCGGCCGGGGCGACCTCGGCGGCGTACGGCGCGGGCGGCGGCGCCGACCTGCTGCGGGCCGGCGCGGTCTTCGCCGCCGACCTCTCCCCGTGGCATCTGCGGCTGCTCCTGGCCGCGGCGCTGCACCGGGCCGCCGGGCGAGGGCCCACGGGAGCCGCCGCGCTGATCCACGACTGGCTCGCCGACGCCGGGCACCACGACACACCGAGGCCTTAGCCGGCCGACCGCCGACCGGGCGCGCCTCCCCCAAGGGCGGCCCGTCCCCACGTACACCACCGGCAGACACCACGTACACCACCCGCAGACACCACGCGCACACGTCAACGCGCACCAACCAGCACATGTGGAGGAGAACCGACATGGCGAAAGAGATTCTGGTCGCCTACGGAGTCGACGTCGACGCGGTCGGCGGCTGGCTCGGCTCGTACGGGGGAGAGGACTCCCCCTGCGACATCTCCCGCGGCCTGTTCGCGGGCGAGGTGGGCGTGCCCCGGATGCTGGAGCTCTTCCGGCGCCGCGGGATGACCACCACCTGGTTCTGGCCGGGCCACTCGATCGAGACGTTCCCCGAGGAGTTCGAGGCATGTACGGCCGCCGGCCACGAGATCGGGGTGCACGGCTACAGCCACGAGAACCCGATCGCGATGAGCCGGACGCAGGAGTCCGACATCCTCGACCACTGCATCGACCTCATCACCACCCGCACCGGGCGGCGCCCCACCGGCTATGTCGCCCCCTGGTGGGAGTTCTCCCCGGTCACCAACGAGCTCCTGCTGGAGCGGGGGATCGCGTACGACCACTCCCTGATGCACCGCGACTTCGAGCCGTACTACGTACGGGTGGGCGACAGCTGGTCGAAGATCGACTACGACCGTCCGGCGGAGGAGTGGATGAAGCCGCTGGAGCGCGGCGAGGAGACCGATCTGGTGGAGATCCCCGCCAACTGGTACCTCGACGACCTGCCTCCGATGATGTTCGTCAAGGCCAGCCCCAACAGCCACGGCTTCGTCAGCCCCCGTGATCTCGAACAGATGTGGCGCGACCAGTTCGACTGGGTCTACCGGGAGAACGACTACGCCGTCTTCACGATGACCGTGCACCCCGACGTGTCGGGACGGCCGCAGAACCTGCTGATGCACGAGCGGCTGATCGACCACATCAACAGCCACGAGGGCGTCCGCTGGGTCACCTTCGACGAGATCGCCACGGACTTCGTCCGCCGCCGTCCCCGCGGCTGACCCGGCTCCGTACCCGCTCGGTACGGCTCACCACGTCCCGTACCGCCCGCACGGAACGCTTGCTTCCGCACCGCTTCCGCGGAACGCTCGCTTCCGTATCGCTTCGTACCGCTTCGTACTGCTCCCGTGCCGTTCCCGCTGTGTCCCTTCCCCTTCCCGCAGCGGCCCCCCCGGCCACCGGCCCCGGCTTCCCGCCCCGGCCCCGGCATCCGGCCGCGCGGCGCCGGCCCTCTCCCCGGGGCCGGCGCCGGGACCCGGCCCCGCTCCCCGTCCCGGCCCCGGCGCACCACCACGCGCCGCGCCGCACGCATCGCACCGCATCGCGCCGCACGCACCGCATCGCACCTCGCCGCGCCGTACGCACCGCACCGTCCCCGCGTTCCCTTCGTACATATCGGAGTCCGCTCGTGCACTCGTCAGCGAAACCCTCGTCCGTCACCGAGCCCGCCGTCATAACCGACCCGGCGGCCCCGTCCCGCAAGCTCGTCGTCCGCGCCTCGGTCATCTGCTTCCTGGCCTGGGTCTTCAGCGTCTACGACTTCACCCTCTTCGGCACGCTGCTCCCCAAGATCGCCGAGGACTTCGGCTGGTCCACGGCGACCGCCGCCAACGTCGTCACCGGCGTCACCGCGGGCACCTTCGTGGTCTCGCTCTGCGTCGGCCCCATCCTCGACCGGTTCGGCCGCCGCCCGGCCCTGATGATCACCTCGGCCGGAGCCGCCCTCACCTCCGCCGCGACCGCCCTGGCCGGCGGCGCGATCTCCATGGTCGGTATCCGCGCCTTCTCCGGGTTCGGCTACTCCGAGGAGGTCGTCAACACCGTCTACCTCAACGAGATCTACGGAAAGCACCCCCGGCGCGGGCTGCTCTTCAGCTTCGTCCAGAGCGGCTGGCCCGTCGGCGCCCTGGTCGGCGCGGGTGTGACGGCCCTGACCCTGCCCACCTTCGGCTGGCGCGGCAGCTTCGTGATCGCGGCCGTTCCCGCGCTCGTCATCGCGCTGCTGATGCGCACCCTGCCCGAGTCCCCGGTCTTCCTCGGCCTGAAGAAGGCCCGCGCCCTGCGCGCCGAGGGGCGCGCCGCCGAGGCCGCCGCCGTCGAGAAGTCGGCCGGTATCGAGACCGCCGAGGCCAAGCCCGGGCTGCGGGAGGTCTTCGCCCCCGCGCTGCGCCGCCACACGCTCTGTCTCGCCGCCGCCTGGCTGCTCAACTGGATGGGCATCCAGATCTTCTCGGTGCTGGGAACGACCGTGCTCGTCGAGGCCAAGGGCGTCTCGTTCAGCAGCGCGCTGCTGGTCCTCGTCCTCGCCAACCTGGCGGGCTTCTTCGGCTACGTCTTCCACGGCTGGCTCGGTGACCGGATCGGCCGCCGTACGACCATCATCATCGGCTGGAGCTGCGGTGGCGCCGCCATGACGGCCATGCTCTTCGGCCCGACCTCCACGGGGGCCGTGATCGGCCTGTACGCACTCGGGCTGTTCTTCCTGACCGGCCCCTACTCGGCGATGTTGTTCTACATGAGCGAGTCCTTCCCCGAGCAGGTCCGCGGGATCGGCTCCAACGTCGCCCACACCATGGGCCCGGTCGGCGCCATCGTCGGTTCCGCGCTGCTCGGCGCGCTGCTCTCGGCCGGTGCCTCGATGACCCTCGCCGCCTTCGCCGCCGGAGCCGTCGGCATCTTCGGCTCCGGCCTGGTGATGCTCGGCGCCCGGGACGTCGACCGGCACCGTACGTCCGTACCGGCGGAGCCCGCGCCGGTCTGACGCGCCCGGCGGCCGTTCCCCTCCGCCCCAAGTCCCCCTCCCGTCCCCACCGCCTCGTCCCTCTTTCCCCTCAGGAGAACGCGACATCATGACCGCAGAACGACAGCGCGGCGCGGCCCTCATCACCGGCGGTGCCAGCGGCATCGGCCGGGCGACGGCCGTCGCCTTCGCCGAAGCCGGCATCGACACCGTGATCGGCTTCCACACCGCCGATCCGCACGACCCGGCCGAGACCGTCGACGCGGTGCGCGCGGCCGGCGGCAGATGTCTCGCCGTCGAGGCGGACGTCGCGAGCGCCGCGGGGCCCGAGCGGCTGGCGCAGGCGGCCGTGGACACCTACGGCCGGCTCGACGCCGCGGTCGCGGCGGCCGGCATCCTGCGCCGGGCGCCGCTCGCCGAACTCACCGAGGACGCCTGGCAGGACATGCTCGGCGTCGACCTCACCGGGGTGCTGCGCACCTTCCGCTCCGCGGCGGCGCGGATGACGGGACCCGGCGCGCTGCTCGCCGTCTCGTCCATCGCGGGCGGCGTGTACGGGTGGGGCGAGCACGCGCACTACGCCGCCGCCAAAGCCGGGGTGCTGGGGCTGGTGCGCTCCCTCGCCGTGGAGCTGGCACCGCGGGGGATCCGCGCCAACTCCGTCATCCCCGGGCTGATCGAGACCCCGCAGTCGCTGGACGCGCGCAACTCGCTGGGCCCCGAGGGGCTGCGCGCGGCGGGGGCGTCGATCCCGGCCGGCCGGGTCGGCCGCCCGGCGGAGGTGGCCGCGGCCATCCGCTTCCTGTGCGCGCCCGAAGCCTCGTACATCACCGGACAGCAGCTCGTCGTGGACGGCGGCCTGACCGTCCGCTTCCCCGACTGACTCGCCTGACCGACTGACTTGCCTGACCGGCTGCCCCGGCTGACCGGCTGCCCCGGCTGCCTCGGCTGACCGGACTGCCCCACCGCCCGACCTCTCACGGAGACCCCATGACCACCGCGCCCCCGACCCCGACCCCGCCCCCGGCCTCGTCCCACGCCTCCTCTCCCTTCCCGCGCACCGTGCTGATCACCGGTGCGGCCAGCGGCATCGGCGCCGCCGTCGCCGAGGCGTTCGCCCGCCAGGGGGTTGGGCTCGCCCTCGCCGACCGTGACACCCGCCGGCTGGAAGCCCTGCGCGACCGGCTGCCCCGTACCGCCGCCGTCACCCTGCACACGCTCGACGTCGCCGACGCCGACCAGGTCAGGGCGGTGGTGGACGACGCCGTACGCCGCCACGAGGGGGTGGACGTCCTCGTCAACTCGGCGGGCATCCTCACCGAGGTCCCGCTGGTGGAGATGGATCCGGCGGTCTGGGACGAGACCATCGCCGTGGACCTGCGCGGTGTCTTCCTGAGCTGCCGTTACCTCCTTCCGCACATGATCGCGCGGGGCGGCGGGCGGATCGTCAACATCGCCTCCCAGCTCGGACAGAAGGGCGGCGAGGGGCTGACGCACTATTCGGCCGCCAAGGCCGGTGTCATCGGCTTCACCAAGGCACTCGCGCGGGAGGCCGCCCCGCACAACGTGCTGGTCAACGCGGTCGCCCCGGGGCCGGTGGAGACCCCGCTGGTGGACGGGCTCAGCCCCGAGTGGAAACGCGCCAAGCAGGCGGAGCTGCCGCTCGGCCGGTTCGGGCGCCCGGAGGAGATCGCGCCGACCGTGCTGCTCCTCGCCTCCGACCCCGGCGGCAACCTCTACGTGGGACAGACGCTCGGCCCCAACAGCGGCGACGTGATGGCATGAGGACGGCTTCCGGACGGAACGGGCGCCTCGGCGGCACGGATTCCCGTGTGTGCGGACGCCCCGGCGGACCGTCCGCCCCGCAGTCCTCCGGTACGGAGCGGGGCTGACCGGCCGTGTGCGGAGGGTGCGGCCGCCCCGCGACCCGCTGGACGGAGCGCGTGGCGCCGCTCGGACCCGGCGGTACGGCCGCCCGGCACCGTGCCGTACGCCTGCTGCTGGCCGGGACCCGGCTGACCGCCAGGCCCTGGCCGGGCGGCGGCTGGCAGCTCGCCGACCGGGGCGGGCGCCGGCGCCACTGCGCAGGACTCGACGCGCTCTGGACCGCCGTACGCGCCCTCTCGGGGCCGGTGATCACCGCCGGGTCCGGGGACACCACCCGCCTCCACCACCTGCCGGAGGCCCCCGTGATCGACCCGCACGCGCTGGTCGTCTGGACGGCGGCGGCGCTGCGCGCCGGGGCGGTGCCGGGGCCGCTCACCGTACGGGCGGCCGGCTGGTCGCTGACCGGCGGCGCGGAGCCGGGCGCGGTGCCGGTGCTCCACCGCGGGGACACGGATCCGGCGGCCCGCGCGGTGCGGGTCGAGGCCGCGTGGGGCGCCCGGACGCTCGCCGCGCATCTGACGCGGGTGTGCGCCGCCCCGGAGGAGCCGCGCTGACCCCGGGGAGAGGGCCGCGCTGACCCC
Organism: Streptomyces sp. NPDC059255; assembly: GCF_042752355.1. Lineage (NCBI taxonomy): Bacteria > Bacillati > Actinomycetota > Actinomycetes > Kitasatosporales > Streptomycetaceae > Streptomyces > Streptomyces sp. NPDC059255. The sequence continues at coordinate 427,174 of NZ_JBHYZP010000001.1, forward strand.
GGGGGTGTCCGGGAGCGCGCCCGGGACCGGCGCGGCGACCCGTTCGATACGATGAACGGCCAGCGCTGCCGCACGTCCTCCGGCGTCGTTCCCGCATCATCGAAGGGGTCGAGTTGGCTACCATCAGGGACGTCGCCCAGCGGGCCGGGGTCGCGCCCAGCACCGTCAGTTACGTCTTCAACGGTTCCCGCTCGATCTCCGAGGAGACCCGCCGACGCGTACAGGAGGCGGTGGACGCCCTCGGCTACCACCCGCGCGCCAGCGCCAGGACCCTGCGCAGCAGCCGGACCCATGTGATCGCCCTCGCCCTGCCCCGCGCGGCCGGCGAACGGCACGCCGTGGACGGCCGGTTCGCGATCGAGGTCAGCGACGCCGCCAACACCCTCGGCTACGACCTGCTGCTGACGACCTCTCAGGACAAGGCGGAGGGGCTGCGACGCGTGGCGCTCAGCGGCCTCGCGGACGCGGCGGTCCTGATGGCCGTCGACATGGAAGACGCGCGGATCGACGTCGTACGGGAACTGGTCTTCCCCGCGGCCCTGATCGGGCGGCCCGCGGACGAGGACGCGCTGCCCTGGACCGACCTCGACTGGGAGGAGGCCGCGGCGCTCGCCGTGCGGGAACTGGCCGCCGCGGGCCACCGCGACCTGGTGTATCTCGCGCCCGGTGAGTCGGAGGTACGGGGGCGGCGCAGCTACGCGCTGCGCGGGATCGCCGGCGCCCGCCGGGGCGCCCGTACCACCGGCACCGCCGTCAGGGTCGTCCACTCCGTCGGCGATCCGGCCACGCTGGCGCGCCGGCTCCGGGCGCTGCTGGGGGGCCGGACGGCCGACGGCACCCGACGGCCGGGGAGCGGCGCGGGGGCCGACGCGGCGCCGACCGCGCTGGTCGTACAGCACCCCTCCGCGCACCACCACATCCTGGCGTCCGTGACCGCGGCCGGGCTGCGGGTGCCGGAGGACGTCACCGTCGTCGTCATCGGTACGCTCCCGGGCGACCCGTCGAGCCGCCGGCTGCCGCGGATCGACCTGCCGGTCCAGACGCTGGCCACCGAGGTCACCCGGCTCGCGGTGTCCGCCGCCGCCGCGCTGCGGGAGGACACCGCGCCCGGCACGGAGCGGGCGGAGCCGGGCGCGCGGCTGCTCGCCGACTCCGTCGGGCACCTGCTGATCGCACCGGTCCTGCTGCTGGGCACGCGGCCCCTCGGCGCGCCGCAGGGCTGACACGCCCCGGCGGATTCCGACCCCTGTGGCGTACGTGCCCGGGCGGATTCCGACCTCCGTCGCGAACGCGCCCGGGCGGATCCGGACCCTCGTGGCGAAGACGCCCCGGCCGGATCCCGACCCTCGTGGCGAAGACGCCGCTGCGCCCCTTGTCGCCGTTTCGGCGAGCGCCTAACATCGCCGCAGCGCTGAATCGAATCGATTCGACACCTGTTCTCCCGCCCGCCCGCTCGCTCCGCCTCCTACCGGCCCTCGCCGCCTGCCCCGCCCATCCGGAGGCGCGTCCCCGTACGCGCCAGTGCGTCCCGGTAGGCACCAGCGCGCTCTCGTGCATCCACGTACACCACGCACATCCACGTCCATCTCCGTCTCCATACAGCGTTGTAGACCGAACGGAGTTCCCCTGCCATGCACCCGATCCGCCGCCTTCCGGCGCCGGCCGTGCTCCTTACCGCGCTCGTGGCCATCGCACCGCTCGCCGGGTGCGCGCGGCTGCCCGATCCCGGCACCCTCACCGTCCTCAACTCGGCCACCGACACCCACGAACACACCCAGCAGCAGAAGTTCTTCGACCGCTGTGCGAAGCCGCTCGGGGTGAAGGTCAGACAGACCAGCGTCCCCGCCGACCAGGTGGTGTCCAAAGCCCTGCGGATGGCCTCGTCCCGCTCGCTGACCGACATCCTGGAGCTGGACGGCTCCGAACTCCCGCAGTTCGCCGACACCGGGGGCCTCCTCCCGCTGAAGGAGGCGGGCGTGGACGTGACCGGGATGTCGCCCGGCGCCGTCTCCATGGGCAGCTTCCGGGGCGACCAGTACGGCATCGCCCGGTCGGTCAACTCCCTCGCCCTGATCTACAACGTCGATCTGCTGCGCAAGGCGGGCGTCGAACCGCCCACCACCTGGGCGGAGTTGAAGGCGACCGCCAAGAAGCTCACCCAGGGCCGGACGTTCGGGATGGCCTTCAGCGCGACCCCCGACGCGGACGGCGTCTACCAGTTCCTGCCGTTCTTCTGGTCGGCCGGCGGTGACGAGACGCGGCTCGACGACGGCCGGGGAGCCCCCGCCCTGCGGCTCTGGAAAGGCCTGGTCGACGACAAGTCGGCCTCCAGCGCCGTCGTCACCTGGAACCAGCAGGACGTCAACGACCAGTTCATCGCGGGCCGCGCCGCGATGATGATCAACGGGCCGTGGCAGGTCCCGGTCCTCGGCGAGCACAAGGACCTCGACTGGGCGGTCGCCACGATCCCCGTTCCCGAGGCCGGCCGCCCGCCGGTGCCGCCGATCGGCGGCACGGTCATGACCCTGCCCCGCACCGGTGACAGCGGGCGCCAGAAGACCGCCGCGCGGATCATCGACTGCCTCAACGAGCAGCGCAACCAGATCTCCTGGGGCGAGTCCGTCTACAACGTCCCCACCCGGACGGCCGCCGCGGCCGCGTACAAGGCCCAGAACCCGAAGCTCGGCGCGTTCGCCGACCAGGTCGCCACCGCGCGCTCCCGCACCGACCGGGTCGGTGCCCGCTGGCCGGTCGTCTCCGACGCCCTCGCGGGCGCCTTCCAGTCCGTGCTGACCGGCCGCTCCACACCCGAAGCCGCCCTGAAGCAGGCCCAGTCACGGGCCACGGCCGGTGAGTGACGTGAGGAGAACCGCCATGAAGCCCACCACCCCGGCCGCCGCGCCGGAACCCGCCGCGACACCCTCCGTGGACGCCCCCGCAGCGGAAACGGGTGCCACCGTCCCCGGCGGCGCGGCACCCGGCACCCCCGGCCGCCGCGGCGCGGTCCTGCGCCTGCTCTTCGTCGCGCCCGCCGTTCTCTACATGCTGGCCTTCTTCGGCTATCCGCTGGTGCGCAACGTCATCATGAGCTTCCAGCACTTCACCCCGCGCACGTACTTCACCGGCGAGGCCCCCTTCAACGGGCTCGACAACTGGCGCGGGGTCTTCGGCAATCCGCTCTTCACCGACTCGCTCTGGCACACCCTGCTCTTCACCGCGGGCTCCCTGCTCGGCCAGTTCGTCATCGGCCTCGCGCTCGCCGTGTTCTTCTCCCGCCGCTTCCGGCTCTCCGGTTTCGTCCGCGCGGTCCTGCTGCTGCCCTGGCTCGTCCCGATGGTCGTCTCGGCCGTCGTCTGGCGCAAACTCCTCGACCAGGACACCGGCGTCCTCAACACCTTCCTGATGGACCTGCACCTCACCTCGTCCGCCGTGCCCTGGCTCAGCAGCCCGGACGTGGCCCTGCTCTCCGCCGTCCTCGTCAACATCTGGATCGGCATCCCCTTCAACATGGTGATCCTCTACGGCGGGCTCCAGGAGATACCCCGCGACCTGTACGAGGCCGCCGCCCTCGACGGAGCCGGGCCCTGGCGCACCTTCCGCGGCCTCACCCTGCCGCTGCTGCGCCCGGTGGTGACCGTGGTCCTCATCCTCGGCTTCATGTCCACGGTGAAGATCCTCGACCTGATCCTCGCCCTGACCGGCGGCGGCCCCGCCGACTCCACCCAGACCCTGGGGACCGTCACCTACCAACTCTCCTTCCAGCAGCTCAACTTCGGCCAGGGCGCGGTGGTCGGCAACGTTCTCATCCTGATCAGCGCGGTCTTCGCCGTGTTCTACCTGCGGGCCAACCGCTCCGACTTCGGCCAGGGGAAGTGACCGCGATGTCCACCACCGACTCCGCCCGCCGTTCGCGCGGCGGCGGCTCCACCGCCGTCGCCCTGCTGATCCTCGTCGTCCTGCTCTTCCCGCTCTACTGGATGGTCAACATCGCCCTCCAGCCCGGCGAGAGCCTCGCCGCCACCCACTGGCTGCCCACCTCGCCCGGCTGGGACAACTTCCAGCGGGCGCTGAGCAGCCAGGGCGGCTCGCTGGTGACCAGCCTCGTCGTCGCGCTCGGCGCCGTCGTGGTCTGTCTGGCGCTGGCCGCGCCCGCCGCGTACGGCCTGGCCCAGCTCGGGCTGCGCGGCAGCCGTACGATGGTGTTCGCCACGCTGATCACCCAGATGGTCCCCGGCATCGTCATCGCCAACGCCCTCTACAGCGCCTATGTCGAACTCCGCCTCGTCAACTCCCCGCTGGGACTGATCCTCGCCGACGCCTCGCTCGGGCTGCCGTTCTCCATCGTGCTGCTGCGCGCCTTCATGGTGTCGATACCGCGCGAGGTCGTGGAGGCGGCGCTGGTCGACGGCGCCAACCGGCTCACCGCCTTCGTCCGGATCGTGCTGCCGATGAGCCGCAACGCCCTGCTCACGGCGGGCCTGTTCACCTTTCTCTTCGCCTGGTCCGACTTCATGTTCGCCCTGACGCTCAACACCACCGACGACGTCAAACCGATCACCCTCTCCATGTACGAGTACATCGGCGCCCACGTCAGCGACTGGGGCGCGGTGATGGCGACCGCCGTCGTCTCCGCCGTCCCCGCCGCGATCCTGCTCGTCGTGGCGCAGAAGTACGTGGCCGCGGGCATCTCCGGCGGCTCCGTCAAATAACGGCCGTCGCACCGTCGAGCAGAGACCATCGACCTGATGGACCACCGATCCGCACCAGCCCCCTCCACAGAGCAGGAGCACTGATGAAGTTCACCGACGGGTACTGGCAGATGCGCCCCGGCGTGACCGCGCGGTACGCGGTCTCCGTCGCCGACGCCGAGGTCACCGACGACCGGGTCACCCTCTACGCTCCGGTGGGGCGGGTGACCCACCGCGGCGACACGCTCAACGCCCCCCTCGTGACCGTGGACTGCTGGTCACCCGCCGAGGGCGTCATCGGGGTCCGCGTCACCCATCACGGCGGACGCGCCCCGAGGACACCGGAGTTCGCGCTCGCCACCGGCTCCGGAACCGGCGCGGGGAAGGTGGTCAGGGAGGGCACCACGGTCGAACTCGCCTCCGGGGAACTCTCCCTGCGGACCGACACCGACGCACCCTGGCAGCTCGACTTCACGGCGGGCGGGCGGACCCTCACCTCGGTCGGCAGCCGCGGGGCCGGCTTCGCGACCGACGCCGACGGCCGGCACTTCATGCTCGCGCAGCTCTCCCTCGCCGTCGGGGAGAGCGTGTACGGACTGGGCGAACGCTTCACCCCGTTCGTCAAGAACGGCCAGACCGTGGACATCTGGCAGGCGGACGGCGGCACCAGCAGCGAACAGGCGTACAAGAACGTCCCGTTCCACCTCACCACCCGCGGCTACGGCGTCTTCGTCAACCACCCCGGCCAGGTCTCGTACGAGGTGGGCTCCGAGGCCGTCGGGCGCGTCCAGTTCAGCGTCGAGGACCAGAGCCTGGAGTTCTATGTCATCCACGGCCCCGGCCCCCGGGAGATCCTCGCCCGCTACACCGCGCTCACCGGCCGTCCCGCGCTGCCGCCCGCCTGGTCGTTCGGCCTGTGGCTCTCGACCTCCTTCACCACCTCGTACGACGAGGCCACCGTCAACCGGTTCGTCCAGGGCATGGCCGACGCCGAAATCCCCCTGAGCGTCTTCCACTTCGACTGCTTCTGGATGCGCGAGTACCAGTGGAGCGACTTCGTCTGGGACCCGGACGTCTTCCCCGACCCGGAGGGCATGCTCGCCCGGCTGCGCGAGCGCGGGCTGCGCGTCTGCGCCTGGATCAACCCGTACATCGCGCAGAAGTCGCCCCTCTTCGCCGAGGGGATGGCCGCGGGCTATCTGCTCAGGAAGCCCGACGGGGACGTCTGGCAGTGGGACCGCTGGCAGCCCGGCATGGCGCTGGTCGACTTCACCAACCCGGACGCCCGCGTCTGGTACGCCGACAAGCTGCGCGTCCTGCTCGACCAGGGTGTCGACTGCTTCAAGACGGACTTCGGCGAGCGGGTGCCCGTCGACGTCGCGTGGCACGACGGATCCGACCCGGAGCGGATGCACAACTACTACACGCAGATCTACAACGAGACCGTCTTCGAACTGCTGCGCCAGGAAAGGGGCGAGGGCGAGGCCGTCGTCTTCGCCCGCTCCGCGACCACCGGCGGCCAGCGGCTCCCCGTGCACTGGGGCGGCGACTGCGAGTCGACGTTCGAGGCCATGGCCGAGTCGTTGCGCGGCGGACTCTCGCTGGGCCTGTCCGGCTTCGGCTTCTGGAGCCATGACATCGGCGGCTTCGAGGGCACGCCGACGCCCGCGCTCTTCAAGCGGTGGGTCCAGTTCGGCCTGCTCTCCTCGCACAGCAGGCTGCACGGCTCCAAGTCCTACCGGGTGCCGTGGGACTACGGGGACGAGGCCGTCGCCGTCACCCGCGACTTCACCCGGCTCAAGCACCGGCTGATGCCGTACCTCTACCGCGCCGCGACCCAGGCCAGGGACGCCGGTACGCCCGTGATGCGCGCCATGGTGGTGGAGTTCCCCGACGACCCGGCCTGCCACCCGCTCGACCGGCAGTACATGCTCGGCGACGACCTGCTGGTCGCCCCCGTCTTCACCGAGGACGGCTCCGTCGAGTACTACGTGCCCGCCGGCGCCTGGACCAACATCCTGACCGGCGCCCAGGTCACCGGGCCCGGCTGGCACCGCGAGACCCACGGCTTCGACACCCTGCCGCTGCTCGCCAGGCCCGGCGCGGTGATCCCGCTCGGCGCCGTGGACGAGGGGCCCGAGTACGACTGGGCGGACGGGGTGACCCTGCGCGTGCACACCCCGGCGGACCGCGCGGAGGTCGTCACCGCCGTTCCCGCGCCGGACGGGTCGGGCCCCGCCGCGGTCTTCACCACCCGGCGCGACGGTGACGAGATCGTCGTGGAGACCGGGAGCGCACTGCCCTGGAAGGTCCTGCTGGTGGGCGCGGAACCCACCGGGGACGCCGCCGCGGATCCGCTCGGCGCCCTCCACAACGCCCCGGCGGGCACCCACCGGCTGACGCTCCGCCTGGCCTGAGCCCCGTCCACGTACCCCCAGCGGGTCACCGTCGCCACCCTGGCTGAATGCGTAAAGATGACCGCATAAGTCGCATATGGCGTATTTATTATGGTGAGCTGATGTTTCGCACCCTCTGGGGGTACGCATGGCCGAGCGCGGCGGTACGGACGGAACGGCGGCGGCGAACCGGACGCGGCCGGGCCTCCTGCAGCGCATCGGCGAGTGGTGCGCCCGTCATGTCGTCGTGGTGGTCGTCGTCTGGCTGGTCGCCCTCGGCGGGCTGCACGCGCTGCAGAACACGTTCGGAGGTACGTACTCCGACAACTTCACCCTCCCCGGAACCCAGTCGGACACCGGCGCCCGGGTGCTCGGTGAACACGCGCCCGGGGCCGGCGGCGTCGGCGCCCAGGTCGTCCTGCACGACGGGAAGCAGTCCCTCACCGCCGCAGGGAGCCAGATCGACCAGACGGTCGCCTCCCTCAAGAAGCTCCCGCACGTCCTGTCCGTCGTCGGCCCGCTGCCCGCCACGCCCTCCTCGCCGCCCACCGGAGCGCTCACCTCCGACGGACGGACCGGCTACATCAGCGTCCGCTTCAGCGCCAACCCCACCTCGTTCCCCCACTCGTATCTCGACGGCGTCGACAAGGCGGTGCGGCCGCTGCGCGCCGCGGGCGTCGAGGTCGAGTACGGGGGACCGCTCGGCGAACTCGCCCGCCCGAAAGCCGCGGACCTGACCAGCGAGGCCATCGGGTTCGCCGTGGCGGTGATCGTCCTGCTGATCGGATTCGGCAGCGTCATCGCCGCGGGGATCCCGCTGCTCACCGCCCTGATCGCGGTCATCGTCGGGCTGGCCTGTCTGAGCCTGATCGCCGCGGCCTTCACCTTCGCGAGCGTCTCGCCCACCCTCGCCACGATGATCGGACTCGGCGTCGGCATCGACTACGCCCTCTTCCTGATCACCCGGCACCGCCAGCTGTCGATGGACGGCGCGGACCCGGTGACGGCGGCGGGCCGTGCCGTCGCCACCAGCGGCCGGGCCGTACTCGTCTCCGGATGCACCGTCATCGTCGCCCTGGCCGGGCTGTACGTCTCCCGGATCGGCTTCATCGGCAAGCTCGGCGCGGCGGCGGCCGTCACCGTCATCACCGCCGTCCTCGGCGCGCTCACCCTCGTCCCGGCCCTCCTCGGGCTCGCCGGCCGCCGGATCGACCGCTACCGGGTCCGCCGCCCGGTGGCGGAGGGCGTCTCCGACCCGGGGTTCGTCCGCGCCGAGCGGCACGGCGGCAGTACCCGGGTCCCCACCGGGACGGGGGGCGGCTGGCACCGGTACGCCCAGCGTGTGGAGCACCGCCCGTGGTGGTTCCTGCTCGGCGGCGTCGTGATCGTCGGCGTCCTCGCCATCCCCCTGTTCTCCATCCGCCTGGGCCATATCGACGACGGGGCCGACCCCACGAGCTTCACCGACCGGCGCGCGTACGACCTGATCTCCGAGGGCTTCGGGCCCGGCGCCAACGGCCCGCTCACCCTTGTCGTCGACCAGAGCAAGGTGCCGCCGGCCGACCGCTCCGCGCTCGCCGCCAATCTGACCAAGGCGCTCACCGATGTCCCCGGCGCGGCCAGTGTCAGCCCGCTCACCCCGGTCGGTGACGGCGAGGTGCTGACGGCCACGGCGCTCTCCCGCACCTCGCCCCAGTCGGCCGGGACGGCGAAGCTCTTCCGCCACCTCAAGGACGACGTGCTGCCGCGCGGCGCGGCCGGCACCGCGGCGGCGACCTACGTGACGGGCACGACTGCCGCCCAGGAGGACTTCCTCGACCTCATCTCGGCCCGGCTGCCGCTCATCATCGGCGTGGTGGTCGCCCTTGCCTTCCTCATCATCCTCCTCGTGTTCCGCGGGATCCTGGTGGCGCTCAAGGCCGCCGTGCTCAACCTCATCTCGATCGCGGCGTCGTACGGCGTCGTCGTCGCCGTCTTCCAGTGGGGCTGGGGCGGGCCCGCGCTGGGCGTCAACGGGACCGTGCCCATCGAGAGTTACGTGCCGATGATGATGTTCGCCATCGTCTTCGGGCTGAGCATGGACTACGAGGTCTTCCTGCTCTCCCGGGTCCACGAGGCCTGGCGCCGTACCCACCGCAGCGGGGACAGCGTCGCGCACGGCCTGGAGATCACCGCGCGGGTGATCACCTGCGCCGCCCTCATCATGGTCAGCGTCTTCGCCGCGTTCATCCTCAGCGACAACATCGTGGTCAAGATGATCGGCCTCGGTCTGGCCGTCAGCGTCCTGATCGACGCGACCATCGTCCGGCTGCTGCTCGTTCCGGCGGTGATGACCCTGCTGGGTTCCGCCGCCTGGTGGACGCCCCGGTGGCTGGACCGGCTCCTGCCGCACGTGGACACGGAGGGAGTCGAACCGGCGGCGCCCGGCGTCCGTGTCATGGAGTGAGGTCACACCTGGAGGTGGCCCCGATTTATGTCATGGGCACGACTGTCGTCACGAGAGGCTTCAACCCGCAATGAGAAATGTGGAGTTACCTCGCCGCGCCCGGCGCGCGGCCGTCGCCCTCGCCCTCGGCGCCCTCGCCTTCGGTGCCGTCACCACCGTTCCGCAGGAGGCCACCGCCGCGCCCGCCGCGCGTACCACCCCCGTCGTCACCTGGGCCGCCAGCGCCGACCGGCTGGACACCGCCGTACCCGAGCGCACCCACCGCGTCGTCGTCCGCACCAGCGCGGGCGGCAGCGCGCTGCGGATCCGGCTCTCCAACGCCTTCGGCGAACAGCCGGTGACCTTCGGCAGCGCCTACGCGGGGGCCGTGGACTCGGGCGCCGCCGTGGTGCCCGGCACCAACCGCGCGCTGACCTTCCGCGGCGCCGCCTCCGTCACCGTACCGGCGGGCGGTTCCGTCTACAGCGATCCGCTGCCGGGCACCGTACGGCCGTACGCGGACCTGGCCGTCAGCCTGTACGTACGGGACGCGTCCGGCACCGCCACCGGCCACCGGATGGGGCTCCAGACCTCGTACATCGCCCCCGTCGGCGACCACGCGGCCGAGGACGCCGGCACGGCGTACACCCAGCGCACGAGCTTCCGCTACTACCTCGACGCCGTGGTGACCGACGCGCCACGCGGCACCGGCGCCGTCGTCGCGCTGGGCGACTCGATCACCGACGGCGCGAGCTCCACCGCCGACACCAACCGGCGCTGGCCCGACTTCCTCGCGCGGCGGCTCGGCGACGACCGGCGGACCACCGTCAAGGGCGTCGCCAACGAGGGGATCTCCGGCAACAAGGTCCTCTCCGACGGGGCGGGGGAGAGCGCGCTGAAGCGCCTCGACCGCGACGTCCTGTCGCAGCGCGGCCTGCGGACGGTGATCCTGCTCGAAGGCGTCAACGACATCAAGGCCACCCCGGCGCCCACCGCCGCGGCGATGATCGACGGCTACCGCCAGATCATCGCCAGGACCCACGCCGCGGGCGCCTGCGCGGTCGGGGCGACGGTCATGCCGTACCAGGGCTGGCGCGAGTGGAACGTGGCCGGTGAGGCGGTGCGCCAGGAGGTCAACGCCTTCATCCGGGAGAGCGGCGCGTTCGACGCCGTCATCGATTTCGACGCGGCGATCGGCGACCCGGCGGCCCCGGAGAGGATGCTGCCCGCGTACGACAGCGGGGACCATCTCCACCCGAACGACGCGGGCATGCAGGTCATGGCGGACACCGTCGACACCCGCGCGCTGCGCTGCGGAAGGTAGGCCCCCGGGGATCCGGACGTACGACACGGCCGGCGGTCCCGGGCGGGCTGCCCGGGACCGCCGGTACTCGGCGCGGACCCTCCGGCCGACGTGCGGGAGCGACCTCCCCGGCCGAGAGTGGAGACGTACGCCCGGATCCTTCCGCGGCACCCACGCCACTCCCAGGAGCCCGCCATGACCTGTCCTGCCCGACGAGACCTCGGCCTGCTCGCCCTGCGGCTCGGCACCGGCGCGGTACTCGCCGCGCACGGCACGCAGAAACTGTTCGGCTGGTTCGGCGGCCCCGGGCTCGACGGCACCGCCCAGGGGATGGAGGCCATGGGCTACCACCCGGGCCGGCCGAGCGCGCTCGCCTCCGGCCTCGCCGAGACGGGCGGCGGCGTGCTGCTGGCGCTCGGCCTCGCCACCCCGGCGGCCGGCGCGGCGGCGGCGGGCGGCATGGCGGGCGCGGTGGCCGTGGACGCGCCCAACGGGTTCTTCGCCCAGTCGGGCGGCTGCGAGTACCCGGGCCTCCTCGGCTGGACGGCCGCCTCCATCGGGCTGGCGGGCGCGGGCCGCTACTCCCTCGACCACGCCACCTGCCACGTGTTCGACCGGCACTGGATGGTCCCCGCGGCGTTCGCGGTCAGCGCGGCGGCGGCCTATGTGGTGATCGGCAGGCGGGCCAAGGCGCTGGCGGCGGCCGGGGACGGCGGGCCGGACGGTGGCTCCGCGCGGGAGTGACACGCGGGAGCGCCCGCGTAGGTACGAGGGGCGGGCCACCATCCACGGTGGCCCGCCCCTCGTACGTGCGCGGTGGTCCCGGCCGGTCTACGGCTCCGTCGGAGGCCGCTCGACCGGCGGCTCGGTCGAATGGGGAGCCGACGGAGTCGCGGGAGCGGCGGGAGAGGAGGGGGACGGGGGAGCGTCCCTGGCCGGGACGCGGCCCTCCTCGGTGGGGCCGCCGCGCGCCCTGATGACCGGGGCGATCACGCGGTCGTAGATCTGGGACCCGACGATGCCCCCGATGAGCGGGCCGACGATCGGGATCCACCAGTAGTGGCTGAACCACTGGAAGCTGCCCGGCAGCGCGATGGCGCCCCAGCCCTCGAAGAAAGTGAAGAGCCGGGGACCGAAGTCCCGGGCGGGGTTGATCGCGTAACCGGCGTTCACTCCAAAGGTCAGACCGATCGCGAAAACGACCAGACCGGTCAGGAACGGGCCGAGGTTGGAGCCCGGTGCCAGGTTCTTCGTGTCGATGAGCGCGCAGATCAGCAGGAGCAGAACAGCGGTGCCCACGATCTGGTCGAGCAGCGGCCCCCACCATGAATTCCCGAAATACTCGGCGGGAAAGGTGGCGAAGATCGAGTAGGTGGAAAGGGACTGCTCCCGCCCGGTTCCCGCTTTGAAGTTGAACGAGTCGATCGCCCACCGGTAGGTGGCGTAGACGAGCGCGGCGCCGATAAAAGCGCCCAGCAATTGGGCGCCCCAGTAGGGGAGGACCTTCCGCCAGGGAAAAGTCCGCCGGACCGCGAACGCGAGCGTCACCGCCGGGTTGATGTGCGCGCCGCTGATACCGCCGGCGACATACACGCCGAACACCACGGCGAGACCCCAGCCCCAGGAGATGATGAGCCAGTTGGCGGGCCCGAAGGGCGCGACCTGACGGCCCGAACCGGGCAGCCCGACGACGGCGACGGCCACGGATCCGCAGCCCAGCAGGAGCAGGACGAGCGTGCCCAGGAACTCGGCGGCCAGTTCGCCGCCGAGACCCTCCGGGTAGCCTCTGCGGCGTGTACTGCGTACGGCCATGTGCTCTCCTTTTCCCGGGCGGCTCCGCACCGCGCATCACACATTCCCGACCCTAGGCGCGGGGTTCGGCGGCCGCGTCCGGACGGCCCGGCGGAAAGTCCGGCCGCCCCGTCCGGCGGCGTACGGCAGACCGGTGATTTCACGCGCCGCGCGGGGGCCGGGAATTCCGGAAAGGGAATCGGAACGGCCACCGGAGGGCAGGGAACGCGGGGACACCGCCGCGCGCGGCGCCCGTGGCCCGGGAATTACGGTGGGCCTTTCCGGGAGCGCGGGGGTTTTCCTCGCGGGGCCGTCGGCCGTCCGGGCGATCCCGCCGCGCACCCGGCCGGCCCGGCGCCCGTACGGTAAGGGGGGCCGGCCTCATCCATAACGAGCCGGCCGGAACCAGGCGGGAACGGACCGGAGCCGGAACCGAGCCGGACGTGAACGATCAGCAGGGAGACAGGCGCATGGCAGACCTGAACATCCGGGACAACCGGCCCCAGGGCCGCTTCGAGGCGTACGAGGACGGTCAGGCCGTCGGCGCCATCTCGTACGTCACCCTGGCGGCCACCCCGGAGACTCCCGCCGTACCGGCCGCGCTGGTCGCGGTGCACACCGTGGTGGAGGAGGGGTACGAGGGCAAGGGCATCGCCGGCACCTTGGTGCGGGAGTTCTACGCGATGGCGGAGCGGGAGGGCGCCTTCGTCGTCCCGCTCTGCCCGTACGCCGCCCGCTGGGCGCAGCGCCACCCCGAAGCGGCGCCCGAGGCCCCGCCGGAGGCCGTCGAGGCGGCGAAGGCACAGGTGAGGAACGCGTGACGGCGCGGAGCGCGAGGCCTGCGGACGGGCGGCGGGCGGCGGGGGCTCCGGACCCGGCCGTGCTCGTCCTGCTGCACACCTCTCCGGTCCATGTCCCGGCCTTCGACGCCCTGCGGGACGCGGGCCACCCCGGTGTGACCCTGCGTCATGTCGTCGCCGAGGAGCTGCTCGCCCGCGCCAGGGCGGAGGGGCCCGAGGCGGTGGCGGCCGAGGTCGTGGCGGTGCTCGCCCCGGCCGTCGCCGAGGGGGCGGGCGCAGTGCTCTGCACCTGCTCGACCATCGGGGAGGTGGCGGAGCGGGCGGGGACCGCGCTCGGCGTGCCCGTGCTGCGGGCCGACCGGCCGATGGCCGAGGCAGCGGCGGCGGCCGGCCGCGTCGTGGTGGTCGCCACGGTGGAGTCCACCCTGGGGCCGACGGCCGAGCTGATCCGTGAGGCGGCGGCCGGGCAGGCCCTGGAACTGCGCACGGTGCTGGTGGAGGGGGCCTGGGAACGCTTCGAGGCCGGGGACATGGACGGCTATCTGGCGAGGGTGGCGGCGACCGTCGACGCGGTCACGGACTCCGCCGAGGGCGGGGTGATCGTGCTGGCCCAGGCGTCGATGGCCGGGGCGGCCGAACGGGCCCGCGGCGCCGTGCCCGTACTCACGGGGCCCCGGACCGGGCTGGCCGCGGCGGTGGCGGCCGCGACAGCCGCCCGCTGACGTTCGGCGCGCTGCCGCGCTGCCGCGCTCCCGCGCGTCCCGCGCGCGCCGAGCGCCTCGCGTGCCCCTCCGCGGCCCGCGCCCCCGCGCGTCCCGCACGACCCGCCTCTCCGCGACGCCCCGACTCCGGCCTCTCCGGACGGCCTCTCCGGGCCGCGCGCGACCGGCCTCCGCCACGGACTCGGCCCCTCGCGTCCCCCGGACCACGAGGGGCCGATCAGGGGCCGACGAGGGACCACGCGTGGACCCGGCGCGCGTGGGCACGCGCACCGGGAGACATTGGGAACGCACGACTCCCGTACTTCTGGAGGACAGGCATGACCAGTCCGTACCCCGACCCGGTTCCGCCGCCCAGCCCGCCGCCCGGTCCGCCAGGCCCGGGACCGGCGCCGGATCCCGTTCCTCCGGGCCCCGCGCCGTCCCCCGTGCCCACGCCGCCGGGACCGGCGCCGATCCCCGGCCCCGACCCTGTCCCCGGCCCGCCGGAGCCCGGCCCCGTACCCCAGCCGGAACCCCAGCCGCAGCCGGGCCCCCTGGGCTGATCCCACCGGGCTGAGCCCACGCGGCCGAGCCCCGCGCGCAACGGAACGGGCTCCGTACCGACCCAGGTCGGTACGGAGCCCGTTCAGCCGTGGCCGGCCGGCCGCCGGATCAGCCGGTCCGCACCTCGGAACGGTCGCCGCCCCACAGCGTGTGGAACGAGCCCTCGCGGTCCGTGCGCCGGTAGGTGTGCGCGCCGAAGAAGTCGCGCTGGCCCTGGGTCAGCGCGGCGGGCAGCCGCTCGGCGCGCAGCGCGTCGTAGTACGCGAGCGCCGCCGCGAAGCCCGGCGTGGGGACACCCTGGTGCACGGCGGCGGCGACCACCGCGCGCCAGTCCTCCTGGGCCGCGCCGATCTCCTCGGCGAACTGCTTGTCGGAGAGGAGGCTCGGCAGGTCGGCCCGGGTGTCGTACGCCTCGCGGATCCGGTCGAGGAACGCGGCGCGGATGATGCACCCCTCCCGCCAGATCGCCGAGATCGCACCGAGGTCGAGGTCCCAGCCGTACTCCGCGCTGCCCGCCTGGAGCTGGTGGAAGCCCTGCGTGTACGACACGATCTTCGACGCGTAGAGCGCCTGCTCGACCTGGTCCGCGAAACGGGCCGCCTCGGCCTCGCCCAGCGGCGCCGCCGCCGGGCCCGGCAGCGCCTGCGACGCGTCCCGCAGCCCCGCGTGGCCGGAGAGCGAACGGGCGAAGACCGCCTCGGCGATGCCGGAGACCGGGACGCCCAGGTCGAGGGCGATCTGCACGGTCCAGCGGCCGGTGCCCTTCTGCTCGGCCTGGTCGGTCACGATGTCCACGAACGCCTTGCCGGTGGCCTCATCCGTATGGGCCAGCACCTCGGCCGTGATCTCGATCAGGTACGAGTCGAGGCGGCCGGTGTTCCAGGACTTGAAGGTCTCCGCGATCTTCGCGGGGGAGTAGCCGGCGACGGAGCGCAGCAGGTGGTACGCCTCGGCGATGAGCTGCATGTCGGCGTACTCGATGCCGTTGTGCACCATCTTGACGAAGTGTCCCGCGCCGTCCGGGCCGATGTGGGTGCAGCAGGGCGTGCCGTCCTTCGCCTTGCCGGAGATCTTCTCCAGCAGCGGGCCGAGGGACGCGTACGACTCCTTGGAGCCGCCCGGCATGATGCTCGGCCCGTGCAGGGCGCCCTCCTCACCGCCGGAGATACCGACGCCGACGAAGTGGATGCCGCGCTCGCGCAGTTCCTTCTCGCGCCGCCGGGTGTCCGCGAAGTGGGCGTTGCCGCCGTCGATGATGACGTCGCCCTCCTCCAGCAGCGGGGCGAACTCCTCGATGACGGCGTCCGTCGGGTCACCGGCCTTCACCATGATGACCAGTCGGCGGGGCCGCTCCAGGGCCGCGACGAACTCCTCCGCCGACTCCGCGGGGACGAACGCGCCCTCGTCACCGAACTCGTCCACCAGGGCACGGGTCTTCGACGCGGTGCGGTTGTGCAGAGCGACGGTGAATCCGTTGCGGGCGAAGTTCCGGGCGAGATTGCGGCCCATCACCGCGAGCCCCGTGACACCGATCTGGGCTGTACCACTCATGCGTGTGCTCCTGGATATCCGTCGAATTGTGCCGTGCCCCGACAGTAAAGACCCCCGCACCCGGGCGCGCCAAGAAAGACCTGCGGGTACCGGGCCGGCCGGACGGGGCCGCCGGGGAGGGATACGTACCGCCGAACACGGCCGTTCACCCCGCCCGGCGCCGCCCGCTCCTGCCCGCAAACGGGCTCCGTTTCCGGTGCGGGCCACGGCCGCACCGGGCACCGAACGGGCACCGAAGTGACTCCATTCGGGCAGTGATCCGTGCAACACCGACCCCACCGGCCGGTGTGACCAGGGCAGACGCGGTTGGTCGAACGGGCAGACTCGGACTCACTCAACCCTGTGAAGAGCCTGGTCGCAGCGGGTTGCCTGCTTGTAAAAACGACGCACGAGCCCGAACGGGTGCTGAGCCGCAGTAAAAGCAGGGAAGTGTGTGGTCGTGGACACCGACGAGCGCCGACGAGAAATCCTTGAGATCGCCCGGAGCAACGGGTCAGTGGAGGTCACCGCACTGGCCGGGAGGCTCCAGGTCGCCAAGGAGACCGTACGGCGAGACCTGCATGCCCTGGAAGGACACGGACTGGTACGGCGCACCCACGGCGGCGCCTATCCCGTGGAGAGCGCCGGATTCGAGACGACCCTCGCGGTACGGACCACCCGGCTCGTACCCCAGAAGTCCCGGATCGCGGCGGCCGCCGCCGACCTGCTCGGCGACGCCGAGACGGTCTTCGTCGACGAGGGGTTCACCCCCCAGCTCGTCGCCGAGGCGCTGCCCCGCGACCGGCCGCTGACCGTGGTCACCGCCTCCCTCGCCGTGGCGACCACCCTCGCGGACGCCGAGAAGATCGCCGTGCTGCTGCTCGGCGGCCGGGTGCGCGGCTCCACCATGGCCACCGTGGACCACTGGACCACCCGGATGCTCTCCGAGTTCGTCATCGACCTCGCGTACGTCGGGGCCAACGGCATCTCGCGCGAGTACGGGCTCACCACTCCCGATCCCGCCGTCAGCGAGGTGAAGGCCCAGGCGATGCGGAGCGCCCGCCGCCGGGTCTTCGCCGGGATCCACACCAAGTTCGGCGCGGTGAGCTTCTGCCGCTTCGCCGAGGTCGGTGACTTCGAGTCCATCGTCACGGACTCCGGACTGCCCTCGGCCGAGGCTCAGCGGTACTCGCTGCTCGGACCGCAGGTCATCCGCGTCTGACGGCGGTCCCCTCCCGCCCGAACGGGCACGTCCGTCTTCTCCGTTCCGCCGGACCGGCGCCGCGCCGGCCACCCCGGCGCACCGTCCCCTCGTCCCACCACCCCCCACTCACCACCCCGAATGATCAGGAGATCTCTCATGCCACTGCAACAACGACGTCGTGGAATCCGCATGCGTGTGGGCGCGAGTGTGGCCTTGACCGCGCTTCTCGCGGGGTGCAGTGGCGCGGGTGGGGGCTCCTCCTCCGGCGGCGACGACACGCTCAACGTGCTCATGGTGAACAACCCGCAGATGGTCGACCTGCAGAAGCTGACCGCGGACAACTTCACCAAGGAAACCGGCATCAAGGTGAACTTCACCGTCCTGCCGGAGAACGACGTCCGGGACAAGATCACCCAGGACTTCTCGAACCAGGCCGGCCAGTACGACGTCGCCACCATCAGCAACTTCGAGGTGCCGTTCTTCGCGAAGAACGGCTGGCTGCACTCGCTCGACGAGTACACCGAGAAGGACAAGGCGTTCGACCAGGGCGACATACTCAAGCCCCTCTCGGACTCCCTCACCGCGGAGGACGGCAAGCTCTACGGCCAGCCCTTCTACGGCGAGTCGTCCTTCCTGATGTACCGCAAGGACGTCTTCGAGGCGAAGAAGCTGACGATGCCCGACAAGCCCACCTGGCAGCAGGTCGCGGACCTCGCCGCCAAGGCGGACGGCGCCGAGAAGGGCATGCGGGGCATCTGTCTGCGCGGGCTGCCCGGCTGGGGCGAGGTCATCGCGCCGCTGACGACCGTGGTCAACACCATGGGCGGCACCTGGTTCACCAAGGACTGGGAGGCCCAGCTCGACTCGCCCGAGTTCACCAAGGCCACCCAGTTCTACGTCGACCTGGTGCGCGAGCACGGCGAGGCGGGCGCCCCGCAGGCCGGTTACGCCGAGTGCCTCAACAACATGACGCAGGGCAAGTCGGCCATGTGGTACGACGCCACCGCCGGCGCCGGCTCGCTGGAGGCCAAGGGATCCCCGGTCAAGGGCAAGATCGGCTACGTACCGGCCCCGGTCGACAAGACGGAGAGCTCCGGCTGGCTCTACACCTGGGCCTGGGGCATGCAGAAGGCGTCCAGCAAGACGGAGAGCGCCTGGAAGTTCATCTCCTGGGCGTCCAGCAAGGAGTACGAGACCCTCGCCGGTGAGAAGGCCGGCTGGTCGAACGTCCCGGCCGGCAAGCGCGCCTCGACGTACGAGAACCCGCAGTACCTGAAGGAAGCCGCCGCGTTCGCCGAGGTGACCAAGAACGCCATCGCCACCGCCAACCCGACCGACCCGGGCGTCCAGCCCCGTCCCACCGTCGGCATCCAGTTCGTCGACATCCCCGAGTTCACCGACCTCGGCACCAAGGTCTCGCAGGAGATCAGCGCCGCCATCGCCGGCAAGAAGACCGTGGCCGAAGCGCTGAAGAACTCGCAGGCGCTGGCCGAAAAGGTGGGCAAGGACCAGAAGTGAGTACCTCCGTCAGCACACCCCCGCTCACCCCGGCCGGGGGGCCGCGGCCCCCCGCGTCGCACCAGGCCGGCCGGGGCACCCGGGCCCGCGCATGGGCCACCCGGGCACCGCTGCTGCCCGCCCTGATCTTCCTGATCGCTGTCACCCAACTGCCCTTCGTGGCAACCCTGTTGATCTCGCTCTTCGACTGGAACTCGCTCGCCCCCGACGAGCGCAGCTTCGCCGGACTCGCCAACTACGGCTCGGTGTTCACCGACGCGAGCCTGCGCGAATCGGTGTTCACCACCGTGCTGCTCACCGCGACCGTGGTGATCGCCAGCGTGGTCCTCGGGCTGCTCCTCGCACTGCTGCTCGACCGCAAGTTCATCGGCCGCGGCTTCGTCCGCACCCTGCTGATCACGCCGTTCCTCCTGGTCCCGGTCTCGGCCGCGCTCATGTGGAAGCACGTCCTCTACAACCCCGAGTACGGGCTCCTCAACGGCGGCTGGGCCTGGTTCACCGGGCTCTTCGGGGTGGAGAACCCCACCCAGCCCGACTGGATCTCCGACATGCCGCTGCTCGCGGTCGAGGCCGCGCTGATCTGGCAGTGGACGCCGTTCATGATGCTCATCCTGCTCGCCGGACTCCAGAGCAGGCCCGCCGAGATCCTGGAGGCAGCCAAGCTGGACGGCGCGACCGGATGGCAGATGTTCGGCTACCTCACCCTGCCCCACCTGCGCCGCTACCTCGAACTGGGCATCCTGCTCGGCTCGATCTACATCGTGCAGAACTTCGACGCGGTGTTCACCCTCACCTCCGGGGGCCTCGGCACCGCCAATCTCCCGTACACCATCTACCAGACCTTCTACCAGGCTCACGAGTACGGACTGGCCTCGGCCGCCGGCGTCGTGGTCGTGATCGGCACCATCGTGATCGCGACCTTCGCCCTGCGCGTCGTCTCGTCCCTCTTCAGTGAGGAGGCGAACCGCGCATGAGCACCCTCTCCGTGACCGGCCCCCGTGCGAGCGCCCGGCCGCACGTCGACAAGTACGCCCCCGCCGCCCGGCGGGCCAGGCGGCGCTCCGCCGGACTCGGCCTGCTGGCCTGGATCGTCGGCATCGTCTTCTGCCTGCCGGCCCTCTGGATGCTGCTGACCTCCTTCCACACGGAGGCCGACGCGGCGACCAACCCGCCTTCGCTCACCGCCGGACTGACCCTCGACAGCTACCGGGTGTTCTTCGGCGAGGGCGGCGGCGCGAGCCCCTGGCCGCCGCTGATCAACTCCGTGACCGCGTCGTTCTTCTCCACGCTCTTCGTGCTGCTGCTGGCCCTGCCGGCGGCGTACGCGCTCTCCATCAAGCGCGTGGAGAAGTGGACGGACGTCATGTTCTTCTTCCTCTCCACGAAGATGCTGCCGGTGGTCGCCGGGCTGCTGCCCGTCTACCTCTTCGCGAAGAACGTCGGCATGCTGGACAACATCTGGCTGCTGGTCATCCTCTACACCTCGATGAACCTGCCGATCGCGGTGTGGATGATGCAGTCCTTCCTCGCCGACGTACCGGTCTCCATCATCGAGGCCGCGCAGGTGGACGGGGCCCGGCTGCCGACCGTCCTGCTGCGCGTGGTCGCGCCGGTCGCCGCGCCCGGGATCGCGGCGACGTCGCTGATCTGCTTCATCTTCAGTTGGAACGAACTGCTCTTCGCCCGGGTCCTCACCGGAGTGACGGCGCAGACCGCCCCCGTGTTCCTGACGGGCTTCGTGACCAGTCAGGGGCTCTTCCTCGCCCAACTGTGCGCGGCGTCCGTCGTTGTGTCCCTGCCGGTGCTCGCCGCAGGATTCGCCGCCCAGGACAAGCTGGTCCAGGGCCTTTCTCTTGGAGCTGTGAAGTAATGAGGGCAGCGATCGTCGAAGCCGTCGGCAAGGTCTCCGTCACGACGGTTCCCGACCCCACCCCCGGCCCTCGCGACGTGGTCGTCTCCGTCGCCGCATGCGGACTGTGCGGCACGGATCTGCACATCCTGCAGGGTGAGTTCGCGCCCACCCTGCCGATCGTTCCGGGGCACGAGTTCGCCGGTGAGATCGTCGGGATCGGCACCGACGTCACCGAACTGGCGATCGGCGACAAGGTCGCCGTCGACCCGTCCCTGTACTGCAACGAATGCCGCTACTGCCGCACCGGACGGGGCAACCTGTGCGACCGGTGGAACGCGATCGGGGTCAGCAAGCCGGGCGGGGCCGCGGAGTTCGCCGTCGCGCCCGTGGCCAACTGCGTCAAACTGCCCGACCACGTCGATGTCAAGGACGCGGCCCTGATCGAGCCGCTCTCCTGCGCCGTACGCGGGTACGACGTGCTCCGGTCGACCCTCGGCGCCGAGGTGCTGATCTACGGCTCGGGCACCATGGGCCTGATGATGCTGGAGCTCGCCAAGCGCACCGGCGCCTCCTCCGTCGACATGCTCGACATCAACCCGGAGCGGCTGGCGACCGCCGGCAAGCTCGGCTGCTCGCGCTCCGGTTCCTCGGCGGACGAGTTCGACCGGCCCACCGGCTGGGACGTCGTCATCGACGCCACCGGCAACGCGGGCGCCATCCAGGACGGTCTGGGCCGGGTCGCCAAGGGCGGTACGTTCCTCCAGTTCGGGGTCGCCGACTACGCGACGACCGCCGTCATCGAGCCGTACCGGATCTACAACCAGGAGATCACCATCACCGGATCCATGGCGGTGCTGCACAGCTACGAGCGGGCCGCCGCGCTCTTCGCCTCCGGGGTGCTCGACCCGGCCGTCTTCATCAGCGACCGGCTGCCGCTGGAGCAGTACCCGCAGGCCATCGAGAAGTTCAAGGCGGGCCAGGGACGCAAGATCGTGGTCCAGCCGTGACCGAGGTGGGCCCCGGCGCCGTGCTCGTCATGGGCGAGGCGCTCATCGACCTCGTCCCGGTGCCGGACGACCCGGAGACGTACCGGGCCCAGCCCGGCGGCGCGCCCGCCAATGTCGCGGCCGGGCTCGCCCGGCTCGGTACGCCGAGCTGGTTCGCCGGGGCCCTCGGCGGCGACGGCTTCGCCCGCGTGATCGAACAGCGGCTGGTCTCCGCCGGTACGGAACTCGGCCTCTGCGCACGCTCGGAGCTGCCCACGACGCTCGCGGTCGCCGACCCGGGTCCCGACGGCACCGGCTACCACTTCCACCTCGGCGACACGGCGACCTTCCGGCTGCCGGACCACTCCGCGCGGACCGAGCGGTTCGCCGCCGTGTACGTGGGCGGGGTCGCCGCCGTCGTGGAGCCCGCGGCCGAGGCGGTCGCGGCCACCGCCCGCGCGGGCGCCGCGCGTTCGCTGCTGGTGGTGGACCCGAACGTGCGTGAGGACCGGACGATCGACCCGGAACGGGCGGTCCGGCGGCTGCGCGAGCTGTGCGCGCTCGCCCAGGTCGTCAAGGCGAGCGACGAGGACCTGGCCCGGCTGTGGCCCGGCACGGACCCCGACGCGAGCTGCCGGCGGCTGGCCGGGGAGGGGCGCCTCGTGGTGCTCACCCGGGGCGCCCAGGGCGCCACGGCGTTCGCGGGGAACGCGGAGCCGGTCTCCGTGCCCGCCGTACCCGTCGAGGTGGTCAACACCATCGGCGCCGGTGACGCCTTCATGGCCGGCGTCCTCAACTGGCTGACCGCACCCGGCGCGGACCGGTCCGGCGGCGTCGCCGGGCTCTCCCGCGACGAGGTGACGGAGATGCTGGGCTTCGCGTCCCGGGTGGCCGCCTCGGTCTGCGCCCAGACCGGTACGGAGCCGACGAGACCGCCGGACGCCTGACCCCCCGGGGGACTTCCTCCCCTGATCCCCTGGGGTTCCCTCCCGGAGCCGCCGCCCCGCACCCGCGCGGGGCGGCGGCTCCGCGCGGGTGCGCGGGCGCCTCCCGGACGGGGCGCGCGGGCCGGTGCCCGGGTTCGGGCGGGCGAATTTCCCGCTCCCCGGGACACCACGGGTTCCGGGATGGCACGCTGTGTGCCGGTACGCGGCCGTCCGGCGACCGGGACGCGACGGTGAGCTCTTGTCACGGTCCTTGCCCAGCCTTTACGTTGGCCGCTGCGACGTGTCCTACAGCCAGTGGGGGAGCCACATCATGGCCGCAACCGGTCGGCACCGCCGATACCAGCCGAGCCGTATCAACCGTGCGTCGCTCACCGTCACGGCGGGCGGGGCGGGCATGGCCCTGCCGCTCCTCGCCGCGGCGACCGCGCAGGCGGCCCCGGTGGACGTCTGGGAGAAGGTCGCGGCCTGCGAGTCGACCAACAACTGGCAGATCAACACCGGCAACGGCTACTACGGCGGGCTCCAGTTCACCCGGTCCACCTGGGAGGCGTACGGCGGCACCCGCTACGCTCCGCGCGCCGATCTCGCCACCCGGGACCAGCAGATCGCCGTCGCCGAGAAGGTGCTCAAGGGCCAGGGCCCCGGCGCCTGGCCCGCCTGCTCGGTCCGGGCCGGACTGACCCGGGGCGGCGACGCGCCCGACATCACCCCGGCGCAGGGCCGCGACACCGGCACCGTGGAGCGGGCCCAGGCCAAGAGCGCCCCCGCGCAGACCGGGACCACGGAGACGACCGGGACCACGGTGAAGGCCGAGCGGACGAAGGCCGCCTCGCCCACCTCCGTACCGACCCAGCGCGAGGGGTACACCGTCGCCCGGGGCGACTCGCTCTCGCGGATCGCCGTCGAGGAGTCCGTCAAGGGCGGCTGGCAGCGGCTGTACGAGGAGAACCGCCAGGTCATCGGCAGCGACCCGGACCTGATCTTCCCGGGGCAGAAGCTCGTGCTCCAGGCGCCCGCGAAGGGCACCGCCACCCGGCCGGAGAAGACGGCGCGGCCCGCCCCCGCAGAGAAGCCGAAGGCGACGGCCGAGCCCGAGCGCCGGGTGGAGAAGAAGCAGGAAAAGCCCCCGCAGGAAAAGCAGCAGGAGCGGGAGCAGAAGCAGGAGCAGAAGAAGGAACAGGCGCCCAAGCAGGAGGAGAAGCGGCAGGTCAAGGCCGAAGCCCCGGCCGCCAAGCCGAAGACGGGCGGCATGTCCGCGCCGGTCGCCGCCTCCACCGGTACCCAGTACCGCCAGGCCGGCTCCTGGGCCAGCGGCTACCACACGGGCGTCGACTTCCCCGTCCCCACCGGCACCTCGGTGAAGGCGGTCGCCGCCGGCCGCGTGGTCTCCGCCGGGTGGGCCGGGGCCTACGGCTACCAGGTCGTCATCCGGCACACCGACGGCAAGTACAGCCAGTACGCGCACCTCTCCGCGCTCACCGTGCGCGAGGGCCAGAACGTCGGCAGCGGCCAGCGGATCGCCCGCTCAGGATCGACCGGTAACAGCACCGGACCGCATCTCCACTTCGAGATGCGCACGGGGCCCGGCTACGGCTCCGACATCGACCCCCTCGCCTACCTGCGCGCGGGCGGTGTCCGGCTCTGACCCCCGCTCCGGAGGCCGGGCGGCCGGGACCGATGACCCGGCGCCGCCCCGCGTCGCGGCCCGCGCCGCCCGCGACGCGGCGACCGACCGCTCCACGGTGAGCAGGATCAGCCCGCCCGCCGCCACGGCACCCGAGGCCAGCGCCAGCGCCGTACCGAGCGTCCCGTACCGGAAGTCCTCACCGAACAGCGTCAGTCCCACCGTCGCCGCGACCACCGGGTTCACGACCGTGACCGTGGCCAGCGGGGCGGCCAGCCCCGCTCCCCGGTAGGACGCCTGCGACAACAGCAGCCCGCCCGCCGCGAGGACCGCGATCACCACCAGGCTCGGCACCTGCACGGTGGGCCGGTCCGAGGTCCAGTCCACGGCGACCGTCTTCGTGAAGACCGAGGCGATGCCGAACGCGATCCCGGCCGCGGCCGCCAGCAGCATGCTCCGTACGGCGGGCCGCCCCACGAGCTGCGCGGCCAGGAAGACCACCCCCACCGCGCCGAACGTCGCGGCGGCCAGGACCAGCCGCTCCGTGCCGTCCAGCGCGCGGGTGTCCGTCCCCTCCGTGAGGGCGAGCAGCCCCGCCAGCCCCACCGACGCCATGAGCGCGCCCCGCCACGCCGTGCGCCCGGCCCTGCGCCCCACGAAGAGCGCCGCCATGGGCAGCGCGAAGACGATGGTGAGCGCGCCGAGCGGCTGGACGACGCTGAGCGGCCCGTAGGCCAGCGCGACGACGTGGAGCGCCGCCCCGAGCCCGTTGAGGGCCACCGCGGCCCACCACAGCCCGTGGTGCAGCGGTGCGTACGGGCGGGCGGGGGTGTCCGTCGCGACATGCTCCTGAAGGATGGCCCCGGACGCGTAGGCGACCGCGGAGACCAGCGACAGGAGAACGGACAGGGCGAGTGCACTCATGTCTTCACGATCTCTCGCCGGGGACGGCTCCCGCGTCGTCCTGTAGAGGTCAATCCGGCGTACTGCTGTAGTAGTACGGATCCGGGCCGGTTTCCACCCGTGGAGGGTCGCTCCAGGTCAGCGCCGTGCTCGGGCCCCTCCACGGGCGCGGCCCGAGCGGCCGGGACCCGGGCCCGCGCCGCCGCCACACCGGTCCGGCACAGCGGAGCGTGACCGCCCGGGTGTGCCCGGTTCCCGGCCGGGCGCCGCAGCGGTCTTCCGCCCGGACGGTTTCCGGGTGACCATGACAGGGCCGCGCGGTCGCCGGGCGAGGACGGGGGTACGGCGTGAAGGTCGGTCTGCTCACCCGCGAGTATCCGCCGGAGGTCTACGGCGGCGCGGGCGTCCACGTGGAGTTCCTGGCCGACGGGCTCCGCCCGCTGACCGACCTCGAAGTGCACTGCTGGACCGGGAGCGACGCCGCGTCGCCCCCCGCGACGGGGACCGACGCCGGGACCGTGGTACGGCACCGGGCCGCCCCCGGTCTCACGGACGCCAACGACGCCCTGCGCGCCTTCTCCGCGGACCTGTCGATGGCCGCCGCGCTCGGCGGCCGCGACCTGGTCCACTCGCACACCTGGTACGCCCACCTCGCCGGCCATCTCGCCAAACTGCTCCACGGCGTCCCGCACGTGGTGACGGCGCACTCCCTCGAACCCCTGCGCCCCTGGAAGGCCGAGCAGCTCGGCGGCGGCTACGCACTGTCCCGCTGGGCCGAACGCACCGCCTTCGAGGCGGCGGACGCCGTCATCGCGGTCTCCCGGGGGATGCGCGCCGACATCCTCGCGTGCTACCCCGCGCTCGACCCCGGGCGGGTGCGTGTCGTCCACAACGGCATCGACACCCGGCTCTACCGCCCCGACCCCGGCACCGGCGTACTGGAGCGGATCGGCCTCGACCCGGAGCGCCCGTACGTGCTCTTCGTCGGCCGGGTCACCCGCCAGAAGGGCGTCCCGCACCTGCTGCGCGCGGCCCGCGCCCTCGACCCGCAGGCTCAGCTCGTGCTCTGCGCGGGCGCCCCGGACACCCCGGAGACCGGCGCCGAATTCCGCGCCCTGGTGGACGAGCTGGTCCGGACCCGGGACGGGGTGCACTGGATCCCCGACATGCTGCCGCGCCCCGAGGTGATCCAACTCCTCACCCACGCGGCGGTGTTCGTCTGCCCCTCGGTGTACGAGCCGCTCGGCATCGTCAACCTGGAGGCGATGGCGTGCGGCACCGCCGTGGTCGCCTCGGCGGTCGGCGGCATCCCGGAGGTCGTCGACGACGGCGGTACGGGACTGCTCGTACCGTACGACGAACGTCACCCGGAGGACTTCGAGTCGGGGCTCACCGAAGCGGTCAACCGGGTGCTCGACGACCCCGAGTCGGCCGCCCGGATGGGGGCCGCCGGACGGCGTCGTGCCGTACGGGAGTTCGGCTGGGACCAGGTGGCCCGGCGTACGTACGACGTGTACCGGGAGCTTCTCAGGAACCGGTAGGAACCCAGTCATAGGGAGCGGCCATGCGTGGTGGACCTTCGGTGCTCGGGATCGTGCTGGCGGGCGGGGAGGGCAAGCGTCTGCTGCCGCTCACCGCGGACCGGGCCAAACCGGCGGTGACGTTCGGCGGTACGTACCGGCTCGTCGACTTCGTCCTGTCGAACCTGGTGAACGGCGACATCCTGCGGATGTGTGTGCTGACGCAGTACAAGTCGCACTCGCTGGACCGCCATGTCAGCACCACCTGGCGGATGTCGAGCCTGCTCGGCAACTACGTGACCCCCGTGCCCGCGCAGCAGCGGCTCGGGCCGCGCTGGTACCTGGGCAGCGCCGACGCGATCCTCCAGTCCCTCAACCTGGTCCACGACGAACGCCCCGACTACATCGCGGTGTTCGGCGCGGACCACGTCTACCGGATGGACCCGCGCCAGATGCTCGCCCAGCACGTGGAGAACGGCGCGGGCGTCACCGTCGCGGGCATCAGGGTGCCGCGTACGGAGGCGTCGTCGTTCGGGGTCATCACCCCGGGCGCCGACGGCGTCCAGGTCGAACGGTTCCTGGAGAAGCCGGCCGATCCGCCGGGGCTGCCGGGCGACCCCGAGCGGGTCTTCGCCTCGATGGGCAACTACCTCTTCACCACGAAGGTCCTCGTCGACGCGCTGCACCGGGACGCCGAGGACGAGAACTCCGTGCACGACATGGGCGGTTCCATTCTCCCGATGCTCACCGAGCGGGGCATGGCCCAGGTCTACGACTTCCAGGAGAACCACGTCCCCGGCGAGTCGGCGCGGGAGCACGGCTACTGGCGTGACGTCGGCACCCTCGACTCGTACTACGACGCGCACATGGACCTGATCTCGCCCGAGCCGGAGTTCGGCCTCGACAACCGCCGCTGGCCCATCTACACCCACCCCGGCCAGCTGCCCCCGGCGCGCTTCGTGGCGGGCGGCATCGCCACCGACTCGATCGTGAGCCCCGGCTGTGTGATCCGGGGCCAGGTGAGCCGGTCGGTGCTCTCCCCGGGTGTGGTGGTGGCCGAGGGCGCGATGGTGCAGGGCTCGGTGCTGCACGACAACGTACGGGTGGGACGCGGGGCGGTGGTGCGCGGCTCCATCCTCGACAAGAACGTGGACGTGCCGCCCGGGGCGACGATCGGCGTCAACCCCGGGCGCGACCAGGAGCTGTACACCGTCTCGAAGAACGGCGTCATCGCCCTGGGCAAGGGACAGCCGGTGGTCTGACCGGTCCCCGCGGCGGGCGGCGGGGACCGGACGGGAGACCCTGGGTCACAGCATCCGGCGCCGCCGCCCCAGCCAGGTCTGGGCGATCACCACGACCGCCAGGAAGGCGCCACTGACGACCTGTTGGTAGGCGGAGTCCAGCGAACCGATCTGGTTGATGACGTTCTGGATGACCTTCAGCAGCAGCACCCCGACGAGCGAGCCGCTGAGGAAGCCGAAGCCGCCGGTGAGCAGGGTGCCCCCGATGACGACGGCGGAGATCGCCTCCAGCTCCATCCCCGTACCGAGAATGGTCACCCCGGAGACCAGCCAGGCCGCGTTGAGCGCCCCGGCGAGCCCCGCGCAGAGCCCCGAGAGGGTGTAGACGGCGATCTTCGTACGGGCCACGGGTGCGCCCATCAGCGCCGCCGCGTCCTCGTTGCCGCCGACCGCGTACACGTACTGGCCGAAGCGGCTGCGGCGCAGCACGACCGCGCCCAGTACGAAGAGCGCCGCCGTGATCCACACGGGCACGCCGATGCCGAGCAGGCTGTCCTGGCCGAGCCGGGCGAAGAAGGACGTCCCGTCCACCAGATAGGTGTTCGCGCCCTCGTCGGTGACCGACAGCAGCACCCCGCGCGCCAGCAGCATCGCGGCCAGCGTCACGATGAACGGGGCCAGCCGCGCCCGCGCGATCAGCAGACCGTTGACCAGGCCGATCAGCCCGCACACCGCGAGCGGCAGCAGCAGCGCGACCGCCGTGCCGTACCGCGAGCCCCAGGCGGCGAGCACCCCGCCCAGCGCGAAGAGCGAACCCACCGACAGATCGATCCCGCCGGTGATGATCACGAAGGTCATGCCGAGGGCGACGACGGCGAGGAACGCCGACGAGACCGCCATGTTGGCCAGGTTGTCGCCGGTCGCGAAGGTGTCGAAGCCGACGGAGGCGGCGACGGCCACCACGGCGAGCGTGACGAGCGCCCCGTGCTGCTGCGCGAAGGCGCTGAGCCGCTCGGCCCGGCTCGCGCCGGGGGCCTCCGCCTCGTCCGCGGGGGAGTGGGTCTCCCTGGTCTCCACCGTGGTCACCGCTTCCCCCGTTCCCGTGCCGCGTAGACCGCGAGCACGATCACCACGGCCTGGGCGATCTGGGTCCAGGACGGCGGCAGGTCGTGTTTGATGAGTGTGGCGGTGAGGAGCTGGATGAGTACGGCGCCCGCCACGGTCCCGCCGATCCGGATCCGGCCACCGCTCAGCGGCGTACCGCCCACGACCACGGCGGTGATGGCCGACAGCTCCATCAGGGTCCCGAGCGAGGTCGGGTCGCTCGCCTGGAGCCGGGCGGTGGCCAGCACCCCCGCGACCGCGGCCAGCACGCCCGAGACGACGTAGACGAGGATCAGCACCCGGCGCACCGGCAGCCCCGCGAGCCGGGCCGCCGGTCGGCTGTCCCCGATCGCGAGGAGCTGCCGGCCGAAGGTCGTGCGCCGTACGGTGAAGCCCACCGCGAGCGCCAGCGCGCCGGCGATCAGCACCAGGTACGGGACGCCCAGCAGATCGCCGGAGCCCAGCGCGGCGAGCCCCGGGTCCCGGACGTCCTTCAACTGCGGGAGCAGGACCAGCGCCAGACCCCGCCCGGCGACCATCAGCGCGAGCGTCGCCACGATGGGCTGCACCCCGATGAACGCCACCAGCGACCCGTTGGCGAGCCCCACGGCCGCCCCGCCCACCACGGCGGCGAGCAGCGCGATCCACGGCCCGTACCCGAGATAGAGGGAGAGCAGGGACGTGGCGAGCGCCATCACCGCGCCGACGGAGAGGTCCACGCCCTCGCTGCCGATGGCCAGCGCCATGCCGAGCGCCACGATGATGACGGGCGCCACCTGCACGGCCTGGGTACGGAAGTTCTCGGCCGACAGGAAGTGCGGGGTGAGAAGGACATTGGCGACCAGCAGGACGGCCACGCCCGCGTAGACGCCGTACTCCTGGAGGAGCGCCAGCAGACGCCCCCGGTCGGCCTGTCCCAGGGGCAGGCGCCGCAGCGCCGCGAGATCAGTCATGCGGGGACCCTCCGTCCTCCCCGGGTACGGAACCGGCCGCGATGGCGCCCAGCAGCCGGTCCTCGGTCACCTCGGCACCCGTCAGCTCCGCGACCACCGCACCGTCCTTGAGGACCACGACCCGGTCGGAGCCCTCGATCAGCTCCTCCATGTCGGAGGAGATCAGCACCACTCCGAGCCCCTCGCCCGCGAGCTCGTCGATCAGCGCCTGCACCTCGGCCTTGGCGCCGACGTCGATGCCGCGCGTGGGCTCGTCCAGGAGCAGCACCTTGGGCCGCATCGCCAGCCAGCGGGCGAGCAGCACCTTCTGCTGGTTGCCCCCGGACAACTCACCGACCTTCTGATGGGGACCCGCCGCCTTGATGCGCAGCCGCGTCATGAAGGTGTCCACCAGCCGGTCGATCCTGGCGTCGTCGACCAGCCCGAAGCGGGCCAGCCCCGGCAGCGCGGCCAGCGCGATGTTCTCCCGTACGGAGAGCCCGGGGACGATCCCCTCGGCCTTGCGGTCCTCGGGCAGCAGGCTGATGCCCGCCCGGATCGCGGCGGGCGTGGACCCGGTCCGTACGGGCGCCCCGGCCACCACCACCCGGCCCGAGTCGGGCGGCAGCGCGCCCGCGACGGCCTTCGCGGTCTCGCTGCGGCCGGAGCCGAGCAGCCCGCCGAGCCCCACCACCTCTCCGGGCCGCACCCGTAGCGACACCCCGTGGAGTACCTGACGCAGCGTCAAATCGATTGCCTCCAGCACCGGTTCGCCGCCGGTGTCGTGCCCGCCGGAGAATTTGGTGAGCCCCTCGCCGCGCACCTCGCCCATCTCGCGCCCCAGCATCAGCGAGACCAGCCGCAGCCGGTCCAGCCCGGCGAGGGGGCCCGCGTGGACCCGGTGGCCGTCGCGCAGCACCGTGACGGTGTCGCAGATCTCGTACAGCTCGTCGAGGCGGTGGCTGACGTAGATCACCGCGATCCCGCGCTCCTTGAGCATCCTGATCACCCCGAACAGGGTGCGGACCTCGCGTGGTTCGAGCGACGAGGTGGGCTCGTCCATGACGACGACGCGCGCGTCGACCGAGACCGCCCGCGCCAGCGCCACCATCTGCTGGGCGCCGACCCCCAGCGAGCGCAGCGGCCGGCGGACGTCGACGCGCAGCCCGAGACCGCGCAGCGCCTCGTCGGCGGCCCGGTGCATCCGCCCGAAGTCGATCAGTCCGAGCCGGCCGCGCGGCTCGCGCCCCAGGAAGAGATTGCGGGCCACACTCATCAGGGGGACGAGATTGACCTCCTGGTAGATGGTGGAGATCCCGGCGTGCTGCGCCTCCAGCGGGGTGGCGAACCGTACGGGCTCGCCCCGCAGGGCGATCTCGCCCCCGTCGGGCCGGTACACCCCCGTGAGCACCTTGATGAGCGTGGACTTGCCCGCGCCGTTCTCGCCGATCAGCGCGTGGACCTCGCCGGGGCCGACGGTGAGGTCCACCCCGTCGAGCGCCCGCGCGCCGGGGAAGGACTTCGTCAGCCCGGTGACCGACAGCAGCGGCGGCCGTACGGCGTTCTCCGGCGCCGCAGGCGTTGCCGGCGGCTCAGTCGTTGCCCGCGGCTCAGGCGTGTCCGGCGGCTCCGGTGCTTCCGGCGGCTCCGGTGCTTCCGGCGGCACGTCAGTAGGCCTTGCCGAGATCGGCCTTCGCGTTCTCGGGGGTGTAGGCGCTGTCCTGGATGACGACGTCCTGGGAGACCTTCTCGCCCCGGGTGAAGGTGTCGAGCGTCTCGAAGGCCAGCGGCCCGAAGCGCGGATTCGACTCGATGACACCGGAGATCCAGCCGTCCACGATGCCGCGCACCGCGTTGCGCGTGCCGTCGACCGTCACGATCTTGACGTCGCCCGCCTTCTTGCCCGCGCTCTTGAGGGCGTTGACGGCGCCGAGGCCCATCTCGTCGTTCTCGGCGTAGATCCCGGTGATGTCCGGGTTGGACTGGATGAGCTGCTCGGTGACCTGCTGGCCCTTCTCCCGGGCGAACTCGCCGGTCTGCTCGAACACCACCTGGAGCCCCGGGGCCTCGGCGGCGATCCGGTCCTTGAACCCCTTGGTGCGTTCCGTGGTGACGTTGTTCCCGGCGGTGCCGAGCAGAATGGCGACCTTGCCCTTGCCGCCGGTCGCCTCGATCATCCGGTCCGCCGCGCGCTCGCCCTGCTCGATGAAGTCCGAGCCGATGAAGCTCACATAGTCCTTGCAGGCCGTGGCGTTGATCTTCCGGTCGATGGTGACGATCGGGATCTTCTTCGCCGCCGCCGAACGCAGCACCGGGCCCCAGCCGTCCGAGTTGAGCGGGGCGATGACCAGCAGGTCCGCGCCCTTGGCGATCAGGTCCTGGACATCGCTGATCTGCTTGGAGAACTGCGACTGGGCGTTGGCCGTGAGGAGCTTGACCCCCCGGTCGGCCGCCTCCGCCTTGATGGAGGCCGTCTCCGCGATCCGGAAGGGGTTGGCCTCCTTCTCGGACTGGGAGAAGCCGACGGTCGCGCCCGAGAGGTCCAGCTTCTCGCCGCCGAACTGTTCGAGGGTGCAGGTCTTGTCGGCCCCGGCGCCGGGGGAGGCGACCACCTGGTCGCCGCCTCCGGCGGCGGTCGCCGTCGCGCTGTCACTGGCGGCGTCCTCCTCCGACTTGGCGCAGCCCGTCAGGGCGAGTGCGGCGACGAGGCTCGCGGCGAGAACGGTCGTGGTGGTGGAGCGGGCGGAGGACTTCATGGCGGAACCCCATCTCGGCACGGCCCCGGCGCGCGGACACCGCCCGGGAGATCGGCTCGTACGGTCTGCTGGTCTGCACGGTCTGCTGCGCTCGTTCGGAAGGGTTTTTACATCGTTGTACGGATCCTGTAAACCCTTCGCGCGAGAACGGCGCCACCCGGGCCCGCGACCGCTCCGTACGGGCACCTCATGCTCGGCCGAGCGTGGACTCCCGTTCCACCAGCCGGAATTCGGCCCGGAGTTCCCGCGCCCGCCGGCCGTCCCCGGCCGCGTCGCCGGTGCCTTCCCTGGCTCCCTCCAGCCGCTCCACGAGCGAGCGCACCGCGAGCCGGGCGATGGTGTGCTTCGCGGGGGAGACCGTGGTCAGGGTGACCGTCCCGTACCGGCCCTCCGCGACGTCGTCGAAGCCCACCACCGCCACATCCTCCGGGACCCGCAGCCCCCGCTCGGAGAGCACCCGCATCGCGCCGATGGCGATCAGGTCGTTGTACGCGAAGACCGCGTCCGGCAGCTCGCCCGAGTCCAGCAGCCGGGCCGTCGCCGCCGCGCCGTCGGCGTGCGCCCAGCCGCCCGTCGGCGCGACCAGCGAGTCCGGCGCGGGCACCCCCGCCGCCGTCAGCTCCGCCCGCCAGCCGCGCAGCCGCAGCTGCGAGGGCTCGTTGAACCGGTCGGTGCGGGCCCCGAGGAACGCGATCCGCGACCGGCCGAGCGCGAGCAGATGGCGTACGGCCGTCCTGGCAGCAGCGACATTGTCGATCGCGATGTGGTCGTACGGCAGGTCGTACTCCCGCTCGCCGAGCAGCACCAGCGGCGCGTCCTGGTCCTGGCCGCGCAGGTCCTCCGCCTCCAGCTCGATCGGGCTCAGGATCAGCCCGTCGATGACCCGCGCCCGGAACCCCTGGCTGACCAGGATCTCCCGCTCCCGGCTGCCCCCGGTGTGATCGAGCAGCACGGTGTACTCGTGCTCGGCGGCGGCGTCGATGACCGCGCCCGCCAGCTCCGCGAAGTACGGGTTCCCCAGCTCGGGCACGGCCAGCGCGAGGATGCCGGTGCGGCCCTTGCGGAGGTGTCTGGCCGTCATGTTCGGTACGTACCCCAGCTCGTCGATGGCCCGCTGTACGCGGGACCGCATCGACGGTGTGACGTGCCGGTAGTTGTTGACCACGTTCGACACGGTCTTGATCGAGACGCCCGCGCGTTCCGCGACGTCCTTGAGGCTGACGGTCACCGATACCTTCTCCCCGGGTCTGGACAGTGCAGGATTGGCGTGTTGTCATGCCAACTGCCGTTCCTTCCAACGTTGTACAGACTGACGCAACGAGCCGCCACCTCTCTTCGCAAGGAGGATTCGTGCGCATCCGAAGAAAACTGGCCCTCCTGCTCGCCGCCGTCCTCGGCGTCGCCGGACTCACCGCGGCGCCCGCCGCCTCGGCCGCGGACGACCCGGTCGAGGTACAGGGACTCAAGGGCGAGTACTACACCCAGTCCGCCCCCGGCGCCTTCGATTTCCACGAGCTGAAGGCCACCGTGTTCGACCCGGCCATCGACTTCGCCAATCTGGAGCCGCGGCTGGCCGCCACCACCGGACGCTCCGACGACGTCTCCGTGCGCTGGACCGGGAAGGTCGTCCCGGCCACCTCCGGCGCGCACACATTCTCGATGATCGGTGACAACGGCTTCCGGCTCTGGGTCGACGGCCGCCTCGCCATCGACCACTGGGTCGACGACTGGGACAAGGAACAGACCGCCCAGCCCATCGACCTGACCAAGGGCCAGGCCTACGACATCAAGGTGGAGTTCTTCGAGCGCGTCGGCGGCTCGAACCTGCGTCTGCGGTGGACCGAGCCCGGCGGCACCAAGGTGCCCGTCCCCTCCTCCGCCTTCCGGCTGCCCGACGGCTTCGCGTACGACGGTGCTCTCGCCGCCACCGTCCTGCCCGACGGCCGCAGCCTGCGCCTGGACTTCGCGCAGAAGCTCGCCGCCCCGCCCGCCGGTCTGGCCGGCCACCTCAGCGCGGTCATCGGCGGCGCCCAGTGGCCGCTCGGCACCGTCAAGAAGGATCCGAAGGACGCCCGGCGGCTGCTGGTCACCCTCAAGGAACCGGTTGTCGGCCAGGGCGGCAACGCGGACGTGCGCTACGACGGGACCGGCGGCCTCGCCGCCCGCGAGGGCAAGCCCGTCGACGCCTTCTGGAGCAGCGGGCCCAACACCTCCGAGTACCAGCTCTCCACCCCCTGGGCCAAGGAGGTCGGGCCCCGCAACGCCCTTCCCGAGTACCCCAGGCCGCAGCTGACCCGGGGCGACTGGCAGAACCTCAACGGGCAGTGGCAGTTCGCCGCCGCGACGAAGGGCGAGAGCCCGCCGGTCGGCAAGAACCTCCGCGAGAAGATCCTCGTCCCGTACCCCGTGGAGTCCCAGCTCTCCGGGGTCGAACGGCACGAGGACCGGATGTGGTACCGCCGTACCTTCACCGTGCCGTCCGACTGGCAGGTGGGCAAGGGCAAGCGGCTCAACCTCAACTTCGACGCCGTGGACTGGCAGGCCGAGGTCTACGTCAACGGCACCAAGGTCACCGAGCACAAGGGCGGTTACGATCGCTTCACCGCCGATGTCACCGACGCGCTGAAGCCCGGCCGCACCCAGGAACTGATCGTCGGCGTCTACGACCCCACCGACTCCAGCGACGGCGAGAACCCGCCGATGGGCAAGCAGCGCCTGGACCCCAGCGGCATCTGGTACACCCCGTCCTCCGGGATCTGGCAGACGGTGTGGATGGAGCCGGTCGCGGCCGACCACATCGGCTCCCTGAAGCTCACCCCCGACGTCGCCGGTGAGGAGCTCGCCGTCGAGGTGCGCGGCATCCGGGACGGGGTCCCGGTCACGGCCACCGCGTACGACGGCCGGCGCAAGGTCGGCAGTGTCACGGGCCGCAGCGGCAGCGCGCTCAGTGTGCCCGTCCGCGACCCGCGCCTCTGGTCGCCGGACGATCCCTACCTCTACCGGCTGGAGGTGACGGCCGGCAAGGACCGCGTCGGCAGCTACTTCGGGATGCGCTCGCTCACGGTCGAGAAGGTCGACGGCACCCCCAGGACCGTCCTCAACGGCAAGCCCACCTTCCTGATGGCCACCCTCGACCAGGGCTTCTGGCCGGACGGGCTGCACACCGCGCCGACCGACGAGGCCCTCGCCTACGACCTCAAGGCGCACAAGAAGCTCGGCTACAACTCGGTGCGCAAGCACATTAAGGTCGAGCCCGACCGGTGGTTCTACTGGGCGGACCGGCTCGGACTGCTGGTCTGGCAGGACATGCCCGCGATGAACACCATCAACCCGGACGCGGAGTCCCGTACCCAGTACGAGCACGAGATGAAGCGGATGATCGACCAGCACAGCAGCAGCCCCTCGGTGATCATGTGGGTCACCTTCAACGAGGGCTGGGGCCAGTACGACCAGGCGCGCGTCGCGGACCAGGCCAAGGCCTGGGACCCGAGCCGGCTGATCAACAACATGAGCGGGGTGAACTGCTGCGGCGCGGTCGACGGCCGCAACGGGGACATCGCCGACGCCCACGGCTATCCGAGCGCCCAACTCCCCGCGCCCGACGGGAAACGGGCTCTGGTCAGCGGTGAGTACGGTGGCCTCGGCCTCGCCGTGCCCGGCCACGCCTGGCCGGTGCAGCACACCTACGTGGGGGTGGACCAGGCCGCGTACACCGACTCGTACCTGGCCGAACTCGCCAAGGTGCGCGCACTCGCCTGCCGGGGGAGCAACGGCGCGGTCTACACCCAGATCTCCGATGTGGAGGGCGAGCTGAACGGTCTGCTCACCTACGACCGCAAGGTGCTGAAGCCGGACGCCGAGCGGCTCAGGGCGGCGCACGAGTCGCTGATCCGCGACGCGGAGAACCCGGCCACCATGGAGTGCACCTCCTGACGGCCTGAGGACCTGAGGGACGCAGGAGACGGCCCCGGTCCGCCCCCGCCAGGGGCGGACCCTGGACACCGCGCCCCCCCGCCGGCGCGCCCCGGGG